>JAAVEM010000024.1 GCA_014801235.1 Bacteroides sp. | reverse complement strand
GCCATCGACTCGCGCAAGCTCCAGAGAGAACTCGGCTGGGAACCTTCGCTCCAGTTTGAAGAAGGCATCGAAAAAACCGTTCGCTGGTACCTCGACAACCAGGAGTGGATGGACAACATCACCTCAGGCGACTACGAACGATACTACGACGAAATGTACAAAAACCGATAACGCCGAAGCAAGGGGGCATCACCCGAGATGTCCTCTGCTCTCTTCGCGCCACGTCATTTTTTATTCAGAAACTTGTCCAGAATGAATTTCATGTCAGCGATAACTTTCATTCTTGCGGCAAACACAACCGCGATATAGACCGCGACATAAACCACGGCGGCAAGCAGCCAATCCATCTCGATGAAATAGACCAGGGCGGCTGGAACACAACCCGCAAGCAGCGGCGGCAGCAACGAGCGAAACTGTCTCGTCAAAGAGAAGCCTACATATTTACGAGCCAGCACGGCGTTGACGACATAGATATTCATGTTGCTTAAAACAATCGACCACATCAGCCCCTCCATTCCGAAAAACATACCGACAAGGAGGAGCGCCACAAGCATGCCCCACTTATAAAAACTCCAGTGAAAGAGGGTTTTGCTGTAACCACACGCGGCGACAGCATAGAAATTGACATTTTGAAGACACACAAACACGCCTCCCACACACAGAATGCGGAAATAAGGAACGCATGGCAACCATTGCTCATGATAGAGCGCAAGCACAAGCGGGTCAGCGACGATAATAAGAAGTATCAACATCGGGAAAACTATCGCCGAGATGACTCTTATGCCCATCTCCATCATCTCCTGCAACCGGGCTCTATCGTCCTGAAAATCGGAAAACAGAGGGAAAAGCACCTGCACCAGCGCCTGAGGCACGGAATAGGATGTGACCTGATCCAGTTTCGATGCCTGGGAGTAGAGTCCGAGTTGAGCTTCAGAAAAACGCTTGCCTATAATCACGCCTTGAAGATGCTTGCACGCCTCCTGAAGGAAACCGGCGGCAAGAAGATAGCCCGCATAGCTAAACAGCCTTTTGAAAGACTCAAATGAAAAAACAAGCGACGGGCGCCATTTCGCCACGAGCCAATAGAGCAACGTCATCGTGACTTGATTGACAACCGTCATCGCCACAAGGCTCCAGTAGGTGAATCCGTTGTAAGCCATGTAGACGCCGATCGCCGCCGAAAATATGTAGCTCGACAGATTGACGACGGCTATTGTCCCGAATTCAAGATTCTTTTTAAGCCTCACTATCTGGACCTGTCCCAAAGCGCTCGCCACGACACTGATTCCCATCACGCGCAACACACTCTCAAGCGCAGGCATATCAAAAAACCGCGCTACCAAGGGAGAAATAGAAAACAGCGTCAGATAGCAGAACAGCGAGAAGCCGAAATTCCAGAAAAATATCGTGGAATAGTCAACCGTAGTGGGATTTTTCTGCTGAATAAGCGCCGATGCGAATCCGCCGTCTATGAGAGTATTGCTCACGGCGATGAAAATGGCAAGCACGGCAACCACCCCGTAGTCCTCAGGGACGAGCACCCATGCCAGCACGAGATTGACGGCAAATTGCAGCCCCATCGACACAAACCTGTCGGCAGTGGTCCAAAGAGTGCCTGAAATCGCCTTACGCCCAAGTGATTTTGCCATTGCTATATATTCTGAGAATCAGTTTTACAAAACAAAATTAGTAATTTTTGTCAGCATTACTCCCACAATAGTCCCACAAAAAATTATGTGTATCTCGAAATTATTAAGTAACTTGCACAATATTTTGAAATCACGATGAAAAATTTCACTAACGTAAAGGATATCGGCGACCTCAACGCCGCCGTTAAAGAAGCTTTGGAAGTCAAAGCCAACAAGTTCGGTTACAAACATCTCGGAGAAAACAAAACGCTGCTGATGATTTTCTTCAACTCATCGCTGCGCACACGCCTGAGCACCCAGAAGGCGGCAATGAATCTCGGGATGAACGTGATGGTGCTTGATGTGAACCAAGGAGCCTGGAAACTTGAAACCGAGCGCGGAGTGATAATGGACGGCGACAAGCCCGAACACCTTCTTGAAGCAATCCCGGTGATGGGATGTTACTGCGACATTATCGGTGTGAGATCGTTCGCGCAATTCCAGTCAAAGACCGATGACTATGAGGAAAAAATCATCAATCAGTTCATCCGCTATTCAGGCAGACCGGTATTCTCGATGGAGGCGGCTACACGCCACCCGCTGCAATCATTTGCCGACCTCATCACAATCGAGGAGCACAAGACCGTCGACCGCCCCAAAGTGGTGATGACTTGGGCACCTCATCCCAAATCGCTTCCTCAGGCAGTGCCCAATTCATTTGCCGAATGGATGAACGCCGCCGGCTACGACTTCGTGATCACCCATCCCCACGGCTATGAACTGGCGCCTGAATTCGTCGGCAACGCCAAGGTGGAATATGACCAGGACAAAGCGCTCGAAGGTGCCGATTTCGTATATGCCAAAAACTGGAGCGCCTTCGCCGATCCCAATTATGGCAAAGTCATCTCAACCGACCGCTCCTGGACTGTCACCGCTGAAAAGATGGCTCTCACCAACAACGCCTACTTCATGCACTGCCTCCCCGTGAGACGAAACATGATCGTGAGCGACGACGTGATCGAAGGACCTCGCTCGCTTGTCATCCCCGAAGCGGCAAACCGCGAGATATCGGCGCAAGTGGTGCTTAAACGTATTCTTGAATCGTTGAAATAACCATCCCCGATCATATGGCTACAAAAACTCCGGCTGAAGTCCTTGAAAACGCTTTAGCCGCCGGAACCAACAAACTCAACCTGAAATCAGGGAGCTTCAACCGCTTCATCCTGCTAACGATTTTAGCCGGGATATACATTGCTTTCGGGGGAACATTGTCGCTGATTCTGGGCTACGGATTCCCCGAAGTGACAGCCACCAATCCCGGGTTGCAGAAACTTCTGAGCGGGGCGGCATTCCCGATAGGGTTGATTCTCGTGGTTGTGCTCGGCGCCGAGCTGTTCACCGGCAACAACGCTCTGCTGATGCCGCCGCTGCTGGCTCGCCGCTGCTCGATAACCGACGTGCTGGTCAACTGGACGCTCGTGTGGATAGGCAATTTTTTCGGAGCGCTGATTTTCGTCTATTTCATGGTATATCTACCCGGAATCACTACGCCCGAACCCTATCACAGCGCCATAATAGGCATCGCCACTGCCAAAGTCTCCATGTCCTGGGGAGTGGTGTTTCTCAAAGGCATCGGAGCCAACTGGTGCGTGTGTCTCGCAATATGGCTCGCTCTGTCGGCTAAAAGCAGCGGGGCTAAGATGTTTGGCTGCTGGTTTCCGGTAATGGCATTCGTCGCCTTAGGCTACGAGCACTCCATCGCCAATATGTTTTTCATCCCCTGCGGCATTCTTGAAGGCGCCGACATCTCCACCATCGACATGGCATGGCGCAATCTGATTCCGGCAACCTTAGGCAACATCGTCGGGGGCGCCCTTTTTGTGGGCTGCGTCCACACTTATCTCTATCTCAACAAGCAATCTAAGTAACTAATTCAATCACAAAAGACAATACAAAACAAATATGAGCAATTGGTTTGAAACAAAAGTCCGTTATGACAAAATGATGGAAAACGGAACTCAGAAGAAAGTCAATGAACCCTATATGGTCGACGCGCTTAGCTTCACTGAAGCTGAAGCTCGCACAATCGAGGAACTCACCCCGTTCATCTCAGGCGATTTCTCAATTTCGGTGGTAAAGCGCACCAACATCTCGGAGATATTCTGGAATGACGCCGCCGACAAATGGTATCACGTTAAGGTCAATTTCATCACCCTCGACGAGAAGACCGCAGTAGAAAAGAAGACCACAACCCACATCCTTGTCGCCGCCAACAATTTCCGCGAAGCGCTCGACAACTTCATGGACGGCATGAAGGGAACGATGGCTGACTTTGAAGTGTCGTCCATAGCCGAAACAACCATCATGGATGTGTTCAAGGCTAAACTCGCATCATCATCGTCCAACGAATAGACATTCGTCATGACGTCCACCATCGGTTCACGCATCAATGACATCAAAGCGTCGCTCCCGGCAGGAGTGACGCTTGTCGCTGTTTCAAAATTCCATCCCGTCGAAGCGCTGGAAGAAGCCTATGCCGGCGGACAAAGGGTGTTTGGCGAGAGTCGAGCCAACGAGCTTGTCGCTAAAGCCGGGGCACTCCCCTCCGACATCGAATGGCATTTCATAGGGCACTTGCAAACCAACAAAGCGAGAACGATCATGCCTCATGTGACGCTTATCCACAGCATCGACTCGGAACGCCTGCTCAAACTTGTCGATGCCGAAGCGAAACGCATAAACCGCACTGTCGACGCGCTGCTTCAGGTTCACGTGGCTCGCGAAGAGACCAAATTCGGATTTTCGCCCGAAGAGCTGAACGAGCTTGCGGCATCAGGCGTGATCGAATCGCTCACCAATGTGCGCATCCGCGGCGTGATGGGCATGGCGAGCAATGTCGACGACGAAGAAAGAATCAAAGATGATTTCCGACGCATTGCCGAGTCTTTCGCCGATTTGAAGCGATTGTCCACGCTCGATTCGCTCGACACCATCAGCATGGGCATGAGCCACGACTACCGACTTGCAATCGACGCCGGGAGCAACATGGTCAGAATCGGAACCACCATTTTCGGAGAGAGGGAATACTGACCATTACGGAAATTGCATGTTATGCAACATAAAATGCCGTCATTCCGGAAAAAATTCACTAATTTTACCAATTCGATAACCAATTTTACAATTTCTAATAAACACTTTTCAATTTGTAATCAAAAAACATGGAAACAGCAAAACAATCCAACAACGGACGCATAATAGCTATTATCGCTATGTTCTTCCTGTTTGCGATGATTTCCTTCGTCACAAACTTGGCGGCTCCCCTCGGAACCATCTGGAAAAACAACTATGAATGGTCAGGAATGCTCGGCAACATGATGAACTTCCTCGCCTATCTCTTTATGGGTATTCCCGCCGGCAACCTGCTTGTCAAAATAGGCTACAAGAAAACCGCTTTATATGCGATGGTAGTTGGGCTCGTAGGTCTCGCCTTTCAATGGATTTCGGGCAGTGTCGGGACTGAGACCGGAGTGTTCACTGTCAGCGGACAGACTGTAACCCTCAATTTCATCATCTACCTTCTCGGAGCCTTCATCTGCGGTTTCTGTGTTTGTATGCTCAACACCGTTGTCAACCCCATGCTCAACCTGCTTGGGGGCGGCGGTAACACCGGCAACCAGCTCGTGCAGACGGGCGGTTCTTTCAACTCGCTTGCGGCAACTCTCACTCCGCTATTTGTGGGTATGCTCATAGGACAGGTGACTGACAACACCTCGATGGGCGACGTCGCTCCGCTTCTTTACATCGCAATGGGTGTCTTCGTGTTCGCATTGATCGTGATCAGCGCCGTGAAGATTCCGGAACCCCATCTTAATACAGCCGCCAAATCGACTAAGGTAAAATACACCCACAGCGCATGGAATTTCCGCCACACCCTTCTCGGCGTTATCGGCATCTTCCTTTATGTGGGTATTGAAATCGGCATCCCCGGCGTGCTCATCTTCTATCTGAGCGACAGCTCGGCTTCGGGTATCACTGAAAACGCTGCCGCAGTAGCCGGCGGTGTAGCCGCCATCTACTGGCTGCTCATGCTCTGCGGACGCCTCATTTCGAGCGTCATCTCAGGCAAGGTGTCGAGCCGCGTTCAGCTCATCGCCGTTTCAGCCACCGCCATTATCCTCATCTGCATCGCCATCTTCCTCCCGAGCGACATCCGCATGTCAATGCCCGCCTACAGCGCCGCCGACGGCTTCTCGATGGCACAGGTTCCCGCCAAGGCTCTCTTCCTTGTGCTTTGCGGACTTTGCACATCAATAATGTGGGGCGGCATCTTCAACCTCGCCGTTGAAGGTCTCGGCAAATACACCGCCCAGGCTTCAGGCATCTTCATGATGATGGTTGTCGGCGGCGGTATAATGCCCCTCATCCAGAACGCTATCGCCACAAGCGTAGGCTACATGGCTTCTTACTGGCTCGTTGTGGCAATGCTCGCCTATCTGCTCTACTACGGCATTGTGGGATGCAAGAATGTCAATACCGACATTCCCGTGACCGAGGAAGAGGATCAGCTCTACCTTTAATTAATGAATAGCCCTACCTAAAACAAAAAAACTTATAATATCAAGCAATGGACAAAAATCTCATGACACGCGCTGCCGACAACATTCGTGTTCTCGCCGCGTCAATGGTTGAAAAAGCCAAGTCAGGACACCCGGGCGGAGCTATGGGTGGCGCCGACTTCATCAATGTTCTATATTCGTCATTTCTGGTTACTGATCCCGATAATCCCAACTGGATCGCCCGCGACCGCTTTTTCCTCGATCCGGGACACATGTCGCCGATGCTCTACTCGGTGCTTGCCCTGACAGGAAAATTCACCGTCGACGAGCTGAAAGAGTTCCGCCAGTGGGGCAGCCCCACCCCGGGACACCCAGAGCTCCACGTTGAGCGCGGCATTGAAAACACCTCAGGTCCTCTTGGACAAGGCCACGTGATGGCTGTGGGTTGCGCCATCGCCGAGCGATTCCTTCAGGCTCGTTTCGGCGACTGGTTGTCACACAAAACCTACACCTTCATTTCCGACGGCGGCGTTCAGGAAGAAATCTCACAAGGCGCAGGCCGTCTTGCCGGATACCTCGGGCTCCACAACCTCATCATGTTCTATGACAGCAACGACATCCAGCTCTCTACCGACACTGCCGCAGTGACCCGCGAAGACACCGCCGCAAAGTATCGCGCATGGAACTGGAACGTGCTTGAAGTGGACGGAACCGACCCCATCGCTATGGCTGAAGCTCTTGAAGCGGCTATCAAGGAGGACAAGCGCCCCACCATCATCATCGGCAAGACCGTTATGGGACGCGGATGCGTCACCGCCGACGGTCAAAGCTTCGAAGGTCAGTGCTCGACCCACGGCAACCCCATCAGCGCCTCTAAAGGCGGCTCGTTTGAAAAGACTATCGAGCACCTCGGCGCCGACCCCAAGGATCCTTTCCACATCTGGGACGACGTAAAGAAACTTTACGAAGACCGCAAGGAGGAGCTTCGCCTTCAAGTGGCAGCCCGCAAAGAAGAGGAAAAGGCATGGCGCGCGGCAAATCCCGAAAAGGCAGCCCTTCTCGACAGCTATCTCGCCAACAAGCTCCCTAATATCGACTGGAAAAACATTGCCCACAAACCGGGCATCGCAACCCGTCAGGCATCGGCTGACGTTCTCGACACTCTCGCAAAAGAGGTGGGCAATATGATCGTATCGTCGGCAGACCTTGCCAACTCTGACAAGACTGACGCATTCCTCAAAAACACCACTCCGTTCACCAACGGCGATTTCTCAGGCGCGTTCCTCCACTGCGGCGTGTCAGAGCTCACTATGGGCGCCCTCATGAACGGTCTCGTGCTTCACGGAGGCGTGATCGGCGCGTGCGGAACCTTCTTCGTGTTCTCCGACTACATGAAACCCGCCGTGCGCATGGCGGCTCTAATGGAGATACCGGTAAAATACATCTGGACTCACGACGCATTCCGTGTGGGCGAAGACGGTCCTACCCACGAACCGGTAGAACAGGAAGCCCAGATAAGACTCATGGAGCAGCTCAAGAATTTCAAGGGCGAGCCCAGCGTGCTTGTTCTCCGTCCCGGCGACGCTGCCGAAACATCGGTGTGCTGGAAGATGGCGATGGAAAACACCAAGACTCCCACCGCGCTCATCCTCAGCCGCCAGAACATTCCCGATCTTCCCGCAGCATCAGGCGACCGCTATGAAGAAGCGCTCGGAGCCGAAAAGGGAGGTTATGTGGTAGTCGCTGCCGAGAATCCCGCAGTCACCCTCGTGGCAAACGGCTCGGAAGTTTCACTTCTTGTTGAAGTTGCCGACGCTCTCGCCAAGGATGGCATCGCAGCCCGCGTGGTTTCAATCCCCTCGATCGGATTGTTTGAATGCCAGCCCAAGGCTTATCGCGACAGCGTTATCCCCGCTTCAGGCAAAGTGTTTGGTCTCACCGCAGGATTGCCCTCAACCCTTCAGGGCGTAGTGGGCAGAGACGGCGAAGTGTTCGGTCTCGACCACTTTGGCGCGTCGGCACCTTACAAAGTGCTTGATGAGAAATTTGGCTTCACAGCTCCCGCAGTGCTCGCGCTCGTGAAAAATTACCTCGGCAAATAATCCGAAATCATCAGATATTAGGAAAGCGGCGTCATAACGACGCCGCTTTTTTCATGCCGTCTCCATCCGTCCCCCAATTTTTTGCGATTGGATTATGTGGTGGTCCCCGTAGGGGGCATTGATGTTAGACTCGGGGCGATGTCGCCGTCAGGTGGCAGCGTCCCGAGGTAAAACGGGAGAAAAGGTTGGCTCCCTGTAAGGGGGCTTTAAATCGGGTAAAGTCCCCCTACGGGGAACATTACATCGTTTTGCACATTCCCCGGGACGGCGCCCTCTCCGAGGACTCCGCCCCGGGGCTAATCTTAAATGCCGCCTACGGCGACTTTGCGGACGCAAGCCTGAAAGGCTTGGCCTACGGATGCCTCCCCATATGTGGGGAATTAGATATTGGTTGCGGGACAAGCCTGAAAGGCTTGCCCTACGGATAGCCGGGTAGAGTGAGCGGATGCGAACTCTGCCCGGTCGTGGGTTTGTTATGGATTGACGCTCTGTAAAGAGCGTCCCCTAAATCAAATGGCGAGGGCGTTTTAGGGGGCACTCTGTCAGAGTGCGATTATATGCGGACGCATTTCCCGGGCACGGCTCATTTCATTCGCCGTACCCGGCTACCCATATGGCAAGCCTTTGCAGGCTTGGCTCCTCCGTCCCAGTAGGTGGGTGGGCGACTTTGCGGGATAAGCCTGAAAGGCTTGGCACCTACGTCCCAGTAGGCGGGTGGGGGCATTTTGGGGGACGTTTTTGTGGGATATTTTATTCATCCTCTCCGAGGATGNNGGTTTGTGGNGNAAGNCNCTNTCCCCATGTTGGCGNGCCAACATGGGGTTTCGCATATNTCAACGTCTCCGACGTTGATTGCGTNNCAGGCAAGAACCCGCAAGGGTTAGTCCTTCAATAGCCGGGGGANGGATCGGCATTTCAGTCCTCGCAACAGGGGGATGGATCGGCATTTCAGTCCTCGCAACAAAGGTGGTAGCTCGGAGAGCTANAAATATGCGAAACCCCATGCTGATGTACATCAGCATGGGGTACACGGTCTTGNTTCCNCAATCTACCAACATCGGAGATGTTGAAGAAGGGATGGAGTGTCCCCGTAGGCGGCATTGGATGGTGGGGAGCGGGGATAGTGAGGTTATTGTTGGAGGCGGAGTTTGCNCCATTTGAAGTAGCCAAAGAGCGCCATNACGGTGTAGAAGGCATAGAGAGTTCCGGAGAAATATATGCCTTTGTGGTAGTAGAGCCACACGTAGACGGCATCGACCACAAGCCACACGAACCACTGCTCGATGTATTTGCGCGCNAGCATCCACAGTCCGATGACGCTGAGGGAGGTGGTGAAGGAGTCGAGCCACACCACATTGCTGTCGGTGAAGGTGGCGAGGAGCCATGCCACAAGCAGCCACATCCCGGCAAAAACTACCAGAAGCACGGAAGCGACTTTGACCGGCACGGAGGATATGGGCAACCGGGGTTTTGNGCCGCCAGNCGCCGATTTTCGGCTCCAGGTGATGTAGCCGTAGATTGCGATGACAAGATAGTAGATGTTGATGGCGCAGTCGGCATACAGCCCTTTGTTGTAGAAAAGCCACAGCGATATCAGCGGCATTATCACGCTCACCACCCACAGTCCACGCTTGGCGTTGTACTCGAGATAGAGATAAAGCAGCCCGACGGAGACTTTGAGCAGATCAAGCAACACGTTAAGGTCCATAGGCTCAGAATTGCAGTGTCACGGAAGCCATTACGTTTGTCGGCGCCTGCGCGGCATATCCGGCATAGCGGTAAATGACCTTTTCACCGTTTTCAACATAATAGCCGGCTCCGGCATAGCCGTTGTTCTCATACTTTTCATTGAAAAGATTGTAGATGGTGAAGCCGGCGCGAAGCTGCTTGAGCCCGATGAAATTCTTGACGGTGAACCCGAGNCGCAAGTCGCTCACGAAATAAGCGTCGAGCGCCTGTTCATCGCTCTTNGCATTTGACATGTATTGTTTTGAAACATATCGGNTTGCGAGCGACGCNTCGAANCATCTATATTGGAAATTGAACGCATTGGCAAGGGTGAAATCGGGCGAGAAGGCGATGGGAGTGTCGCCGAGATCAAATGAAATGGGATTGGTCCACTCATCCTCATAGATGTATTCGACGAAATTCTTGATGCGGTTGCGTGAAAGCGTGGCGTTGATCTGCCAGTCAAACCACTTNACCGGGCGGAGCTGAGCCTGCATCTCGATGCCGGCGCGATAACTGCGNGGCATGTTCACGCTGATGGGGTTNCCGGTGTCGGAAAGCTGTCCTGTCACCACGAGCTGATTCTTGTAGTCCATATAATATAGGTTGACACCCGCCGAGAAAACAGCGCCTTCATAGGTGTAGCCAAGTTCGTAGTCAAACATGCGCTCAGCCTTGGGCAGGCGGTCGGCGTCACAGTCGATGAAGTTNTCGCGGGTGGGTTCCTTNTGAGCCACTCCCCATGAAGCAAACAGGCGTTGGGCGTGGGGCAGCCTCCAGTTAAGTCCCAGTTTGGGGTTGAAGAAATTGTAGCGGCGATGAATGTCGAGACGCTGCATCGCTCCGGTGGAGTAGTCGTAGGTGTCGCTCACTCCTTTAATGGAGTAATTGATGTGACGGTACTGCAAATCGCCGAATGCCGACAGCCCCGAAAGAAGATCCACATTGGCGCGGGCATAGATGTTTCCGTCGAGCTTCTCGCCGATGTTGCGGTAATACTCCTGAAGCGGGTCGAGNGCTCCAATATAGTTNCTCACCCATGCTATCTGTCCGAAATGATGCCCCTTGAAATTGTTGAGAGCTCCGCCCAACACGGCATTGACACGACCCGAAACATAGTTGACCGAGAAGACTCCGCCGCCAAAACCGTTGTCCATCTTTTTCAGCCTTATAAGGTCGCTCTTGGTCACAGTCTCGCCGTCAAGCTCAAACGGAACAAGCCCGTATTCCACAAGCGAGCGGCGTGTCTTATACTGCTCGTAATAGCCGTCGCCCTTGGTGTAATGTAGTCCTGCCGAGAGATACCATCCGTCGGCAAGATGCTGATTGAGCAATAGTTGCAGATGATGCTGAATNTAATTGTCGTTCTGATCGGCATAGAAAGCCACGTTGCCCTCGCTGTCNATATAGCNTCCGCAAGGATTATAGCGCCTGCCATATTCCTTCATCTCCTCTTTCGAGGCATAGTCCCACGCCATGTAGGTTTTCTGCTTGCCGCCGAAACCNAGAAGCCTCAGACGGGTGCCGCCATTTTCATAAGCAACCTGCCCGAAATAGCTCCACAGGCGCGACTTAGCCCTGTCGATGTAGCCGTTGCTCCCCAGCGCGCTCACCCGAAGCTCGGCGCTCCAATGGTCGTTGATCAATCCTGTTCCGGCACGGAGAGTCTCCTTATAAGTAGAATAGGAACCGTAGGAACTGCTCAGCTCTCCATAGGGATCCTCGGGCGAAACCTCGGTCACCATATTGATGCTGGCGCCAAACGCGCCCGCTCCGTTAGCCGACGTTCCCACCCCGCGCTGAATCTGAATATCCTGCAATGATGAAGCAAGGTCGGGCATGTTCACCCAATACACGTTGTGGCTCTCGGCGTCATTGATGGGAATTCCGTTAGCCATCACATTGATGCGCGAACCGTCAGACCCTCTCACCCTCAGNGAAGTGTAGCCCACTCCACCGCCGGCGTCGCTCGTGGTGATGAGCGACGGAGTCATCGACAGGAGATAAGGTATATCCCTGCCGTCGTTGACCTTCTGAAGCTCGCGGCGACCCACGTTGGTATAGGCGACCGGAGTTTTTGAATTAGCTCGGTTAGCAACAATCTCAACGTCATCGAGAGCGATGACGGTGTCTACAACCGCGTCACTGTCNGCGGCTGACAGTTGCCCTGACGCAAGTGCTGCGGCGGCAACTGAAACAATCCATCTATTTTTCATCGTTAATGATTCACTACGCCGGCATTATCCGGATCAGGTTCAAAGGGTGTAATCTCAGCAATCCCCACAAACGGGCCGCTCCCCCCATTAACTTCCGCAAAGTAAAGAAATTTTTTCCAATCCTCCAATTTTCATTTCCCTCAGCCGAAAGCCCGCTTCAAGAAACCGGAACGCCGCCCCCCTGCAAAAGCGTCGATAACCCGCACATGATATCAACCGCCACGCCCCTATCGCATATTCAGGCGCTAATATTCTGATATTATGATGAAAAATAATTTGGTTCTGTCGGGAAAAAGCGCTAACTTTGCGGTCGCATTTAAACAAACATCAAATTAACACGTATGAACCATTACGAAACCGTTTTCATTTTAACTCCCGTTTTGTCTGATGCTCAGATGAAGGAAGCGGTAGACAAGTTCACCGGCTTCATCAAGGAGAACGGCGGTGAAATTGTAAACGAAGAGAATTGGGGTCTCCGCAAGCTTGCTTACCCCATCCAGAAGAAGTCAACCGGCTTCTACACATTGGTTGAATTTGACGCCAACGCTGACATGATCAAGAAACTTGAGACTCAGTTCCGTCGCGACGAGCGCGTTCTTCGCTTCTTGACATTCCGTCTTGACAAGTACGCTCACGCTTACGCAATCAAGCGTCGTTCACTCAAGGGTCAGAAACCCGCCACAACTCAAGAAGAAGTAGCAGTAGAAACAAAGGAGGACTAAATCATGGCACAAGCTCAATCAGAAATTCGTTACTTAACTCCGCTGTCAGTGGACGTTAAAAAGAAAAAATATTGTCGCTTTAAAAGAAGTGGCATCAAGTATATCGATTATAAGGATCCCGAATTCCTCAAAAAGTTCCTCAACGAGCAGGGTAAATTGCTTCCCCGCCGCATCACCGGAACTTCATTGAAATTCCAGCGTCGTGTGGCTCAGGCTGTAAAGCGCGCCCGCCACTTGGCATTGCTTCCCTATGTAACCGACTTGATGAAATAATCACAACATTTAGAGACAATAATTATGAAAATTATATTGAAAGAAGACATCCCCAGCTTAGGCTACAAGGATGACGTCATCGAAGTGAAGAACGGCTATGGCCGTAACTACCTCATCCCCCAGGGAAAGGCAGTTATCGCCACCGAATCGGCTCTTAAGGTGCTTGCCGAAAATCAGCGCCAGCGCGCCCACAAGCTCGCTAAAATCAAAGCCGACGCTGAAGCTGTCGCAGCTTCTCTTGAGGGTCTTGAACTCTCAATCCCCGTTAAGGTTAGCGCCAACGGCACTATCTACGGATCAGTAAACGCAGCTACTATCGCCGAAGCTCTTGAAAAACTCGGCAAGAACATCGACCGCAAGGTCATCGTTCTCAAAGGCTCAATCAAGGAAGCAGGAAACTACACCTGCGACATCAACCTTCACAAGGAGGTTACCGTTGAGCTTCCCTTCACAGTAGTTGCTGAAGCAACCGAAGAATAAGGATTAATTTTGCATAAATACAAGTTGAACGAATGGGCGCGTCGTGAGACGCGCCCGTTTATTTTTTCCCTCGCCGCCACCTCAGGCATAGACCGGGTGTCAATTAAAGCGCAACAACAAAATCAAGTCGGCGCAATGTTGCCTGATTACAGGATTTTTCGTATCTTAGCCGCAACTCCAACAAACTACTTGACACGACACTGACATGGCTTGGTACTACATCGTGCTATTGGCAGCCTATTTCGGAACAATCGTCAGCCTGATTGCCGTGGTGCTGTCGGAAAACCGCAATCCGGTGAAATCGCTCGCCTGGATCACGGTGCTGCTCATGGTGCCCGTGTTTGGAGTGATTCTCTACATCTTCTTCGGCAGAAGCCTCAAAAACACCCGCATGATCACGCGACGCAACCGCCGCAAACTGCGCAAGCGCGAATCATTTCGCGGAGTGGACACCAACAAGCTCCCCTACTCCAAGTCGAGCATCCANCAAATCAAGATGGCAAACACCCTCAACGGCTCCATCTACTATCCNGGAAACCGCGTCGAGATATTCACCAACGGCAGCGACAAGTTTGACAATCTCATCCATGACCTGGAAAACGCCCACTCCTACATCCATCTCGAATATTACATCTTCACCGACGACTCGATAGGCACNACCATAGCCGACATTCTGATAAAAAAAGCGTCGGAAGGGGTGAAAGTGAGAGTGATATATGACCACATCGGCTCGCTGAACACCAAAAACCGCTTTTTCAANCGCATGAAGGATGCCGGCGTGGAGATATACCCGTTTTTCCNAGTGACATTCCCGGNNTTCGCCACGCGCATCAATTGGCGCAACCACCGCAAGATAGCTATTATCGACGGCGAGATAGGCTACATNGGNGGCATGAATATCGCCGACCGCTACATNTCGGGAGTGTCCTANGGAATATGGCGCGACACCCACGTGAAAATCTCGGGTCCCGCCGTAGGGGGGCTGCAATATGCCTTTGCCGTCGACTGGAGCTTCATGGGGCAGGAGCTTCTTGAGGAGAAAGCCGACACCCANCTCATCCATCGCCCACATTTCTCCTCGGGAATACAGCTCATGACAAGCGGNCCCACCAATCAGTGGAGCAACATTGCGATGGTGCTGATGAAAGCGATAGCCAACGCTAAACGGTGTGTGTTTATCCAGACCCCCTATTTCCTCCCCACCGAGTCAATCCTGAGAAATCTGCAAGCGGTGGCGCTATCNAAAGTCGACGTGAGGCTCATGATTCCAGCGCGAAGCGACTCGACGCTGCTCACCTACTCCACGTTCTCCTACATAAAGGAGTGCCTCGCCGCCGGCATAAAGGTATATCTCTACGAGGCGGGGATGCTTCACGCCAAGACCGTGGTGGTCGACGACGAATTTGTGTCGGTCGGCTCGACCAACATCGACTTCCGCAGCTTTGAGCACAACTTTGAAAGCAACGTGTTCATCTACTCGCGCGACGTGAACAGGCAGATGCGCGACATATTCCTCAACGACATCAACGACTGCGTGAGACTCAATGCCGCCGACTGGAACAAGCGCCCGCGCTCCCAGAAGATAAAAGAGTCCATGTACAGGCTTCTGAGCCCCATTTTGTAAAGAGATTTATTGATATTTATAAATTCTTGCATTTCATTCAAGAAATAAATCAGTAATTTTGCAATNTTATAACAGAACCACATCATGCAATTCAAAATATCACGCATAGCGATAATGCTTATCGCGGCAATTCTCTTTGCGTCATGCCATGACGAGCCCAANNCCGAATCTCAGGTCAAGGCNCGCACCGTGCTGGTCTACATCGTGGCNCANAACNCTCTNGGNNGCNCGNNCGGCTTAACCAAATATGACTACCGCGACATCAACGAGATGGTGACGGCAATGCAGGAGAACAAACNGAAAGATGCCAATATCGTTGTGTATCACGCTCCCTATAACGCCACCCCATCGCTCAAGCTCATCACNGCCGACGGAGCCGAGGAGNTNAAGCANTATGANCCCGNCCCTTACAGNGTGACNGTCGACCGCATGAAAGAAGTGTTTGCCGACATGCGNGAAATAGCGCCCGCCGANAANTATGGNNTNGTNCTNTGGAGCCANNCCTCGGGATGGATGTTCAGCGACTCGGCGTCGCCCGAAACNTCACGCTCATGGGGCATTGACCGCGGCAAGGAGATGTCGATTCCGAAACTCGCCGAGGCGCTTCAGGGCGAAGGCTTCGACTACATNTATTTCGACTGCTGCCTGATGGGCAACATCGAGACCCTCTATGAGCTGCGCGGATGCGCCGACTTCATCGTGGCGTCGCCTTCAGAGACCCCGCTCGACGGAATGCCCTACCACCAAAACATCCCCCTGCTGGCAAAAATTGACCCCGACCTCATCGGAGCCGCCGCCAACACATTCAATTTCTACAACAACCAGCCCAACCCGTCGGCACGGAGCATAGCCATCTCGGTCTATGACATGTCCAAAATCAATCCGCTCGCATCGGTGGCGCGCGCCATCTACTCCACCAACATGACCATGCCCGACGGCTTTTCACCACAGGTGTATTACTGGACATTGGGCACGACGCTCAATAAAAAATTCTACGACCTATACCACTATGCCTCAGCCCTTATAGGAGAAAATGACACCGCGCTGACCGAAGAGCTAAACCGTGCGATGGCGGACTTTGTTATTTATAATGCTAACACGGAATCAATGTGGGGCACGCTCCCGCTTGTAAACTGCCACGGGCTTTCCACCTTCATTTATAGCGACGGCAACATTGACGCCGACCGCTACAACTACCGGGACCTCCAGTGGTATAACGACGTGATTCCGCAAGCTGAAAATGAATAACAGACCCAACAAACCCCATTATGCTAAGTTCACAATTTGACGACATCATAGCGGCGACGACATCCCAATTTCCGAAACCCGAAGCGGCAGCCGACACAATAAAAGCCGGAACGCAGACAGCGCTGAAATCGCTCGAAGACCTCTCGTTCAACGATTTTCTGAGCCGCATCGCAAACGCGATGGTCGATTTCACAATCCATCTCGCCATTGCGATCATAGTCTTCTATGTTGGTAAATTCATAATCAACAAGCTTTACCGCATAGTCGACACGATTTTCCTACGGAGAAAAATCGACCGCTCGCTCGCCACTTTCGTCCTTAGCCTCATCCGCATAGTCCTCTATTTCATCCTCATCATCACCGTAATCGGCATCCTCGGCATCGAGACAAGCTCATTCCTGGCGCTCTTTGCCTCGGCAGGTGTGGCAATCGGTATGGCGCTCAGCGGAACTCTCCAGAATTTCGCCGGAGGAGTGCTCATTCTCCTCCTCAAGCCCTACAAAATAGGCGACTACATCGAGGCGCAGGGATTTGCAGGAACAGTCAAGGAGATACAGATTTTCAGCACAATAATCAACACCACCGACAACAAGCAGATCATCATCCCCAACGGACCGCTGTCGACCAGCTCCATCAACAACTACTCGAAAGAGGATTACCGCCGCGTTGACTGGCTCGTGTCGATAGCCTACGGCGACAGCGTCGATGTCGCCAAAAAGACCATTCTGGAGATTCTCAACAGCGATGACCGCATCGTGAAAAAATACATTGAAGACGACCGCGCCCTGCGCAAACTCTCGCAGCTCGAAGAGGAGGTGAAAGACGAGCAGGAAGTGGAGCTTCACGCCGCCGAAACCGTCAAGCCGCTCCCGTGGTATAAACGCTGGTTCACCCGCCGGAAGAAGCCTGTCACCACCACGCTCGTCCAGAAAATCGAAGAACAGAACGCCAAACTGCGCGCGTCGCTCCCAAAAGCCGACCGCTCCCCCTTCGTGGCTCTGAAAACGCTCAATTCAAGCAGCATCGATTTAGTGGTGAGAGCATGGACCCAGTCAAGCACCTACTGGGATGTCTATTTCGAGATGAACGAACGCTTCTACAACGAGTTGCCCAAGGCAGGGCTCAACTTTCCCTTCCCGCAGCTCGACGTTCACCTCAACCACATTCCCGAGTCCGGTCAAGACTCAACTCCGGCAAACAAGATGTAATTGTTTAATTATTTATAAAAGCCTTATGCATATAGCCGTTTTCTCAAAGAAAATGGCTATATTTGCGTAATGGCATATATTGCGGTTTTCGCACTCTCCTCCCGGCGATGAATGACCGCCCTTTTATATGCCCCCCTCCTGTCTCCTCCCGCTCATGAACCCCATGGGCACTTTGCTCTGCAAAAAATAAAAAACAACATAAATGATAAGTAAATGGAATTACTTACCCCTTACTACAGAAGAACAAAAATTAGAGACGGAATTGGCGTCAAAATACGCCAACTGCCCGCCTATTAGCGAGCTACTGGTACAACGCGGCATAACATCGGTCGAGGAGGCGGAAAAATTCTTCCACCCCTCACTCAAGGATATGCACGACCCGTTCCTGATGCCCGATATGGACAAAGCTGTAAACAGGCTAAACAAAGCCATGGGGTCAAAGGAGAAGATAATGGTGTTTGGCGACTATGATGTCGATGGCACAACAGCCGTCGCGCTTGTCTACAAGTACCTGCAAAATTTCTACTCCAACATAGAGTATTATATCCCTACCCGTTATGACGAGGGATATGGAATTTCAACAAAGACCATCGACGAAGCCCACGCTTCGGGGGTCAAACTCATCATCATTCTCGATTGCGGAATCAAAGCCATCGAGGAGATAAAATATGCCGCCACTCTCGGCATCGATTTCATCATCTGCGACCATCACGTGCCTGATGAAGAGCTGCCCCCCGCAGTCGCGATTCTCAATCCGAAACTGGAGGGCAACACCTATCCGTGTCCCCACCTGTCGGGCTGCGGAGTGGGGTTCAAGTTCATGCAGGCTTTCGCGCGCAGCAACGACATCGATGAAAGCGATCTCGACAATATGCTCGACCTCGTTGCCGTGAGCATCGCCGCCGACATCGTGCCGATGGTGGGCGAAAACCGCATCATGGCATATTGGGGGCTCAAGCGCCTCAACTCAAATCCCAATGTGGGATTGAGGGCAATCATCAAGATATGCCAACTCAGCAACCGCGAAATCACCATCAGCGACGTCATCTTCAAAATCGGACCGCGCATCAATGCGTCGGGACGAATGCAGAGCGGGCGCGAAGCGGTGGAGTTGCTCGTGTCGCGCGATTTCGCCGACGCCTACCAGCGGGCGAAAAACATCGACCAATACAACAAGGACCGCAAGGAGCTCGACAAGCGCATAACCGAGGAGGCTAACGCCATCATCGAAAAGCGCACCGATCTGCTCAACGACAAGAAGTCGATCGTCATCTACAACAAGGACTGGCACAAAGGCATCATTGGGATTGTGGCGTCGCGCCTCACCGAACTTTATTACAAGCCGTCGGTGGTGCTGACGCTTTCCAACGGACTCGCCACCGGGTCGTCACGCTCCGTGCAAGGCTTTGACGTCTACAGCGCCATCGACGCCTCGCGCGATCTGCTTGAGAATTTCGGAGGCCACACCTATGCCGTCGGGTTGTCGCTCAAAGAGGAAAACATTCCCGAATTCACCCGCCGCTTCGAAGAGTATGTGTCGAAAAACATTCTGCCGTCACAGCTTACTCCTCAACTCGACATCGACACCTATCTGACTTTCGCCGAGATTACACCCGAATTCCTTGCGCTGCTGCGCAAATTCAACCCCTTCGGTCCCGGCAACCAGAAACCGGTGTTCTGTTCAAGAGGCGTGACCGACTTCGGAACAAGCAAGCTTGTGGGCAAGCATCTCGAGCACATAAAGCTCGAACTTGTCGACAACACGTCGGGAAAAGTGTTCAACGGCATCGCTTTCAACATGAGCGAATACTTTGAGCACATCCACAGCGGAAAGCCCTTTGACATCTGCTACACCATCGACGAAAACAAGCATCAGAGCGCTCAGGGAGCCGTGCAGTTGCAGGTCAAGGAAATCAGAATTTCCAATAACTGAAAGCGAGGATGCTCACGCCGGGTGAAGTCCTCAAAAAATATTGGGGCTATGACTCTTTCCGACCGTTGCAGGCTGAAATCATCGACTCAGTCCTGAATGGACGCGACACACTCGGACTGCTTCCCACCGGAGGCGGAAAATCATTGACATTCCAAGTCCCGGCTATGCTATTGCCGGGACTCACGGTTGTCGTCACTCCACTCATCTCGCTGATGAAGGACCAGGTCGACAACCTGCGCGACCGCGGCATCAGAGCCGTGTGCCTGCATTCGGGACTCANCCGCNCGGANACNCGCCTCGGNCTTGACCGCTGCCGNCTCGGNAAAGCGAANCTCCTCTACATCTCCCCCGAAAAACTCCAGGTGGAGACATTTGTCGCCCAACTGAAGCAGATGGAGATAAGCCTCATCGTCGTCGACGAGGCTCACTGTATATCGCAATGGGGATATGACTTCCGCCCGTCTTATCTGAAAATAGGCGAACTGCGCGACTTGATGNCNGGNNNCCCCATTCTCGCCCTGACGGCTTCAGCCACTCCNGAGGTGGTCAGCGACATCATGTCGAAACTGAATTTCTCGGNNAAAAATATCTTCGCCAAGAGTTTCACCCGCGAGAATCTGTCCTACATCGTCAGAAACGATTTCGACAANGANCGACAGCTGCTCAACATTCTCAACAACACCCGCGGCAGCGCCATCGTCTATGTGAGGTCACGAAAACGCACCCGGGAGATAGCGGCAGTCCTGTGCGCCAACGACATCTCAGCCGACTATTACCACGCCGGGCTCGCCGTGGAGGACAAAGCCGACAAGCAAAACCGATGGAAAGAGGGCGGCATAAGGGTGATGGTGGCGACAAACGCCTTCGGCATGGGAATCGACAAGCCCGATGTGAGNACCGTGGTCCATGTCGACCTCCCCCCGTCGCTTGAAGAGTATTATCAGGAAGCGGGACGAGCCGGGCGTGACGGACTCCCGGCTTTCGCCGTGCTGCTCGTCGCAAAGACCGACAAGGCTCGACTCACNCGCATGGTCACCGATGCATTCCCGCCCAAAGAGTATATACGCCGCGTCTATGAGCTTGCCGGAAACTTCGTCAANGTGGCGGTGGGNAGCGGATATGACAAAGTATANAATTTTGANTTCGCCCTGTTTGTNAANACCTTCGACCTNCAGCCCGTGCCGGCGCGCAGCGCCATGCGTCTTCTGACCCAAAGCGGCTATTTCGAGTTCATGGAAGATGTGTCGATGCAGTCAAGAGTGATGATCATAGCCGACAAGGAAGACCTCTACTCAGTGAACCTCGACGAAGAAGGCGAGCAGGTGTTCACCATCCTTCTGCGCAGCTACACCGGGCTGTTTGCCGATTTTGTCTACATCAACGAGCCGCTGATAGCGCGCCGCGCCGAAGTCAGCGAGCAGAAAGTCTATGAAACCCTCCTTGCCCTGTCAAGGATGCACATCCTCCAGTATGTGCCGCGNCAGAACATGCCCTGCCTCTACTACACCACCTCGCGCGAACTTCCGAAATACATCGAGATTCCCAAATCGGTGTATGAAGTGCAGCGCGAAAGGCTCATGAAACGAATCGAGGCNATGAAAAGCTTCGCATTCGCCGACAGNGGATGCCGCGTGAATATCATGCTCGAATATTTCGGCGAAAAGCCCGAAAAGCCTTGCGGCAAGTGCGACCTGTGTCGCGAGCGCAACCGNNTNGCTCCATCCAANACCGAGCGCGAGCAACTTATCGACTCAATCATCTACATCACGGGNCAACAGCCGCGCACCCTCGACTACATCATTAATGAGCTGTCGCCACGCCGCAAGGAGGAGATAATCGAAACGGTGAGACACCTGCTCGGGAAAAAACGCATTCTCCTTCACCCCGACGACANTATAACAGCGATTAAATAACNATATGCCATGAGCCACCGNCTACTGTCATCAGCCATCTCCCTGTTTCTCCTGCTCGCAGCCTGTTCCGAAAAGCCTCAGGAGCAAATTGCCGCTCGGATTGAAAGCGCCTACTCNGAAGGGCGTCAACAAATCATCAATCAAGAATACGCCCGGGCTATATGCTNACTGCTCGATGCNGAAAAGATGGCGGAGAAAGCCGACGATCCGCATANGTCAGGCATCATCCACCGTGAAATGGCGCAACTGTTCAATAGCCTCGACGCTCCGCAGCATGAACTGCTGAACGCGGAAGAAGCCTATCGTAATTTTTCCATGGCTGGCGACTCTGTTTTTATACGGCTGGCATCAATCGATCTTGTCCGCGCCGCCGGAAATAACGGGGAAGAGAAATTTTCATTCTATCAACATCTTGCCGACTCGCTATTCCGTCAACAACATGGCAATGATATTTTGTCTCTATTCCTTAAGGCAGAAGCCCTGCGTTCAAGATCTCATGCCATTTTCTCTCTGAATAAAGAACTGACTCTACCTTATCTGAACCAATCCGAGAAGCTGCTCAACGCTCTTCCTGAAGATTTCTTCAAATCCGATTCAATCAACAATGCNCAGTCTTGGATTGGTTTCCTTCCCGGCAAAAGCGGCGTGCTGCCGGGGTGCCTGTCGCCTGAAAGAGCAACGGAATTGTATCGAGAACTCGCCGATAGAGGAGTGACTCCCACAGCCACCGAAATGGCACGCCCATCTAATTTCATCAATGGCTCGATTGATGTCGNCAAAATAATTTCAGACTATGANTCAGCCGACANCTCGANTCAGCGCTCNAAACAAAAAAGAGNCNTTNCNCGCCGNACAATTATNNNNGCGANANTGATTGCCGCAATGATAATCCTCTGCTCNGTGATAATCCTGATAGAACGCAAGCGGAGCAACGACCGCAGGCGATTTGTCGAGGAAGCCTCTCATCTGCGAAAACTCCTGCAATCAAAAGAGCGGCACATCGACGGGATTGAAGAATATCTCGACACGCTTTTTCATGAAAAATTCCTGATGCTTGAGGAACTTTGCGACCTGTTCATCATGCCCAACAAGTCAAGGAGCGAACAGAATCACATCTANACCAATGTGAAGNNNATAGTGGAGGGATTCAAAATGGATGGAAAGCGCATGAAAGAAATCGGGGACTACGTGAATCGGTATAAGAATAATATCGTCGAAGACTTCANCCGCGATTTTCCTCAACTTAAGGAGAGCGACAGGATTCTATTCACCTACCTTGCCGCAGGATTTTCGCGTCAAGCCATATCCTATTTCATCGACGAATCGGTCGAAGTGATTTCCAACCGAAAACTCAGGCTGAAAAACAAAATCCGCAAGTCAGATGTCATCGATAAGAATCGATATCTCGACATCTTCTAATCCCCGGCAGAGTCATGAAACGATATATTGGATTAATCTTGTCACTGTTCTTGTTGGCATCGCCCGTATGCGATTGCCGCTGCGAGGCTAAAAATAGCGACTCCCTATCTTGTTGGACACGGCTCCGGTCAGCCGAGACCCGATGGAGATTCATTTCCGCCGACAAAATCATCCTGTCGATAACGAATCATGGAAACGGAACCGCCCGCCTGCAACTTCACTGTGAAAACACCGGTGAGGCGGTCACAATCGAAATCTCTCCCGGAACAACCCACAGTTTCAGATTCGAGAAGAACGATGCCTCGCAGTGGTGTTTCAAAATCGCCGCATCGGGCGACAACAACGCCCTTGTAGCCATCGCAAAACCCATATAGCCGACCACCATCCCGCTGTTGAGATATAGGTCATATCGCCACATGATATGACCTTGCTGTGTTGCGCCATTTCATCTTCCTATAAATCATCGCATTAGACTTCATTCTTGATATATCAAATTCTTCCCCGGATAACAGATATCCTCTCTCCAATTCCTATTTTTGCAAAAGTAGCGAACGCTGCAATTTATTTGGAATCAACAAAATGCCAACACTATTTTCACTGTATCAATTATGAAATTTTCCGTTTTAATTCTAATTCTGCTATCAGGGCTATTTTGCAGTTGCAGCATGGACTGCGACACAGCAGCGACGACAACCGAAGTCATCTCCGCGCGTGAACTTGTTGAAAAAAACACATTCATCGATGTGCCCGACTACGCCGTCGACGGTCTGCCCGATTCAATAAGATTAGACCCGCAAAGAATAGCGAAAATCAATGCCGCCCAATATCGGTTTATCCGGAATATGGAATATGACGGCTTGCACTACTCAATCAATATTGCTTCAGGAAGCGAGATAAATATCGATCAATCGCTCTTCGACGAGTTTGTCAAGATGTATGTCACCGACAAAAACGAGTGGATCGACCGGATGATTGAATATAAGAAAATCAGAGGCGAGAAAAGCAAAATCGTCATGACCGACGTTACCAATCCGGCATATCGGGAATGCCTGTTGGATGGCGTAGAATTTTCCGGTGTGATTGAAATAAAGTGAACTCTATCCAACTCCGAGCTCTTGCGCCGCTTTGTGCATAAGCGCCAGGGCGGCGTCCCGTTCATTAGGAATCTCACCGTCAAGAATGGCATTCTTTATACGCTCTTTTATCAGTCCCACTTCCCTGCATGGCGACAGGCTGAAGGTAGCCATGATCTCCTCGCCCGAAACGGGAGGCTGAAAATTGCGCACCCGGTCCTTCTCCTCCAGCTTCACCATCTTTTCCTCGACAAGATCGAAGTTTTCAAGAAAACGTCTCACCTTGTCCTGGTTCTTTGAAGTGATGTCGGCGCGGCACAGTATCATCAGGTCGGAAATATCATCGCCGGCATCAAAGAGCAATCGTCTCACCGCCGAGTCGGTTACCACATCTTCCACAAGAGCGATGGGGCGCATGTGAAGCTCAACGAGCTTCTGCACATACTTCATCTTCTCATTAAGCGGCAGGCGCATATTCTTGAATATGCGGGGCACCATCTTGGCGCCTATGAAATTGTGGTTGTGGAATGTCCAGCCTATTTTGCCGTCCCAGCGCTTGGTCACGGGCTTGGCGATGTCGTGGAGAAGGGCACCCCAGCGGAGCCACACATTGTCACTTGCCCGAGCCACCTTGTCGAGCACCTCCATCGTGTGGTAAAAATTATCCTTGTGTCCCCTGCCTTGCAAAACTTCCACCCCCGACATAGCCTCAAGCTCAGGAAAGATGTAGGACAGCAGACCGCAGTTGTGGAGCAGCACCCAACCGATAGAGGGCATCGGCGACGCCATTATTTTCATCAGCTCGTCGGCAATACGCTCCTTTGAGATGATTTCTATGCGGGAAGCGTTGCGGCATATCGCGTCGAAAGTCTCGTCATCGATTGTGAAGGCAAGCTGAGTCGCAAAGCGGATGGCGCGCATCATGCGCAGCGGATCGTCGCTGAATGTAATGTCAGGGTCAAGCGGGGTGCGTATCAGCTGACAGTCAAGGTCGCCGAGACCATCATAAGGATCAATCAACTCCCCGAAGCTGTCGGAATTGACCGAAACCGCCATCGCATTGATAGTGAAATCACGACGCGCCAGGTCGTCGTCAAGAGTTCCGTCTTCAACAATCGGCTTGCGGCTGTCGCGCTGATAGGATTCACGGCGCGCGCCGACAAATTCGAGCTCATAATCATGATTCTTCACTTGAGCCGTGCCGAAGTTGCGAAACACGTTGCACTTGGCGCGCAGACTCTTTGCCACCGCCTCGGCAACTTCAATGCCGCTCCCCACGGTGACAAAATCAATATCCTTTGAGTGGCGGTGAAGAAAAAGATCTCTCACATATCCTCCCACCACGTAGCACTCGCGGTCAAGTCCGTCGGCAACCATGCCGACTTTATGAAATATCGGTTGATCTATCCTATCGGAAAGGTTCATCGGAAATATCTGGTTATAACAGGCTCACGATTCCTTCAGGAGCGTTGGTGAGCGACTTAAGCCCGCTGTCGGTGACTACATAAGTGTTTTCAATGCCCACCGCGCCAACATGAGGAATCACAAATTTAGGTTCTATGGCGATAACATTATTAAGCGCAAGAATATCACGGCTGCGAGGAGCAATGACCGGCAACTCGTTGATTTCTATTCCCACACCATGACCGATGAAGCCGGCTTTCTGGGCATAGCCCATGAAGTAACGCTCCAGATCTCGCTCCTTGACCATAGCCATCGCCGTCTCATAGAGATGGGACGCGGCGACACCGGGCTTGGCTTCACGCTCAAGACAGCGGCAAATGTCAATTGAACACTGATGGGCACGCGAGGCGAGCTCATTAAGCTGAGTCAACGCATAGACTCGGGTCATGTCGGTCATATAGCCGGTGAAATTGCCGTTAGAATCCACCATCACGCTCATGCCCCCTTTTATCACCGTGCCGTCAGCTCCCACCGGAAGCGAAGGGTCAAGACCCCTGCCGCCCATAGCGAAATCATAGGGGGTCGGCGCGTCGGCATTGTCGCCAACGAGAATATTGGACATGAACAGCTCCATGGACTCGCCGGCGATGCGGAATTGTCCGAGACAGCCTTCAAGACGCGACACTCGCTCAATCTCAATCTGCAATTCAATGTCGGTCATCCCCTCGCGATAAATGTGGGGAATGCGGCGATAGACACGCTCATGCTTAACGCCCGACAATTTGAGTTTGTCAATCTCATAGGCGCTTTTGACCGAGCGGACACGTCTAAACAGCGGCGAGATGTTCACACTCCTGATGCCGTCGAAAGCCTTGTCAAGACGTGAGAACGTCACACAGTCAAGCGCTCCAAGCTCATAGCCCAATGTATCTGGTCGGCTCAATCCCAGTTCCTCGATTTTGCCGAGAATCTGTTCAGGCTTGTGGATATAGACCACATTATCCCCCTCGATGCCGACAGGACGTCTCACAAAATAAACGGCATGGCCCGATGCCGGGATATAAACATAACCGTTTATCACCCGCCCTGTGGTATAATATATGTTCGTATTGCTGGTCACAAGCAACGCGTCTACTCCTTCAGCCGCCATCTCTGACTGGACGCGGCATATACGCTGCTCAATCTCTTGTGCCGGAGTGAAAGCAAATAGCGGTTCCATTTTAATCTGAGATTATATCATTTGTTTTCAGTAGCAACGAACGTGACACCGATTTGTTCAATGTCGGCGAGGTTGTCAACCCTCATCACGTGTCGCACCACGATTGAAGAATCCTTTATAACTCGGGTAAAACCTGAAAGAGTGTCGGCATACTGATATTCCGCGCCGAAGCCTCGCCCATGCCATCTGCCATAGCGGTCGCAAAGCTGCATGTTCAAGGTGTCGATATGCTGTTTACCCGATGCGTCATGGCGAGTCACCTCAAGCCACAAGTTTCGGTAGGCATAGGAGTTATTGTGTCTAACTGCGACAATAAGTTTCCCCACAACGGTCGAATCCTCTATTTGAGGAGAGAATATCACCGAGTCGCCATAGAGCCAACCGTTTTCGGGCAATCGCTGAAACTCGCTGTAATCATCGCCGCTAACTCCGCATGCCTGAAGCAAAGCAAGCATCAGCCCCGCAGCCGCCAAATGCAGATATCTATTCATTGACTGGCTGCTGAGACGGTTTTGACTGATTGTCGTCACCATCATTGCGGCGACGGTCACGGCGCTGGCGATTATTATTGTTAGGGCGATTATCACCACCTTGACGCGGCGGACGCTGACGATTGTTATTGCCGGCGTCGCCCTGAGGACGCTGACGCTGCTGGGGCTCACTGCCCTGCTGACGCTGAGGCCGGGGTTGTCCTCCTCCGTTATTATTGCCCTGAGTTCTCTTTTTCTTCTTTTTCGCTTTATCAAAACGAGTCAGAGAATCCTGACCCACAAGATCGACGAACTCTTTACGCTCCGATTTCTTGTCGCCGTTTTCCAGTCCAAGCTTCTCGGGCTTCTCGCCGCGCTTGTTCATGGAGATTACTTCAAACGCCCGCTCCACGGGAATAGTGACTAGATTGGCAGGAACCGATTTATCGGAAGAGTAAGTGATTTCCCTCTTGAATATGTCGCTCTTGAAGTGATAGTAAGTTCCATCGACGGTTTCAAGCGTGATGTCGCGCGACGGCATACGCTTAACACTCTCAACATAGGTGTCGACTTCAAAGTTGAGACAACACTTCAGCTTGGCGCACTGACCGGCAAGTTTCTGAGGATTAAGCGATATGTCCTGAAAGCGCGCAGCGCTTGTCGCCACCGACACAAAATTTGTCATCCAGCTCGAACAGCAAAGCGGTCTGCCACAGGGACCGATACCGCCAATTCGTCCCGCTTCCTGACGGGCGCCGATCTGCTTCATCTCGATGCGCACCTTAAACGTCTCGGCAAGCACCTTGATGAGCTGGCGGAAATCCACACGCTCGTCGGCTATGTAATAGAAGATGGCTTTATTGCCGTCGCCTTGATACTCCACATCGCCGATTTTCATGTTCAGCTTAAGATTTTCGGCTATCTTGCGTGAACGTATCATCGTGTCGTTCTCCTTAGCCTTTGCCTCCTCATATTTTTCTATATCGGCAGGCTTAGCCTTCCTGAAAATGCGGCGTATTTCAGCGTCGGGCTTGATGTTGGCTTTCCTCATTTGGGTCGCCACAAGCTGTCCGGTCAAAGTCACTGTTCCTATGTCGTGACCGGGAGATGCCTCCACCGCCACGAGATCGCCTGCCTCAAGCTTGATATTGGTGCTGTTCTTATAATAGCCCTTGCGGGTATTTTTGAACTGCACTTCGACAATATTGAAATCGGCATAACCGCCCGGAATGTCGCCAAGCCAGTTGTAACAGTGCAATTTTCCGCGCGGCGGCTCAACTGCGTCGCCTTGACGGCAGCAGCCACATGAAGGAGCTACCTGGTCGCCCTCAAGCTCCTGCGACTTTATATCTTCGTTGTCGTTGGACATAACGGTAACGGCTGATTATTTAGCGAAACTTACAGAGCGGGTCTCGCGGATAACTGTAATCTTGACCTGACCGGGATAGGTCATCTCATCCTGAATGCGCTTGGCAATTTCAGCCGACAGCTTTTCGGTCTCAACATCGTCAATCTTGTCAGCGCCGACAATCACGCGCAATTCGCGACCTGCCTGGATGGCGTAAGTCTTGATAACTCCGGGATAAGACAACGCAAGCTGCTCAAGGTCGTTGAGACGCTTGATATATGCCTCGACAATCTCACGGCGGGCGCCGGGACGGGCACCTGAAATGGCGTCACACACCTGCACGATGGGAGCAAGCAGAGAAGTTTGCTCGATTTCATCGTGGTGAGCGCCGATAGCGTTGCATATTTCAGGTTTCTCTTTATACTTTTCGGCAAGTTTCATGCCAAGAAGAGCGTGGGGAAGTTCCGGCTCTTCATCGGGCACTTTTCCTATGTCATGGAGCAATCCGGCACGACGCGCCTTCTTCGGGTTGAGTCCGAGTTCCGACGCCATGATAGCGCATAGGTTGGCAGTCTCGCGGGAGTGCTGCAAAAGATTCTGTCCGTAGCTTGAACGATATTTCATCTTGCCCACCATTCTGATGAGATCGGGATGCAAGCCGTGAATACCGAGATCAATCGCAGTGCGTTTACCGGTCTCCACAATCTCTTCTTCAATCTGCTTGCGCACCTTGGCAACCACTTCCTCGATACGGGCGGGATGAATGCGGCCGTCGGCAACAAGCTGATGGAGGGCAAGGCGGGCTATCTCGCGGCGCACAGGGTCAAATCCTGAAAGCACGATAGCCTCGGGAGTATCGTCGACAATTATCTCAATTCCGGTGGCAGCTTCAAGAGCGCGGATATTGCGGCCTTCACGACCGATAATGCGACCCTTTATTTCATCTGAATCTATGTGGAATACGGTCACCGAATTTTCAATCGCCGTTTCGGTAGCAACGCGCTGGATTGACTGGACAACGATGCGTTTAGCCTCTTTGTTTGCCGTCATCTTAGCCTCGTCCATTATGTCGTTGATATAGCTGGCTGCGGCTGTCTTCGCTTCATCCTTAATCGACTCCACGAGCTTCTCCTTGGCGTCCTCCACAGAAAGCCCCGAGATGTGTTCCAACTCCTCCTGGGCGTCGCGTATGAGCTTGTCAAGCTCTGCGCGCTGATTTTCTATGCCCGCAGCTTGAGCGTCAAGATTGTTCTTCATCGCGTCGAGCTCGTTGCGCTTGCGGGCTATGTCGCCCTGCTGCTGATTGAGCTGCAATTCGCGCTGCTTGATTCGAGCCTCTGACTGCTGTATCTTACCGAGGCGGGCATTTGCCGCCTTCTCAGCGTCGGCTTTTATCTGCAATTCCTCCTCGCGCGCCTCGAAAAGCTTTTTCTGCTTAAGCATCTCAGCCTCCTGGCGTGCTTCGTCGATAATGACCTTTGACCGGCTGCGAGCCGATGAACGCTGAACTATGATTGTTACCACCACCCCGATAAGGGCTGCGATCACTCCAACAATAATGGATAATACAAGTGTACCCATGATATATAATTATAAAATAAAAAACGCACCAACAGAAAGCAGGGGAACGTAATCCCTCCGTGCATATCTGAAAGTGCAGGTTAAACTTCGGAAAATTCCTTTTTAGTCGACCTTCAAAAGTATCCGGTCGAGTTCCTTCTCAAATCTCTCCAATTCTGCCGCGGCTCTCTCGTTTTTTCTTTGTTCTTGAACGTAAAGCTTGGCAAAATGCAGGGCGACCATTCCCAGGATATCCTTTGATGTCCTGTTGGCGGGCCGGCTTTCATACCACTTGTCAAAAACTCGATTGACATAGTATTCCGCTAGGCGCACCTCTTCTTCGCCCTTATAATCGACTGCCATGCCCAATGGGGCAAGGTCACCCAATTTTACCGTTATATTCAGTTTATCTTTCATTGCATCATTCGGTCAAGTCGGCGATGCATTTATTGATTTCCTGCACTAATTCAGACAACTTGGCTCGACTCTTGTCTATGTCTTCACGCGTAGGAGAAAGCACGTTGACCACTGTGATATATTCTATCTCGGTCTTCAGTCGCTTAACCTCTCCTGTCAGCTCCAACACCGTTTGCTCCAGCTCGGCTACTCGGGCGTCAGCCTCTCGTTTAGCCTCGTTGAGCGCCTCGTAACGGTCAGCCAGCGAATCCGCTTTCCTGACAATCCGGGACAGTGTGTCGCCTAAGTCGATAGCCATTAAATCCAAATTTTTACAAAAGTACGATAAAAATATCATATTCCCAATAAATTTATGGCTATTTTTCATCAGTTCTATCCAATAAAAAGTAATTTTGCAATATCAAAATTCACCCGCCAATGATCAAACAGACACTCTTAGCCATAATAACCGCAATAGCGGCAATCATCCCCGCAACTCTCAGCGCCCAAACCTACTATGACCTCGCCGGCGATGCCGACATCGCAATTGCCGAAGGCAGATGGCAGGATGCCGCCGACGCTATCGAGAAAGCCATGGCGCTAAGACCGGGAAATCCTTCCAACATACTGCTCATGTCCAACCTCGGAATCGTCTACTACAATCTGGGAAAAGACAGCCTCTCAATAGCCACCCTTGACAAAGCCCACCAATTAGCCCCGAAATCGGTCACCGTGTTGATGAACCGCGCCGATGTGCTGCTCTCCATGCAACGCGAACAAGAGGCATATCAAGACCTCTCAACAATCATCGCCCTCGACTCCACACTCGTGACGCCGCTCTACCACCGCGCGCTGCTCGCCCTGCGCCGCGGAGACAAAGCCCTGGCATTAGCCGATTGCAACCGGCTCAAAGAAATCGCTCCTGAAAACATCGAGACATTCATAGCCAACGGATCCTACTATTCAGCCGTCGAGCAATGGATCGACGCCATACCCTACTACACCACCGCAATCGAGATACAACCCTCGTCACAGCTCTACTGCGCCCGAGCCGTCTGCTATCTAATGCTCCAACGACTTGGCGAAGCTTCCGCCGACATCACCTCGGGACTTGAACTCAACCCCGACGACAAAGAACTATACCTATATCGCGCATATCTAAACAAAATGCGCTACCTGACCGACGACGCCCGCCGCGACCTCCTCAAAGCCCTCCAATAAACCCAATCACCCTCCATCATCGCGCACGACATCCAATCCCCATCCAACTGCACCCCCACCAACGATATCGGACACACTTTCGACAAATCCCTCCCCGCCGACATCGGACACGCTTTCGACGAATCCCTCCCCAGCGACATCGAACACGCTTTTGACGAACTCCTCCCCGACGACATCAGACACGCTTTCGACGAATCCCTCCCAAGCGACATCGGAGATGTCGAAATATGCGAAACCCCACGCTGACAAATCAGCGTGGGGCAAGAAACGTCCAATCACAACCCCCAACATCGGAGATGTTGAACAAAGCAGAGACATCGCGTGCAATGTCAAAGCCACATCCACACTGCCGACATCGGAGATGTCGTAATATGAGGAACCCCACGCTGACAAATCAGCGTGGGGCAAGAAACATCCAATCACAACCCCCAACATCGGAGATGTTGAACAAAGCAGAAACATCGCAAACTCACGTCACCGCACAACACTCAATCCTCACTCCAATGTAGGGACATCGCGCGCGATGTCCGATTGCCGCCGGAGACATGTCAGCCCCCTGACAACGCCACATGAACATCACGTCATCGGGATCGGCATCCTTGCTCTATCTCACCCCAGGCATCCCGTCGCCGTAGGCGGCGTTCATGTTAGACCCGGGGCGGAGTCCTCGGAGAGGGCAACGTCCCGGGGAATCCACAATGCTCAGCAGAGTTCCCCGTAGGGGGACTTTACTCGATTTAAAGCCCCCTTACAGGGAGCAAG
>JAAVEM010000023.1 GCA_014801235.1 Bacteroides sp. | reverse complement strand
CAGCCCCATCCCTGGGATGCTCTCAACCCCGACCTCAAAGTTGGTGACAAAGTTAGCGGTAAAGTGGTTGTTATGGCCGACTACGGCGCGTTCCTCGAAATCGCTCCCGGCGTTGAAGGTCTCATCCACGTTAGCGAAATGTCTTGGTCTCAGCACCTCCGCTCAGCTCAGGACTTCATGAAAGTCGGCGACGAAGTTGAAGCAGTTATCCTCACCCTCGACCGCGACGAGCGCAAGATGTCACTCGGCATCAAGCAGCTCAAGAACGATCCTTGGGAAAATATCGACACCAAATACCCCATCGGAAGCCGCCACACTGCAAAAGTGCGCAACTTCACCAACTTCGGAGTATTTGTTGAAATCGAAGAAGGCGTTGACGGTCTCATCCACATCAGCGATCTTTCTTGGACCAAGAAAATCAAGCACCCCTCTGAATTCACTCAGGTTGGTGCCGACATCGATGTTCAGGTTCTTGAAATCGACAAGGAAAACCGTCGTCTCAGCCTCGGTCACAAGCAGCTCGAAGACAATCCCTGGGATGAGCTCGAATCAGTATTCACTGTTGGCAGCATCCACCCGGGAACCATCATCGAAATGCAGGACAAGGGTGGCGTAGTTGCCCTCGAACACGGTGTTGAAGGCTTCGCTACTCCCAAGCACCTCGTTAAAGAAGATGGCAGCCAGGCTCAGGTCAACGAAAAGCTCGACTTCAAGGTAATCGAGTTCAACAAGGACAACCGCCGCATCTTCCTTTCTCACAGCCGCATCTTCGAAGACGAAGCTAAAGCTGAAAAGAACGAAGCTCGCAAGGCTCGCCGCCAGACCAAGAAAGAAGAGCAGCCCGCTCTTAACGCTCCCATCGCTACTACCCTCGGCGACCTCGAGGAACTTGCAGCGCTCAAGGAGAAACTTTCAGGCAAGTAATTCTGACATCCTCAGATAAATCCGGGGCGGATTGTGAAATATCAATCCGCCCTTTCATTTTCCCCTTTCCGCAATGAACAATTTAACCGCATTCCTCCACGACTATCACCTGCTCGGGCTCGCCATAGGGCTCCTCACATTTCTGATAATAGGTATTTTCCACCCGTTAGTAGTAAAGGGAGAATACTATTTCGGCATCCGTTGCCGATGGTGGTTCATGGCGTTAGGATTCGTTTGCGTCATCGCGTCGGTCATTGTAAGCGACATCCTGTGGTCAACACTTTTAGGCGTCATCGGCTTCTCAGCGTTCTGGTCCATCCATGAAATTATCCAGCAAGAAGAACGCGTACACAAAGGCTGGTTCCCGCGCAACCCCAAACGCACCTACCCCTGGGACAAACCCGAAGAAGATGATCGGGATTGACGTCCCATCCCCGTCACAAAAATCAATGGCATGTGTCGAACACATACATGAAATCCCGAAACGTCGCCATTTCGTAGGGACATGGCGTGCCATGTCCGCAATCAAACATCTGATTATAACGCACATAATTCAACACCGGTTATAAAATATATAACTCGGCATGGCGTGCGATGTCAACAAATGCCGCCCACTCCTTAATGCCATTCCACCGCTCTTAAAGCTATGAAAAAAGCGGGGCAGATTCAATCTGCTCCGCTTTTATTTGGGTATGGAGGAGGGCTTATCCTCCGAAGTTGTCATACGTTAGATTTTTATCGGGCGACCATAACCTTGAGGGTTTTGTTTGCGACACGAACCACATATACGCCCGCCGCAAGATTCTCTGCGCGACCGGCTCCGCGATAAACCAATTGTCCGCTCATGGAGTAAACCTCCATCTCAACGCAGCCCTCAGCGACGATATCGCTGCCAACCACTTTCACATCAACGTCATCACCACCGAATGCGTCCTCAACTCCTGCCATATACTCCATCTCCTTAATATTCAAAAAGTTTTTCCACGGATCCACTTTTTCATAATTACCGATAGCTCCTTTAGGTACATATAGCGCTGCATTTTTTATCACAACATCAGGAAACTGTGGATTACACTCTATCGGGTCAGTCCATTGACAATAAACCGATTCGAGTGAGCTACAATCACTAAAAGCCTCATTGCCTATTTTGGTGACTGAGCTGGGAATCGTTATGCTCGTCAAGCTACTACAACCTTCGAACGCAGATCCGCCTATCTCGGTGACGGAGTTGGAAATTGTCACGCTCGTCAAACTGCTACAATATATGAACGCATAGTAGCCTATCTCGGTGACGGAGTTTGGTATCGTTATGCTGCTCAAGCTACTACAGTGATAGAATGTCCAATCGTCGATTGTGGTTACGGAGTTCGGAATCGTTACACTTGTCAATTCGTAACAATATTCGAATGCACTGTTGCCTATCGAGGTTACGGAGTTGGGAATTGTCACGCTCGTCAAATCAGACCCGCTGAATGCGCTGTTGCCTATCGTGGTGACAGAGTTTGGAATCGTCACGCTCGTCAAAGAACAACCATTGAAAGCGCCGTTGCATATCTTAGTAACGGTGTTAGGGATTGAAACTTCTCCTTTTTTACCGGCAGGACACATTAATAATGAAGTTTTATCTTTGGTATAAACAATTCCATCCTCTGAAGTAAAATTCGGATTCTCCACATCCACATTGATTTCAGTTAAACCTGTGCAGCTACTGAACACATTGCCGTCCATCTCGATGACAGAGCTCGGAATCGTGACGCTTGTCAAAAAACCAGAGAATGCGTTGCCGCCTATCGCAGTGACGGAGTTCGGAATCGTCACATTCGTCAAAGAACAACCATTGAAAGCGTTGCCACCTATCGAGGTGACGGAGTTTGGGATTGTCACATCCGTTAATTCGTAACAACAATAGAATGAGCCAAAACCTATTTCTGTAAGGGTATTCGAGAGGCTAACACTGCTCAAACCACTACAGTTAGCGAATGCAAAAGCGCCTATCGTGTTGACTGAGTTTGGAATCGTTACACTGCTCAAACCGCTACATCCCATGAACGCATAGTCGCCTATCGAGGTAACCGAGTTCGGAATCGTTACACTGCTCAGACCAATACAACCCATGAACGCCTGAAAGCCTATCGTGATGACTGAACTTGGGAGAACTACGCTTGTCAAACCTTTACAAGAATGGAATGCAAAGCGACCTATCTCGGTGACTGAATTCGGGATTGTCACTTCTTTTTTACCTCCGGGCCATATTAATAATGAGGTCTTATCTTTTGAATAAACAATACCATCCTCTGACATAAAATTTGGATTCTCTACATCCACATTAATTTCAGTCAATCCGCTACAACCAGAGAACGCATAATTGCCTATCGTAGTGACTGAGCTCGGGATTGTCACGCTCGTCAAGCTGCTACAATATTCGAACGCCCCAAAGCCTATCGTGGTGACTGAGTTTGGAATCGTTACACTGCTCAGACCAATACAACCCATGAACGCCTGAAAGCCTATCGTGGTGACGGTGTACGTCGTGGAGTTATGCACTATCGTATCTGGAATCACCAAATTACCTTCAATATAGTTGTTGTCCACTAAATTATTACTGCGGCTGGAAACTTCCACAGTACAATCATCCTCCGATAAGATACTATAATACAATCCGCCCTGATCGAAATCATAAGCGTTAGCGCCGGGAGTCATAGCCATGATCATGACCATTGCAAGGAATGTTTTTAAAATGGTAGTTTTCATTTGTGTGCAAAATTTGCCTTCTTTGTCTTGCACTGTTTCAAAATGGATATCTATATTCATAATGTTTTCATAGCATCGGGACCTCCTCGTCAGCTTACTATATTGCACAAAAAAAGCGTAAGGTCTGTACCTGTTGCTCGTCCCACAACTTGAGGCTCTGGTATGCCCGGATTAGTTGAACGAGCAACTATGCAGAGGCCTCACGCTGAATATGGATATGCCACAATAAGGCGATGACCGAGCATCGCCAAATGGCAGAATATACATATCCGCTAAAGGCATCTACTGTTGCTGCATTCTTGACTAATCCAACGAAATTTACCAGATTTCAAGTTGTCAAGAAAGAGCGTCGAGTAAACGCTTTTCAATCATATTTTCACCTCCCGCCCCACATAAGCCCCACAACCGGACCTCTGCAAAACGGTTAGCAATCGCAAAGATAGCATTTATTTTATTTAATTTACCGATGTCCCGTAAAAAAACAAGCGTGCCGATTTACAAACTCCGGCAATACAGGTGGAATTCAACACTGTCAACTAAAACCAAGAAAACATTCACCATTGCACCCTCCGCCATAAGCCTTATCGCGGCAAAAACATCGGAGATGTTTGATATGAGAAACCCCATGTAAAAACACATGTTTTTACATGGGGAATAAAGAGTTCTGTCAAATCTCCATCCTCGGAGAGGATGAAGAAATCATTGTTTCCGCATCAGCGTCCGCAACTGCGTATTTTCTCCTTCATGTATTGGTTGAAGTCAGTTTCTCCGAGCAGCTTCTCGACAGTGAGGTGCATTCTGTAGCGCCAATAATGACGAGGATTTGCCGGAATATTTATCAGCTCCTCCCTCGGGTCATGACGGCGCAAATCGCCATTCATCGACAGCCAGTCCTGAAGCGGGAATATGGCAAGCATCGACGGCGACTGCAAGTTTATCGTCAGAATCTTGTCGCATATCCACGGCTCGGCATAAACGGGCGCCTCTCCCTGCTCATGAAGCACGGTGTTGTAATATTTCTGAGTCACCTCGCGATTCTCCTCCCACCATTGGCGAATACCGCCCATGTCATGGGTCGACGTCGTGCACACCGAAAGATAAGGATAATTCCATGTGTTGCCAAACTCGCTCTGAGGATCCTTGGGCATACGCTGAATTTCAAGCGACAGCATCTGCAGGCGCTCCATCACGGCAGGCACGCAGTCAGGAATCATGCCGAGGTCCTCGGCGCATGTGAGCATCGAAGTCGAGTCGAGCAGCGGCGGAAGCTTCCACATCGCTTTTCCATACCAGAAATCATTGTGGCGGCGATAATAGAAATCATTATACAACCGGTTGAAGCACCACTTCTCATAATCATTCAGCGAACGATAGATATAGGTGTTCTGAGCCGAAATTCGAGGATGATATTTCCCCTTCTCATAAGGATCTTCGATGAACAGCACATCGTCAATCAGCCCCAGCAGAGCGTTACACAGGCGAGTGTTCTTGTCATTCTTCGCCTCAAGGGCAAAAAACTCGGCAACCTTGCGCTGAGTGTCAAACTCCGGCCGCAGCTCATAGGCTCCATTCTCCTTAGCCACGAGGAAACGGCGTTTTGCCTCATCGGTATCCTCCCCGAAGAAGTCATACAGGAAATAATCCCTTATATAGGGGCGGGTCTGGAGATCCACGTTTATCCAGAAGTCATAACTGTTGCGCAGCTCGTCGGGCGAGAACGGAAGAGCCGGATTAAACACGCCCAGCAATCCGTGGATGGCATCCATCGGAATCTGCCATATACGGAAAAATCCAAGCACATGGTCTATGCGGTAGGCGTCAAAATACTCAGCCATCTTGCGGAAGCGCGATTTCCACCACGCAAACCCGTCCTTGTTCATCTCTTCCCAATTATAGGTAGGGAATCCCCAGTTCTGACCGAGCACCGAAAAATCATCGGGCGGAGCGCCTGCCTGACAATCCATGTTGAACAGGCGGGGATTGATCCATGCGTCGGCCGAGTCGCGCGAAATTCCGATTGGAATGTCGCCCTTGAACGCCACCCCGTGCTCGCCGGCATAGTTATGAACCTGGCGCATCTGACGGTCAAGATGATACTGCACATAGTAGACCAGGTTTATCTCATCCTGATGAGCCTCGATGAAAGCGTTCACCTTCTCAGGCTCATAAACGGCATATTCGCCCCATTTCCCAAACTCGGGAGTGCCGTTGATGTCGCGAAGCGCGCAGAAGGCGGCATAAGGCTTAAGCCAATATTCATTCCGTGAAACGAAATTCTTAAAATCAAGCGATTTCAATGTCTTTTTACCCTCCTGGGCATAAATCTCCCTCACATACTCGCGCTTGGCATTATTCACCCGTTCATAATCAACCTCAGGAAGAGCGTTGAGTTCCTGGCGGATATGCTCGTAATACTCGCGGCGATACACGTCGGTCAACTCGCCGAGCTCGCTCAATCGCAGATACATGGGATGGAGCGCGAATGTCGAATTGGCATTATAGGGATAAGAGTCGGTCCACGTGTTGGTCATCGTGGTGTCGTTGATGGGAAGAATCTGGAGGAATTTCTGTCCGGTCACCACCGCCCAGTCAACCACCTTTTTCAAGTCGAAGAAGTCACCGACGCCGAAATCATCCTCGGTCCTCACAGAGAACACCGGGATTGCCACCCCGGCGCAATGCCATGCCGGACGCGAGTTCACGAAACGCATCCCGCTTATCGACACGAGCGACTTCTTGTGCTCAGGCACGATATTCACCACCCGGTTGTCGCCATTCTCCCATGCAAGCAGCTTGCGGGTCGATTTATCAAGAATCACAAACTTGAAGCTGAACGGCACCTGAATCTCCTTGAAGTCAATGGCAATTCTCCACTCCGGGAAGTTGCTGTCATTCAACACCAGCGCCTTTGAAGCGTCCCATTCGCCAAGCGACTCGTCGTCGCCGCAGATGGCAAGCACCTCGTTGGACCCCACCATCGGAGCAAGCACACTGAGTTCAAGCTGTCCGCCGCGCAAAGTCAACGGTTCGTCGCGGTGGTCGCGACGGTTCATGCACCCGGTGAACACCGCCGAATAATAAGGCTTGTCGGCGGGCTGATCCTGCCAACTGTCATAAAACTCATAACTCTGCACCTCATATCCCGGCTGGAACCGATGGGGAGCGCCCCATTCGCGCCTCAAGGTGTCATGTTCGTTACGCACAAGATATCTGTAATTGAACGCTTGCGCTCCGGCAGGCAGTTCAATAGACAGAGTCCAGTAGCCGGGACGGTCAAGATTCATTTTCACCGCTTTGGATTCATCTCCGCTTCCAAGAGCCGGAACATCTCCGACAATATAGATCGATTCACCCCATGCGGTCCGGTAGTCGATATTAAAGTTCAGCTTCATGCTATTCTGTAGTTTAGTAAATCGCTATAATGGTAACATATCACAGTTGCGTAAAGTTAATTAGATTTTTCACAAAAAACTAAATATCCCCCATTTTTCTTCACCTCCACAGCAAAAAAACGCAACACTAAAATTAGAAAAATAATATAAGAGGCTGTCTAACAACCGAAGTTAGGCAGCCTCATGATCATTTAACCTAATTTATTTTCTCCTAAGTGGCTTAAAAAGTCATGTGCCGACCTTTCGCCTTGAATTCAAATCTGAGCCAGCTCTATCCTCTCGCCTTCGGAAGTCGGAAACTCAAGATAGCGTCCCGCAACGGTCTCAGCCTTCTTGCCGTTTCGCCGCAATTGCACATCTTTTCCCTGCCACGGATTCTCCATGCGGCAATGACGACCTTTCTCGCTTATCAGCTCCACATGGCTGACCTCTCCGTTCTTCATGGCGCTGCTCACAAGAAAAGCTCCGTAAGCGCGCAATTTGTTGAACGAAGCGTCGCGCGACCTCTCCCAATTCGGAAACACCCTCACCGTGCCCTCGTAACTCTGCAACAGCATCTCGTTTATCGTCAGCGGAACCGCCGCCAAGGTCTCGATACCGCCGCCACCCTGAGTTATCCACAAGTTTGGATACACGCTCAAGGCAATGCGTTTCTTCAGATTATCCAGCAGTTTTGCGGGATCGTAACCCACTCTCACCGCTCCGGGGAAGCAGGTTTCAATACCGTTATTGTTAGTGTTGCCCCAGTCATCGGCAATACGCATATTCTCGTCCCAGTGATTCACATCCTCCAGCAAGATTGCATTGAAAGCCGAATCAGTGACCGGACCGGCGACACCTCCAGGCAATATCAATCCATGAATGGAAACCCGGTTCAGTCCTGAAGGCTTCACTTCAACCCCCTCGGGACCACGCTCCATATTCTTTAAGCTAAGCCGCCCCTCGTCATTTTCAGCCACAGGGTAGGCGCTCAGATTTTCCAATATATGATTCCACGTCTGGAGCCTGTCGGCATCCTCGCCGAGGAACCGGCTCATATCCGAAACCCCTTGGAAGAGCATCCTCACAAGCCCCAACGACAGCGTAGAGTTGAAATCGCCCAATCGATGGCGCCACTGCCCCTTGTTGCGGTGGTTAGGCATCACTTCGTTGAAATGATCCATCTTGATTACATAGCGTCCGTCTTCAAGTTGCAGATAATCTTCCCAAAAATCAGCGCATGCCAATAGATAAGGATAGACTCGGCGGGCATAATCCTCGTCATAGGTGCTGTAATGACGCATCAGCATATTCCCCACGCTGAACACGGCATTTATTTTCTGACCCAAGAACTTGTAGCCGCCGTCAATCGTGTTCTCGCGGGTCGAATATTTCTCCATCATCTCCTCGGGCGTAAGCGGCCACATGGATGTACACAACCCCTTCGGACCAACCCCCACGGGATAATAAATGCCGCGGCATCCCAGCAACTCCGACGAAAGCCGCCTTCCCTCATCCATATAATCAAGCAGCGGCTGATCAAAATTATCGGCGAGGTGAACATGATTGGACGAATAGCATGCCCAATATGGAGCCTGGTAATTATAGTTCAAGTGATAGTCGCCGCCCCATGCCGCTTCATCGCGGGTCACAAAAGGTCCCCAAATTCCGGGCGCGAATTTCCCGGCTCTTGACGAACAGGCGAAAAGATATTGCGACATGTAGTAATATCGCTCAAGCTCCTCATCGCCTATTGAAACTGACGATTCATTCCAAAAAACGTTCCACCAATCCCGGTGCTCCCCTTTTATCTGCGTCAGTGCTTCTTCTGAGATATTTCCGGCATCCTCCAAGGCGCGTTTCTTCCACTCCGCGTCGTCATCATGATTGGTGTATGCCGCCACTACTATCTGTTTCCTCTCGCCGGGGGTGAGGCTTATCCTGCCTGACTCATTCCATTTTTCTCCCACAATCCCTGCGGCAAGAGCTATGTGTGAGTCCCAAGCCAGCCGCGGAGTGTTTTCAAACGAGCGCGTCACCCAACTCACGGTTCCGTCATTTCCCGCCGATGTCACCGACGTGTTTCCTTCCGCAGCCCATAGCGCAGCGTCAATGTGAAGCGGCTTGTTGCTCTCCATCTCCACCACTACCATATTTCGGGTCGCAGGCACCCATGCCGTCATTTCAACAACGGTATCACCCTTTGAAAAACGCCCGTTTATTTTAGCAGTTCCCGGCAATTGCTCCACGTTGTAGTCGGCTCCGGAAAGCGACTCGGCAAACAGATTCAGCCCCCCGGGCAACGCTATTCCGCCGGGATATACCGGATAAGCTCTCCAAAAGTCATTTTTCCCTATATATAAGCAAAGACTGTCGGGAGTGCCGCCCAATGTAATTCCGATATCGCCATTGCCGGCAATAGCTCCGTCGGGAGTCTTGGTTGTAGGCACTAAAACCGGCGCGCCGGTCAAAACAGCCTTATAACGGTTTAATTCAGAACAATCGGCAGTCAATTCCTTGCCTGTCGATGCGACACATGCCGACAATAGAACCGCTATCGATAATGTCACGGCGCAATGCCCGAGAGAACGCTTATTCATTTGCTTTACAGATTGGTTTATGATAAGCAAATTTAACCCTGCTCCGTCATTCACTATGTCACAATCATTCCAATTATTTGAATTTTATTCCCAATGCGTCGAGCAACCCTCTCTTTTCTAAAATTTTTCCGGATTCTTTCGGCGATGGAGTGAACTTTATGGATCGCCGGTATGTTAGAAAAGATATTTATTCATTAAAACTACCCCCGACTATGGACATTCAAGAAATCATTAAGCAACTGACAGCTCAGTTTGGCAACAACTTCGACATCTCAAAGGTGACCGACGTTCTAAAGACACTCGATCTTAAAAATTTGTCATTCTCTGACATCGTTTCAAAACTCGGTTCGCAGGGTCTTCTCGAAAATATTAATCTCGACAGCGTGAAAGGCAATGTTGTTGACGAGTTGAAAAACAAAGCCGGCGGTATGCTCGGCGGCATCTTCGGCAAATAATCCTGTAATATAAAACATATAGGCGGAGCCTGAATATTCAGGCTCCGCCTATATAGTTTCTGATTGTTTGATTCGGCATCAGCCGCACTTAGACGTTCCGCAAGAGGTGCATATCAAACATCCCTCCTGATATATCAGTGTTTCATTGCCGCAGTTGGGACAACGCTGACCGCTTGCCTTCATTCCATTGGGCAGATACTTTTTCAGTGCTCGCTCAACACCCATCTTCCAAGTGTTTATCGACTGGCTGTCAAGTTCAAGTCCGCCGACAAGCTTCAGCACCTGGTCAATAGGCATTCCGTAGCGCAACACGCCCGATATAAGTTTGGCATAATTCCAGTACTCGGGATTGAATTTATCCGAGAGACCTTCAATCGTGGTCTTATACCCGCGTTTGTTGATAAACTGGAAGTCATAGCGCTTATTGCCCTGCTCGTCGACAGCCTTGATTATTTTTCCTTTAGTGACGCTCTTCGGACAGAATATACCGTCGTCATCATCGGCAAGACCGGTGAAAATCTCATAGGGCTGTCCGTCGACAAGACCCACAAAGGCAATCCATTTCTCCTTATTGTTCTGGAAACGCACCACGTCGGCTTCCAGTTCAACGGGACGTTTATGAACATGGGCTTCAGCTATCTTCACAGGAGCCGACGGCTGTTTCTTCTCAACCGACACAAGCACTCCTGAACGCGAGCCGTCGCGATAAACCGTGCATCCCTTACATCCCGACTTCCATGACTCGACATAAAGACGGTTCACAAGCTCTTCGGTGACATCGGCAGGAAGATTTATGGTTACCGAGATAGAATGGTCAACCCATTTCTGCACCCGTCCCTGCATCTTCACCTTTTCAAGCCAGTCCACGTCATTGGATGTAGCTTTATAGTAAGGCGAGCGCGCCAATATGTCGTCGAGCTCCTCCTGAGTGTAATCTTTCTTCACAGGAATGCCGTTGACCTCCATCCATGTCACAAACTTGGGATGGTAAACGATATACTCCTCGAAAGCGTCGCCGGTTTCATCGACGAAATCCACATGTACGGCAGGGTCATTGGGATTCACCTTGCGGCGACGTTTATAAACCGGCAGGAACACCGGCTCAATGCCTGAAGTGGTTTGAGTCATCAGGCTTGTCGTGCCCGTGGGAGCGATGGTAAGACAGGCTATGTTGCGGCGCCCGTTCTTCAACATCAGCTCATAAAGTTCAGGATCAGCCTCACGCAGGCGATTGATGTAGGGATTATTCTTCTCACGCTCCGAGTCATACACGTCGAAAGCTCCGCGCTCGGCGGCAAGCTGCACCGACGAGCGATAGGCGGCAAGCGCCAGGGTCTTGTGGACCTTTTCTGAAAAATCGGTAGCCTCGGGAGTACCGTAACGCAATCCGAGAGCGGCGATCATGTCGCCTTCGGCGGTTGTTCCCACTCCGGTGCGGCGTCCTTTGGAGGTCTTAGCCTTTATCTTTTCCCACAGATGACGCTCGGTTTGCTTCACCTCGGGATATTCCGGGTCCTCATCGATCTTCTCAAGAATAGTGTCAATCTTCTCCATTTCAAGATCAATGATGTCATCCATTATGCGCTGCGCCTTGCCAACGTGCTCCTTAAACAGCTCGAAGTCAAATTCGGCATTCGGCGTGAACGGGTTCTTGACATAGCTGTAAAGATTTATTGCGAGCAAACGGCAGCTGTCATAGGGACACAGCGGAATCTCTCCGCACGGATTTGTTGAAATGGTGCGGAATCCGAGATCGGCATAGCAGTCGGGAACCGACTCGCGGGTGATGGTATCCCAGAACAGCACTCCGGGTTCCGCCGATTTCCATGCGTTATGCACGATTTTATTCCATATAGCCGATGCGTCGACATCCTTCTCAACTATCGGAGTCTCCGATGCGTCGACAGGGAAAGTCTGGTGATAAGTGGTTCCTTCAACCGCCGCGCGCATGAACTCGTCGTCAATTCTCACCGAAACATTGGCTCCGGTCACCTTTCCCTCAGTCATTTTAGCGTCAATGAACGCCTCGCTGTCGGGATGCTTGATGCTGACGGTCATCATCAACGCGCCTCGGCGTCCGTCCTGAGCCACTTCGCGTGTAGAGTTGGAATAGCGCTCCATGAACGGCACGAGTCCGGTCGATGTGAGAGCCGAGTTTTTAACAGGAGTGCCCTTGGGACGTATGTGGCTCAAATCATGACCCACGCCGCCGCGGCGTTTCATCAGCTGCACCTGCTCCTCATCGATTTTCATTATGCCGCCATAAGAGTCGGGCGCGCCGTCGACACCGATAACGAAGCAGTTGCTCAATGAACCCACCTGATGATTGTTGCCGATTCCCGACATCGGAGAGCCCTGAGGCACGATATATCGGAAATTGCGGAGCAATCCCATCACCTCGTCATAACTCATGGGGTTGGGATAGCGGTCCTCGATGCGCACAATCTCACGCGCTATGCGTGAGTGCATGTCTTCGGGTGTCAGCTCAAAAATATTTCCCTCCGAATCTTTCAGGGCATATTTCGTCACCCACACACGCGCTGCAAGCTCATCGCCGCCAAAATATTTCAATGAAGCCTCGATAGCTTCATCATAAGTATACTTTTTTTCGTCCACGTCTGTAAATATTTGTGTCTGCAAAGATACTAAAAAACATTAGAGTTTAAATGTCCGATTCAGAAAACCCTAATCAAATTCAAATTTCATCGATTGCATGGTTTCCACGTCAATCTGAAAAAATTCGCCCTTGCAGGAAGCCCCCGTTCCACAAAGCAGTTTTATGACCTGCGACGCCTGAAGCGAAGCGATTATACCCGGCAGCGGACCCAGCACTCCCCCTAACGAACAAGGAGTGACGCCCGAACCACACGGCGCGTCGGGAAACAAGTCGCGATATCCGGTTCCGCTCCCGGTGAAAGTCATCACCTGTCCGGTGAACTCCCTGACACCGCCCACCACACACGGCTTCTCAAGACTGCGAGCCGTGTCGGTCACAAGATATTTCGTTGCCGGATTATCCGACCCCTCAACGATGATGTCATAGCCTTCAAGCAGCTTCACGGCGTTTCCCGAAGTCAACATCTCATCATGGGTCTCGACTTTTATTCCCGAGTTTATCCCGGAGATGCGTCTCCCGAGAACATCGACTTTAGACTGTCCCAAGTCGTTTTCCGTATAGGAAAGTTGCCGCTGAAGATTGGACAACCCCACGATGTCGAAGTCAACAATCCCTATTCTCCCCACCCCCGAGGCGGCGAGATACATGGCGCAGATGCTCCCTAAAGCGCCTGCGCCTACTATCATCACCGAGCCGGCGAGCAATCTCAACTGCCCCGCTTCGCCCACTTGTGGCAACATTATGGTGCGTGAATACCTGATGAGGCTCTCTTTATCCAGCTCCATGATTCAATCAAATACATTGTCCCAATCCTTCCACACCACGTCATAACCCGAGCTGCGTATATCAGCGGCTACAGCTTCGGGGGTGCGGCTGTCAGTAATCGAGAATTGCTCCAGCGAGTCCTTGACCGAGGCATATCCGCCGGGTTCAGTGCGGCTGCCGGCGCTCATCGACGTCACTCCGAGCTGCATCATGTTACGGCGGAAACTGTCACTTTCACGAGTGGAATAAGAGATGTCGACATCGTGGTCAAACAATCGGAAGGCGAATGTCAGCTGGGCGAGCTGCTTGTCGCTGACAACCACTTCAGGTGAAAATCCGCTCTCCGACGGACACATTCTCGGGAAGTTGATGCTGTAACGGGTGCGCCAATATTTGCGCTGCAAGTAGCGCAAATGACGCGCCATCATCACTGCATCGGTCTGCCAGTCAGGTTGCAATCCGAGCAAAACACCCATACCGATTTTATGGACTCCGGCTCTTCCCATCCTGTCATATCCGTTAAGTCGCCATTCATATATCGACTTCATCCCGCGGGGATGACACCGCTGATAAGCCTCCTTATTATAGGTTTCCTGAAAACACACCACTCCATTCAACCCCCTGTCGACAAGGCGCGCATACTGAGCCTCGCGCATGGGCTGAACCTCGATTGTCATGTTGTGAAAATAAGGACGGCACACGTCGAGAACCTGTTCGAAATATTCAGTTCCACACACAGAGGGATACTCCCCGCTCACGATCAACAGGTTTTCAAACGGACCAAGCCGCTTTATACCCTCACACTCGGCTTTGACCTGATCCATCGTGAGAATTGTGCGGGAAATGGGGTTGTCATGATTGAATCCGCAATAAACGCATTTATTGGAACAGGCGTTGGACACATACATGGGAATGTACATCGATATCGTTTTGCCGAAACGCTCAAGCGTGTAGTGACGGCTAAGGCGCGCCATCTCTTCAATATAAGGCGTGGCGGCATCCGATATCAGCGCCATGAAATCATTTTCATCGAGCTGCTTCACATTGCGCGCCGCTTTTCCAAGCGCGCGCCTCACGTCGGCATCGCTCGCCGACTTAACGGCGAGCGAGGTCGCGTCCCAATCAAATTTCTCTATTTCACGGGCGAAACCCGCTCCGTTGACTGTGTCATCTATCGGTCGCATCCGTCGGAAATATTTTGTGATATGCGCATAGCGCAGAAATTCGGTCCACACATAGTACAGAAACGGTCGTCGGCGTCAGGAGCGTTGCGGCGCGACTCAAGATATATGCTTCTCGCCTTTTCCGGGTCGAGCGACAGATTGAACTGGTCTTTCCACCTAAAGTCATAACGAGCCTTTGAAAGCGCGTCGTCACGCACCTGAGCTCCGGGGAAACCTTTGCACAGGTCGGCGGCATGGGCGGCAATCTTATAGGTTATCACTCCGTCGCGCACATCCTGAAGCGTGGGGAGCGACAGATGCTCTTTCGGGGTCACATAACACAGCATCGCAGTTCCCAACGCTCCTATATTAGCAGCTCCTATCGCCGAGGTTATATGGTCATATCCCGGGGCGATATCGGTCGTGAGCGGTCCGAGTGTATAGAAGGGAGCTTCATGGCAGCTTGAAATTTCACGCTCCATATTCTCCTTTATCTTGTTCATAGGCACATGTCCCGGACCCTCGATCATCACTTGCACGTCATGGCTCCACGCCTTTTCGGCAAGTTCGCCGAGGATGTCCAGCTCAAGGAACTGGGCGCGGTCATTGGCGTCATGGATAGAACCGGGGCGCATACCGTCGCCGAGAGAGACGGCAACGTCATATCGAGCCAGGATTTCGCATATCTCATCGAAATGAGTGTAGAGGAAATTTTCCGAGTCATGAATCACGCACCACTGCGTCATTATCGACCCGCCGCGCGAAACGCATCCGGTCAAGCGCTCTTCAATCAAGCGGGCGTGTTCCTTGCGCACACCGGCATGGATGGTGAAATAGTCCACACCCTGCTCACACTGCTCAATCAGCGTGTCGCGGTATATTTCCCACGTGAGGCGCGACACGTCGCCGTTCACTTTTTCAAGAGCCTGATAGATGGGAACGGTTCCCACCGGCACGGGACAGTTGCGTATAATCCACTCCCTCGTTTCATGGATATTATCGCCGGTGCTGAGATCCATCAGAGTGTCGCCGCCCCAATAGCAGCTCCACACAGCTTTCGCCACCTCCTCTTCAATGCCTGACGATAGAGCCGAGTTGCCGATATTGGTGTTCAGCTTAACTGAAAACGCGCGACCTATCACCATCGGCTCAGCTTCAGGATGATTTATATTTGCCGCGATGACGGCTCTTCCTGCCGCCACCTCGTCACGCACAAACTCAGGAGTGATGTAGCTCTCGATTCCAAGCTCGGCATTATCCATATTCTCACGGATAGCCACATACTCCATTTCGGGTGTAACAATACCCTGGCGGGCATAGTGCATCTGAGTGACGCGCTTGCCGTCAGCCGCTACTCTGGGGCGATGGCGCAACGGAAAGCGGATAGCGTCGAGCGAGCTGTCGGCAAGACGCTCTCTGCCGTAGGAACTTGTCACCTCGTCAAGCTCAACCGTGTCACCTCGGCGCTCTATCCACTCTTCTCTCGTCCTCGGCAATCCGCGGTTTATGTCATGCTTATAGGAGGAATCGGTGTATAGTCCGCTGGTGTCATAGACCGTGACAGGAGGATTGGGCGATTCAACACGCTTGCCGTTTTCAATCTTCACGGTAGGATATTGGCTTATGCGGCGCATAGCCACTCTCAACTCGGGATACAGGGTGCCGCTTTTATATATTTTCTCGGAATTAGGATAAGACGAAACGTCGATATTGGAAATTTTCATTTTGCTTAATATTAGTCATTTAGGAATGATGTTAACGGACTTGTGCCTACGGCGTGGGATGACACGGCGCCGGGACCGGCGAGAAATGCTTTGCGCCCCGCAATGACCGCAAGACGGAAAGCGTCGGCAATCGCCACGGGGTCGTCGGCGACAGCAATCGCAGTGTTGACCAGCACGGCGTCGGCACCCATCTCCATCGCCGCAGCCGCATGCGATGGAACACCGAGACCGGCGTCGACCACCACGGGCACCTGACTCTGCTCGATTATTATTTCAAGGAAATCGGCTGTGCGTAGCCCCTTGTTGGTGCCTATCGGCGCGCCGAGCGGCATCACCGCCGCGGCTCCCACTTCTTCAAGACGCTTGCATAAAACCGGGTCAGCCTGGATATAAGGCAACACTATGAAGCCGTCTTTCGCAAGCTCTTCGGTGGCTTTAAGCGTTTCAATCGGGTCGGGCATGAGATACTTGGGGTCGGGGTGTATTTCCAGTTTGATGAAATTGGTCGAGAATATCTCACGGCTCATCTGGGCTGCAAGCACGGCTTCGCGCGCATCGCGCACACCCGACGTGTTTGGCAGCAACTGGACGTGCTCACGGTTTATGTGGGTGAGCATATCGTCGGTTGCCTCGTTCATCATATTCACTCGCTTCATCGCCACGGTTATCATCTGGGACTGTGACGCGACGATTGATTCAAGCATTACTGCGGGCGATGAAAATTTTCCCGTTCCAACAAAAAGGCGCGACGAAAATTCGCGGTCGCCGATAATTAGATTGTCGTTCATTTCTATAATTTTTTAATTCAATATTTTCAAAAACTCCTTTGTGGAAGCGGCAGGGTCTTCCACTCTGCCGATAGCTCCGCTCACGGCAATTCCGTTTACTCCGGTCGCCATCAGATGCGGCACGTCGTCGAGGGTTATGCCGCCGATGGCAACTACCGGGGTAGTTATTCCGGCGCTGCGCGCCTCGGCAAGAATTCGGCGGTAACCGTCAAGCCCCAGCGTGGCGGCAAGTTTTTTCTTAGTCACGGTAAATCGGAACGGACCCATCCCCATGTAGTCGACGACCGCATGGTCTACGGCAAGAATATCGTCAAGCGAATTGACCGTCACGCCTATCACTGAGCCGGGACCGAGAATAGCGCGCGCCTCGGCAGGGGGCATATCCTCTTTGCCGAGATGCACCCCGTCGACCCCCGTAGGTTTCACGAGATGGACGCGGTCATCGATAACCACCACCGCGCCGTTTCTCCTCGCCGCCGGCAGAATGCGCCGCGCCGCTTCAACCACGTCATTGTCATCGGCGCTCTTCATGCGTATCTGAACCCATCGGCACCCTCCGTCGATAGCCGCCGTAGCCTGTGCCACGGTCGAATCGACATCATATCCGTCGGTTATAAATTGCAGTTTTTCAAACTCCATTGCATTATTGAAATTTTCGTTTACATTTTATTTCATAGGCAATATCAGCCACGCTCCTTTGAGGATTCCACAGATAGCCCAGCATGGCGGCGCCGCTGAAGCCCTCACGCTTCAGTTCTCCGAAACGCCCGGGGGTCACTCCGCCAAGCGCCACCACCTTGCGGAGGGAGAGAATCGGCTGATTGCCGGCAAATCCCGCGCCTCTGTAACCGGGCTTGGATATTGAGTCATAGACGGGCGACAGTGTAACGTAATCAAGCTCGGGACCGGAAGCGGCAACCTCGTCCAACGAATGGCACGAACGGCTCAACATCGCAGCCGACACTCCGCCTGGATAACGACTGTTGAGGTGAAATCCCACTGCGGGATACTCCTCCGTGAGCCACGGGGCGTCATGAAGCGACAGTCGGCTATGATACTCCAGGGGGATTGCATCAAGCAGCTTCCTGAGCTCGCTTTCACCGGCATCAGGTTTGCGGAGGTGCATTCGGTCCACCGCGCCCGAGGCAAGCAGTTCGACTATGCGGGTCGCCTCACCTTCTACATCAGCGGCAGGGAGCGTGATTCCCACTATGAGAAAATCATCCGCCATAAGCGGCATGAATCACAACCACGTCGTCGCCGTCATTGAGAACGGCGGTCTCCCACTCCGATTTTCTCACTACTTTACCATTGACAGCGACAGCCACTCCTGCCGTATTGTCGCCGATGAGGCACGCCACGGTCATTCCCGAGTCAACGACACGCGCTTCATTGTTTACCTTTATTTCCATTCTATCTGATGATTGATTATATTAAAAAGATGATTCACCGAGCCATGACCGCTGCCGACATCATAATCGGCGCCTGCCATTATAGCCTCTGAAATGAATTGCTTGGCATGTTTCACCGCCTCCTCAAGAGAGCAGCCTGACGCAAGACCACACGCTATAGCCGACGACATCGTGCATCCTGTTCCATGAGTGTTCCGGGAGTTGAAATACTCGCCATCAAACACATCTACACGCCCCGTCGACGACTCATAAAGCAAGTCGCCCTGCCCCGGCAAATGCCCCCCTTTGACCAACACGGCGGCGGTTCCGTGACGCTCCGCTATCCAGCGGGCGGCGATTGCGGTCTCGTCGAGATTCGTTATCAGGTCCATTTCTGCAAGAATCCGGGCTTCCGGAATGTTGGGCGTGACAAGAGTGACAAGCGGCAACAACTCGCGGCACATCACGCCGACAGCGCCTGCCGACGAAAGGCTGAGCCCCGAAGTAGCCGCCATCACCGGGTCGAGCACCACATTTTTCAAGTCATAACGCTTAATCATTTCGGCAACCGTCATGACCGACTCAACATCGGGGAGCATACCGATTTTGACAGCGTCGGGACGTATGTCGTCCAACACAGCAGCAAGTTGCGATTCAAGAAAATCGGAAGTATTAAAGACCGATCTTACTCCCATGCTGTTTTGAGCGGTCAAGGCGGTGACCGCCGCCATCGCATAGCAGCCCATAGCCGCGCAAGTCTTTATGTCGGCTTGAATGCCGGCGCCGCCCGAGGGGTCTGATCCGGCAATTGAAAGTACGGTGGGATAGTGTTTCATTCGTCCTCCTGCATATTCAAAAATGGCGGATAGCAACGGAGGTAACCGAATATCGAAAAATGAGTAAAACTTACTTTCCTACGGCAGCATTATCTGCATCAGGTCAAAGGGTATAATCTCAGCCTCACCTCCTGCGGTTCAGCACCCCTGTTGGTTTCCGTCACAAAGATAACCCATTATCTGAATAACTCCAAATTTTAGTGATTTTCATGTAAAAAAATGAATCGGGTCCAACGTGCCATGACGCGTCAGGTGCCCTGGGAGGATGGATGTGTGGTTGCAAATTGATTAAGTCGTGATTCATAGCGACGGCAAAGGTAGTACATGAATCAACCGGATTTACCCACAAATTGTCACTCCACGATGATTTTTTTCGTGATGAGGCGGTCGGGAAATTGGTTTGCGAATGGGTGCATATGAGCGGAGTGTTTTTATTCATCCTCTCCGAGGATGGATGTTTGTGGAGCAATCCCTTGCCCCATGTTGGCGCGTTAGCTGCCAACATGGGGTTTCTCATCTCTCAACGTCTCCGACGTTGTTTGCCGGCGGCATCCTCCCCCCGGGGGAAGAACCCGGAAGGGTTCCTGTACCAACATCCTCGGAGAGGGTGAATAAAATATCCTATTGAAACCGTCAAAATGGCACTATATGGGGGGTTGGATGCTATTTGGGACGGGGTCTGTCAATGAAGCAAAAAGGGGCTTGGAAATTCCAAGCCCCCTTTTTATCAGAGTGTTTGTTATCAAGTATTATTTTATGTGACTATTTAGTTTTTCCAACGCTGGTCACCGATATTCTTCGTGTAGATTTCGTGATTGAGAACCTCGGAGGTCTTTTTGTACTTAAGAGCCTCCATGATGTTCTCGGGCGCCTTGTGGTCATTAGGGCTGTAGGTTCCCGACACTTGATCGTAAGGGGGATTGGGATTGACGAACAGGTCGGAAGTCTTCAACGGATTAGTTCCTACTTTTACCACCAGGTCATCGGCGGTACCCTCGTTTCCTGCCGGAAACGCCCCAAATGAGTTAGAGGTCGATGAAAAAGCTCCTGCCGTGAAGATACCGTCGTTGACAAAATGCGAGTCAATACAGCCAGTAGAATAGTTGTCCTTGATTTCATAGGTAATATTCTCCGTTCTAATATCAACACCGCAATTGTAAAGCGTGCGGGCGTCATTGTCGCTGCTCTTTGCGAGCGAGAACAGATTGCGCTGTATCGAGAAGTGTGTTCCTTCGGGAACGTACCTCATACTAACCAAGTACAGACCGGATCTACGCGTCGAGAAGTTTATGAAAGTATTATTTTCGATAGCGATATTCCATTTGACATCCGACCCCAGCGTACAATTCCTATTGGCAGTTGTTATCAAGTATGAGTTCGGAGAGTCGTAGATAGTGTTGTTCACAAAACGGAAAGCGGCATAAATATTATGGGAACGATCGAGTTCCGAATAGAACCAACCATATCCTTGTCCAGTATTATTATAATATCCGCAGTTATAGAAGAGGTTGCCGTCGCAATTAATTGATTTTATCTCTGTTTTAGAAGCGCCTTGCACTCTCACGAAGCCGCGGATAAATCTCTGGAACGTGCATCCTTCGATATTAAGCGCCTCAAGAACAAACGCACCATGGTTGGCGTAACAATTCATGAAATAATTTGCGGTATAATACCCTAAACCGGCACCCTGTGAACCAAAGTTCAATGCTTCGGGACTATCGAAGTCAATATTGCGGAACGTGATAGACTCGATATATGACTCCATGTCTTTTTCATAAAATTCAGGACTATCTAAAAGGAAATTACATGAGGTTGAAACACCGGGTATACCACCCATGTAGACCGTGGCACGTTTCCCTGCCGCAACATCTTCAGGCAGAGTCTCAAGGGTGATACCCTTAGAAAGCGTTACACTTTCCGAGATGTAATATGCCTTGCCTCCTTCGAGATAGAAGGTCTGGCTATCATATCGCCCGTCAGCCATGAAATCATTTATCATGGTGGTTATGTCGCAAGCTTCATATCCTTCCGTGAGCGGGTTGGCTTCGTGCTTAACCAGAATAGGCTCGCGGTTATCCTGTGTAGTCGCAATGATAGTGTTATAGCAAGCATCGGGAGTTGAAGCTACACGGGAATTCACAATGGTAACATTATAGTAAGACGATGCTTCAAGACCGGTAATGTCGACATAACCGTTTTCTAAATCCTGAGCGGTCAGTTTGTAGTTAGCCCACTTTTCATCGACTTTCGCTCCATGATAGCCATACACTCTAATCTCGTCGGCAACAAACTTGCCATCGACAATCTCGAAATTTTGTGCAAAGTCTTCATTACTGTCTTCAGCCTGATGGGCGGCATAGCTCAAGTTGAACCCTACACGCACCGAGGTTTCATCACGAGAAATGCTTGACAGGATATTAGGTACATTGTAGCGCTCCTGGGTTACCATCTTAATATTATTGTATCGACCGATACCATATCGGATACTCCAGTCGGAATTGAATTCCTCCCCTTCTGCCGACAATGCCCTAACGGCAAAGATATAACTCCTTGCATACTGCAATCCCTCAATAGTCGCTTCGGCAGTTTCAGCGTTAAGCTTCAAAACGCCGCCGTCGGCAGGAAGGTCAACCGGTCCGTCATTTTCAGGACTCTCCCCTGCAAGCCACCGCTCGAAATCTCCATTTTCCCAAAAGTCTATTGAACCCCAAATGGTATTATTTCCCGTCTCAGAATAGCGGCAATATTTGAGTTCATAGCCCGCCGCGCCATTCACCGGTTCCCATACCATTTTCACAGAATTGCATCCCACTACTGTGCATACGCTTCCATCTGCTGTGCTTCCAAACTTGGGCGCATGCAGCTTACGACTGTCACGGAAAGTGAATTCAATGCCCCTTATTTCTGAAATAGGAAAATCGGCACGACTTCCCCACCCTTTAACACCATGTATACTCATCATATTATACATTTGATTGGGAGTTCCATAAGACCACTTTCCCTTATAAAACACGATACTGTCAATATCGGCTGTATAAAATGACTTTCCCGGATAGGAATAAACCTCAGTGTCCACGTTCATCTCGTGAATCACGTTGCCCGATGTCTGGGCAATCGCTCCTGTTGCCATCAAAGACACCATAGCGGAAATTAAAATCTTCTTCATGCTCATTTCTTGGTGACTTTAATGTTGTTATTCTGATAAGCAATGATATAAACGCCTGCCGAAAGTTGGTCGAGCGAGACTGTTGCCACCGACCCATCGATCGCTACGGGACATGACAAAAGTTTGCCGGCAAGATCATAGACGCGCGCATCGACTGCCGAAATTTCATGAGGGGCGGTGATACGGATGCGGTTGCCGTCGAGCACGGTGAAAACTGTGCAGTTCTCAGCCATGGCACTCTGAATAGACGCAGTTTCCGAGAATGAGGAGTTTTCAAGATCCTCCACGCCGATTGAATGGACAACCGGAGCCTCGCCGGAAGTTTCGGAGGGAATGGTGATTTCAACCGAGTTGTCGGAGAATTTCATGGTAGGGAGCTGCGTATTTTCCTCAGTCTCCTCATGGAACGGGATTTCAACCTGAGTCACCGTGCCGTCAGAGTGTCGGAAAGTGAAGAGAAGCGTGTCTTCAGCCGCCGACAACGTGGCGCCCACAGCAAGCGCCATCGCCAGTGCAATTGCTTTGATATTATACATATAAAATCCTGATTGGTTTATGAATAGTGATTTTTTATCAAAGATACCCACAAATAAGGATATTTTACCCCCCCCCTGTTAATATTTGTTAAAACGAGCTTTGCGGAGAAAAATTTTGCGAAGGAATCAGCCACATTGAGGGCGCGAGTGTTGAAATCGCGGCGTGTAAATTCGAGGATTGTGGGAGTGAGTGTAACATGATTGAGCACCCGGAAGGGTTCACATACCGCCGTCCTCGGAGAGGGTGAATAAAGGTATCGCCGGGCGGGAGGAGGAGGTTAGCGGGAGAGGGAGAGGTTGAAGGTGATGCCGTAGCTGCTGTTGGTGGTGGGGAAGGCGCTTGAGGAGATGAGCGGGGTGTTGACCTGATGGTCGAAGAAGGCGCCGAGGGTGACGCGGCGGCTCATGATATAGTTTGCCGAGAAGTTGATTGACAGCGACCTGGTTCCTGAAGTAGCCTGGGCGTAGTTGGACTCTATGCGACGGATGAGCGCCTGGCTCTGCTGAAGCGAGAAATCGGCATTGACGGTGAGGTCGTTGCTTATGCCTCGACCTGAGCCGCGCATCTTAAGCACGGTGTTGAAACCGACAATCTTGTAGCCGACCCCGACGGTGATATTCTTGGTTTGAGCCTCGACGAGCTGCCCCGCATCGGAGTTGAGCGTGAGAGTGCGGCTGTCACGGTATTCGGCATTGAATTTCAAATCATTTTTCAATGTCACGTTAAGTCCGATAAGCGGAGCGAAACGCTCGGTGATAGCCACCGACGAGATGTTGTAGGGCGACGAGGGGACCGGTTCGCCTGAGAGTTCATTGAGCGTAAAGCCCATGCCGCCACCTACCCCCATCCAGTTGAGATAAGAAGAATAGGATCCAACTGAATAGGTACACTGATAGGCATGAGTGAGGGTGATCGCCTTGAAATGCTTGTTAAGACCTCCGATGCGGATAAGCCCGTCGTAGGTGACACGCCAGTTGGGGAGCACCGAGGAGAGCGACGGGAACGGAGTGAGGTAAATCTTTGAGGCGTCGGTTCCGGTATAGGCGGCAAGGAATGCGGGAATGAGCACGTCGCTGCCGGCACGGTTGACACCGCCCACAGACGGATTGAAGTCATGACCTGCGTTGGGATTGTCGGTCATGAAGCCTCCGGTGGGATAGCGAGTGCCGCTATATCGGCGTTCTATGCGCTCGGCAATGATGGGTATATTTTCCAGAAATTGGTCGAAGGCATCGCTCTGATAGCCGTTTTGCGCCTTGGCGGTGCGCAGCGCGGTGGCTATGGCAACATGGGTCTTGGTGTAGCTTCCGGTGCGGGTGACAGGCATGTTGTCATACATGAACTGCATCTGATTGGTGCGGTTGTCGGTGCGGTTGGTGGTCAGCTTGATTTTAAGCCCGCGTATCGGCTCGAGGTCAAGTTCGAAATTAAACTCATTGGTGCGCGAGAAGATAGCCGGAGAGGTCTGCCCGTCGTCGACAAGCAGCCATCCGCGCTCCTTAGCCTTGGAAACATAATCCTCACCAGTGAAACCGAATGCGAAATCAAGACCGGGGGCAAGCGGACCGTGACTGTTGTTCTGTCCGAAAATATCGCCTATATTGGGGTCAAACAGCGGAAGTGACAATGACTTGGATGAACGCACCCTGACATTGGCGTTGCGCACAAGCATTCCGAAACGGGTGGCATGCTGGGCAATCTCATCCCACACGCTATTGTCGGTCTTGAGCTGCTCGACGATGGTGAACTTGATGTTTTTATCGCCGGTGGTGAGAATCTCCACTGAATTATTATCCTTAACTCTCGATTTGATCGGGAAGGGTTTGCCGTCGGTCGTCGTGGCGGTCACTTTCACCTTCTTGTTTCGGAGATTGTGGATGATGACTGTCGAAGTGTCGGGCGACAGCTTGAAGGTGCGTTCAAATTTCTTCGCCTTGATTGGCGTGGTGTTTCGTCGGGTAGCCGAGAAGCGCTGATTCACCTTTTTCAGATAAGGAATCTTATTGTAGAAGCCCTCGAAATTGATGCGCCCGTCATAGTTCCACGCTCCCTGGTTGCGGATTGTGTTGCCGGTCTTCACGCCGTCGACCTCGGCGCCGCGGTCCCAATTGTAGGTGGCATTGTAGCTCACCGAGCCCGAAATGAAGTCAAGCACCGGTATGCGCGAGAATGGAGCGCGATAGGTGGCGACGAAATTCTGGTTATAAGCCCAGGGGGTTCCAAGATGGAGGATGCTCTTGAGGACGGTGTCTTTCCACTCCTTGTATTGGTCGGGGAAAAGCTTGCGGTTCACCGCGCCGATAGGCTCTTCGATACGCGCCGACGTGTTGGAGGTGAAGGAAAGATTGATTGTCTTGGTGAGGTTCCACGATAGATTGAGCTGGCGATCCCAAAGGAAATTCTTTGAGACGGAGACGGGAAGCTGGAACATCTGGTCGATCTCGCTGCGTGTCTGCTGCTCATAGTAGTAGCGCGACATGGTGGTGAGGAACGAGATATTAGTGGGAAGATAGTTGAATTCCCACTCTTTGAGGAACTTCACATTCTTGTTCTTGGACTTTATTTTGGAGAACGGTTTCCACCCTTTCAGATAAGGTGTCCAGGAGTATTGAAGCGAGCCGCGGTAGTCGTTGGTATTCTCATACTCGGTCGTTGGGTCCATCTCCTTGCGCTTGTTGAAGGAGAAATTGAATGTGAAATTGGCAGGATCCCACGGCTTTGGCGACGCGCTCTGGACATCAAATTTCAAGCCGGAAATACTGAAACTCTGCACTGTGGCATGCTCGACGGCATAATTGCTTATCGAGTCGCGCTCAGCCTTTGACGAGGCATCCTTGAGGGCGTCTTTCAACAATACGTCCTGGTCGAGCGGGTTGTATTTAGGCGAAATCTTTTCCTTGGTGACCGAGTAGTAAACCGGGGCGCGGAGTTTCACTTTTTCAGGCATGAAACGTCCCAAATCGGCTTGCATGGCAAAGTTATACTGGCTGTAGTCGTCCATGCGGCGGGCGTTGAGGGGTTGATCCACCCCGCCGAATCCCGCCGTCTCCATGTGGGCGCCGAAGTTCAGCACTGCGATGTCAGACATTCCGAGATTGACATTTCCTTTAGCCGCCCATCCCCCGCTCTCGTCGAAGTCGGTGACTTTCAATTCATTGACCCACACGATACCGTCGCGCACGGAGCGGGCGTTGTTTCGCACACCGATGAGCATGACTCTGACATCGCTCAACGAGGGATTGCCCATCACCGCCATGATGTTTTTCTCATTTTCGGGGTCACGTCCAGTATAGAGAGTGGTAAAGCTGACGGTGCTGTTCTCCTGGTTCTTCGCACGGTTACGCTCTTTCTTCAGCGAAACGAGATTTTGCAACGCAAAGTCCATGCGGTTGTCAAGCGGCCACACCTTGTAGCGTCCCTCGCTGTTGTCGGGATACTTGGTTGCCGAAGTGATGTGGGGAGTGAGCGAAAGGGGAATTTCATACTCGTAGTAATTGTTCTTGATGTCGGTTCCGAGACGGATGAACAGCGACAGCTCGCCCGAACGCAAGTCGGTGGCGTTGTCGATAAGGCTTTCGGCATGAATCCACATCTGCATCCTCTTGTAGTTTCGCAAATCGTGGGAGGTGTTGCGATACACTCCGCGCGCGTCGCCCGCCTGAAGCCCTGTGACTTTAAGCGACATCGACTGCTCGTTGAGCTGTGTGATCTGGGATTGCCCCGGATCGGTGATGCGCGACACTCCGGGTGGCAACACGTAGTTGACAGGCTCGCGCCCGGCATTCTCCTCGATGTTCACCACCGATATGTCGAGCTCGCCCTCGGCAGGAGCGTCACCACGGCTGTTGAGATTAAAGTCATAAGGGCGCCACTCGCCGCGCACGAGTTCAAGGGTGGCGAAGCGAAGATGGGTCACAGCCTTAAATCCGGTCATGAACATGCGGGCAAACCGAATGGTCGAGAAGTCGTTTATGGAGCCTACGATGCGCTCATAGTCGTTCAACGGAATTTTGAACTGATACCACTCGACGGTTTGATCGCTGCCGTCACGGGTGCGCACAAGCGAAACCTGCTTGTCGGTGATGTAGTTTTTGCCGACCACCAGGTCCTCGGGGCGGATAGACACTTTATACTGGAAATAGCGCTCATACTCGTTGAGCGTGTTGTCCTGGTTGATATCCTCGACATCGGGCGACGTGCGAGCCGACTGATAGAGCGGTTCCGGGGCATCGCTCGGCGAAAGCGAGTTGCCCTCCACGCCATTGTAATGCTTGTAACGGTCCAATATGCCAAGTCGCTCCTCGTCATAGTCCCTTCCACGGTAGAAGTGATAGTTGTCGCCGGCGGGGTCATTGAATGCCGAGAACTGATCAGCCTGCATACGCTCTATCGCAGCGGGAGCGAGTTTCGCCCGCAAGCCGTCGAGATAGGACGAGTAGGAGTCGAAGTGGAACTCTTCGGCATTGATCAATCCGTCAAAACCAACGTCCTGCACAAGTCGCGAGCTGGCGTTGTTGTCAAAGGCATAGGTGAGCGAGTTCTGCCGCGAGACACGCCCCCACACGGTCTCAGTGAGGAATTGATTGTTACCGTCAAACGGAATTCCGTTCTCATAGGATTTCAGTCCGTCCTTAAGAATATCCTCGCTGATTTCTCCGAAATTCAGATAGAGGTCGCCGCCCTCGAGATTGGGATTCTCGGGATCGAGGAACGGGTTCATCAACCAGAACTGAACATATTCGATATTAGCCTGCTCGAAATTGGTGTTGTCCATCTTTCTCATGATTCCACCCCATCGTTTTTCAGGCTGAAGGAGAGCGCCCTGGTCGTCGATATTGACGGCGTCAAGATTATAGGGACCGCGCTCGGTGGGATAATAGGACAGGTTGAGGGTCTGCACAAGATCGGTTTCGCCATATCCGAGTTCACGGTCGGGGAAAATCTCGGTCACTTTCACCTCGCGCACATAGGGATTGGAGAGTTGCTTGAGGTCAGAGCTAATGTAGCCCGGCGCGAGCGAAGAGTTGCGCTGGGTGAACATGCGGTCGATATAGTACCACGCGAGGAGGGCTCGGTTCTTGCCGTAGTCTACATTATTGGACAACGCCGCTTCAGGGAAAAGGGCGTTATTGCCGCTTTCATAGGGGGTGGAGGCAAGAGTCCACGCATAGGGGGAGCGCAAGTCGATGCCTGTTTGTGTCGACTCGAAATCATCTACATAGGAGCTGCCCTTGGTCGACCCCGACTTCTGCTTGTGGGGAACAAGCTGAGCGAACTCGCCCTGAACGCTGAGCGTGGATGGCTGAGTGGCATTGACGGTGGGGATTTTATTAAGCAGGTTGGTGAGCCACATGAAGTTCGTGTTGTAAGCGAAATTCAATCCCCAGATGGTGTTGTTGATCACCTCATCGCCGATGTTGACTTTTTCAGTGAGAGCCTTTTCAGAGAAATGCATTATAGTGGCTCCGACATTAAAGTCTTTATTGAAACGGTAATTGAGGTCAAGACCAAGCAAAGTTTTGCGCTGGGTACTGAAAAGCGACTGATTTTCGAGCGTGACGTTAATGCTTTGCCCCGAATCGATTATGCTCTGATTTGTTATGGTCACTATACCCATCGAGTAGTCCACGGTGTAGTCGCTGTTTTCCACGAGTCTCACTCCGCCGGCTGTCACTACGACCGATCCGCGCGGCACATTCATGGCGTTGAGCCTTATCTGAGACCCAGCCGAAGCCTGATATTCACCGGTGAGCACGAATTTATTCTTGTCGGCAAACTGACGGGCTACTACCAGAGTGGAGTCATACAGTTCCTGGTAGACATATTTTTCAGCTATCGCGGGATTGTCGATTTTTGCCGCAAGATGCTCACCGAACGGCTCGACAACGGGGAAGATAATCTTTCCTGTCGACGACTCGATGGTGTAGCCTTCAAGAAAGTCGAAAAATCCGTCGGGGTTCGAAGCTTCGTTAGAGTCAAGGCGGTCAAGATTCATGACCTGCAAAAGCGGTTTGTCGCTCAGCCCGGGAACAGGGAGATAGTTTATCTGAATGCCGGTGGTGTCACTCAGATATTTTATATTCATTTTGAAATTGGACTTCTGCACCTGATAGGCACCGAGAGAGTAGACATTTTTCATCATGAGATCCCACATGGGGAGCTTGGGTGTCGTGGTGGTGCTTTTGAGCATCTTGACATAAAGAGCCTGATCGCTGACGGTAATGTCTGACGAAAATTCGCCCACCTGATAGACCTGCCCGTGGTAAGTGTACTCATATGCCACGGCAAGGACTTCGTCGGCTCTCAGAGCTGACTTCACCGAGATGTAGCCAAGTGTCGAGTTTAGAGTATATTCCGACGACTGGAGCAGTCGGGCGCTCTCGACCTTCTCATAATCCTGTCCGCCCTCGATGCCGTAAGCCGACAGAGGTTCAAGCGCCTGGGTGACGGTGTTGATGTTTCTCGCTCCCGGATAATCGGTCTTAATCACCGAGAGAAGATTGTTGGAGTTGTTTGCCGGATTCTGAATAGCGGAGTTAGGGGTCCAGTAATTATTTCCCAGAACCCGGTTCTCGCCGAGGTCCATGAAACCCACTATGTTACGCGACTGATTGTAATTGCCGCTCTTGTTGGTTACCCACACCTCGATGCGGGTGATGTTGATGCCTGAACTTACAAACGGAAGCTTGGATGCGAACTGATCGTAGTTGTCACGAAAAAAATGAGCGAGGAAATAGTGCCTGTTTTCATCATACTTGTCGGCGTCGATGCTGAATTTTGTAAGCTGAACTCCTCCCTTGGTACTGATGCTTTGCGACTCGCTGTTCTGCTGCGACACCAATGCCGTTGCCGTCAGCTTGCCAAACTGCAACTGAGACTTGATACCGAAGAGAGCCGTACCGCCTCGGATAAGCGACGAACCGGTGGTCATGCTGACATTACCTGCCTCAATATTTTTCACAATGTCATCCTCCTTGCCCTCATACTGGAGCTTGATGTTTTTGGAATCAAAATCAAAGGTGGCATCGGTGTTATAATTCATGGCAAACTTCATACGGTCGCCGACAGTGGCATTGACCGTAGCCTGAATTTTCTGGTCAAAATCAAAATAGGTCTTGCGGCGCGACGTGAGCGACAGCGCGGGATTGTCAGTTTTATTGGTCTTCACGCCGGTGGAAATCTGCACCGATCCCTGTGTTTTCAACTGAACTCCGCCGGGACCGAAAATTTTCTCAAGCGGACCAAGCGCAAAGTTCATGTCGAGCACGTCAAATGGCTCTTTATCTTTCTTACCCTCGACAAGTTCCGAATTTCTGCGGTTAAAGTAGGCAAGCATCGACTTGCGCATCTCCATGTTGTTATACTGCTCAGCAGTAAGGATAAACGGAGTAGCAATGTCATGATCGCCCACCTTGGTGGAAATAATGTAGCATCCGGTCGCCGGATCATATTCAGCCTCGGTTCTTATATTGGACGGATCGGCGAGGTCAAGAGCCAACTCCCCTTTAGCCAAGGCATCGTAGCTCGGCGGGAAAGTGGGACTGACAGGAAAACGCGTCGGCGTAGAGTCAGGGACAACCACCACAGGCGATGGCGGGGGTGGCGGAGGAGGCATCAACGGAGAGGGATCGGGAGGAGACGGCATGGCGTTGGTGAGCACACCGTTTGCCGAGCCCAGCAAAAAGCCAAGCCCCACAGCAAAAGCCATTATCTTTTTCCATCTATGCCTCATATTCAATATGCTTCCTGAAGAATGCTCTACAAGAAACAAGGTTTAAATATGCCGCAGAACATTAAAGCATTGAAAGAGCCTGTTTTATCGCCATCTCAACTTTAATAGCCGGAGTAGCGTCAAATATCTTTTTCAGAACTTTCTGCGACTGCTGACGGGCAAATCCAAGCATCAACAAAGCGGCAAGCGCCTCATCATAAGCGTCAGATGATTTCGTCGGCTGAATTATTAACGAATCATCAGTGACTTTTATTTTATCTTTAAGGTCAACAATCACCCTTTGAGCCGTTTTAAGACCTATTCCTTTCACATTTTTAAGTTTCTGGTAGTCGCCCGAAACAATCACCTGCTCCAATTCAGCCACCGGAATAGACGAGAGAATGACCCTTGCCGTGTTGGCGCCAACCCCCGAAACACCTATGAGCGACCGGAACATGGCTCGCTCACGCTCGTCGGGAAAACCGAAGAGCACATGAGCATCCTCACGTATCACCTCATGAACGAGCAGCTTCACCTGCTTCATCCCCTCCAATGCCGCATAGGCGGTCAACGATATATTAAGCTCATATCCAACTCCAGCAGCCTCGACCACGGCATAGGCGGGAGTCAACTCGGCAAGCTCTCCTTTTATATAATCAATCATATTGCTTTAATCTTTCCGCAAAGTTATACATAAGAGCCCAAATAACAAAATAGCGCGAAAGAAGCCGATACTACAGTAAACAGAGGGAGCATGACCCCCGGAGTCGGGTTTCATGCTCCCTGTTAACGTCACTCTCAATCAGCATAGCCTTTCGAGAGTCATCATTGAATGTCAAATTATTTCATCTTGTCGATGTAGTCGCGAAGAGCCTGATTAGAGGGATCAAGTTCGTAAACTTTCTCATAGTAGGCTTTTGCTTCGGGAATGTTCTTCTCCGAGATGTAGTAAGAAGCTATCTGGCTGTAAGCCTCGTTATACATATCGCTGCGACGAGTCTTGTTTTCAGGATCAGCGTCAAGAAGAGCGACTACAGTCTGATAAGTCTCAGCCATTTCAGCCGAGGGCTGATTGTCATTCTTCACAAGATACATACGAGCCTTGTTACGCACGGGAATAGGATTGCCGGGCACTTTCTCGATCACCTTGTCGATTGTCGAAATCGCATTTGTGATAGCCTCAGCCTTTTCCGGAGATCCGGGTTCAGAGGTGGCGGCTACGTTCTGGTAGCGGTTGGCGAGAGTAACGAGGTCGTTTGTCACATAATCACCCTTGTCGATATAAGCTTTGAACACTTCAAGAGATTTCTTATAGTTCTTAGCGCCTGAATAAGCCGAGCTGAGAGCCTTGTAGAGGTCAAGCTTGTCGGGATTTACATTGATCGCCTTTTCATATTCGAATATAGCCAATGAATCCTTGCCAAGCTCCTGAAGAACTTCAGCGTAGGTAGAATAGTCATTGGAGGTATATTTGTTCTTGGGATCATTGAGGCTGAAGAACTGGTTAGCCTGGGTTTCAGCAGCGGCGAAATCCTTCATAGCCGCCTTGTCAAGGAAGGCGATGCGCTGAAGTTGGAAGTTCTTCGGGTCAGAAGCGAGAAGCTTGTTGGCAAGCGCCAAGCTCTCATCATAGTGCTGTCCGTAGTAAAGAAGGACTGAATAACGCACTTCATCCTCAACAAAGTGGTTGGGGTTCTTGATGTAATCGCCATAAGCTGCCGCAGCCTTTGCCCACTGGTCGTTCTGATAATACTTCTCGGCAAGTTCACGCTGTCCGAGAGCCGAGTTGGGCGAAGTTTGAAGAAGCTCGTTAAGCTTGTCGATAGCAAATTCGGGGTTCACATTGAAGTAAGCGTTGGCATACTTAACGTAAGCCGCGGGCTGCTCCTTAGAATAGAGAATAGCGTTCTCATAGTTTGACGCAGCATCACCCCAAGCCTGCTCAGCGGCTTTACGGTCACCACGGAGAATGAAGATGTCGGGATGCTTGCTGTTAGACTTCATCGCCTGCTCGTCATACTTAGTGATTTCTTTAGCATACTTAACAGGGTCAGCATTGAAATAAGCTCTGCCGATCGCTACATAAACGCCGGCATCCTTCTTGTTTATTTTCTTAGCCTCGTCAAAAAGTTGCTCGGCAGCCTTGACGTTGCCGTTGATAAGCTCAAGTTCACCAAGACCTACCTTGTTATAAGGATTCTGAGGGTTGGCTTGAAGACCCTTTTCAAAACTTGCCTTAGCGGCAGCATAGTCCTTATTTTTCATCTCAATAGCGCCAAGATGATAGTAAGCCACAGCCTTGTCGGTAGCAGCATCGTTGAGGTTACGGGTCAGAAGCTCCTTGGCGTTATCAAACTGATCAGCCTTGAAGTATTCAACTCCATCCTTGTAACCTTGAGCCGATACGCTCAGTGCCCCAGCTACGATAAGGGACAACGAAAGTTTCAATTTCATGTCGGTTAAATCTGTTTTGTTATTGGTTTATTATGTTAATGTTATTTCTTTTCTAAGTCGCTAATAAAGGTTTACCATTCTCGGCTGAACACGAGCCGGAAGGATACCTGTGCGCTGGATGATTTTCTGCCCCACGGTTCCGGTCACGAATGAGAAGAATCCGTGAGAAAGGCTTCCGTTGACTCCGGTGCTTATCATATATATAGAACGGTAGAGCGGATAGCTTCCGTCATATATGTATGCCTGATAGGGCTGATAGGCACGAAGACTGTCGTCACGGCGCACTTTCAGAACTTTAACGGCAGGATCAAAGTCGGCAACCGTAGTGTCCTGCTCGCTCAACGATTTTATGCGTTCTTCGCGAGGAAGGTCGCGGGTGCGCATATCAGAGCTGATCCAGCTAACACCGATGATGCCGATGGCGCCCTTGCGGTTCTGAACCTGGGAGAACACCTCCATATTGGAATGCTGGGCAAAGACGTTTTCGCCGAATTTTTCGCCATGCAATAGCGAGTCGCGCATATACTGCACGGTGCTTGAACCCTCGTCGTCAAACACCACCTGGATATCGCCGAGTTTGCTTGGAGACAAGTCGCTCCACTTGGTCACACGTCCCGACAAAATGTCGGCAATTTCGCTCATGCTCAACATTTCGACAGGATTTTCCTTGTTCACGATAAGGGCTATCGCATCGACAGCAATGCGGTTGGTTCTGACAATCTTCTTCTGTCCTTTAAGATAGTCAGTTTCTTTCTGAGTAAGTTCTCGCGGTATAACGATAGTCTTTGTCTTGAAATCAAGCAAAGAGTCGACACACGCTTTTTCCGAAACATAGTAAGGAATGATGTTGGCACGGCCTTTGGTCGTGTACTCAAACACATCAATCTCCTGATCCATTATATTCTGGAAACTTGCGTCACACACAATGGTCGAAAGCCCTGAAGAGCTCGTATTGGTGGGATCCTTGCGGCAACTCTCAAGCGAGAGCAATCCCGAAAGCACGGCAAGCGCGGCAACAGCCTTTATTATCGTTTTCATCGTGTAATCTTTGTCGTTACTGTTATTAACTGAAAAATCCGAGTTTTAGTCCAAATCGCCTATATTGCGGTCTATGCCCTTGAATTGACGATAAGCTCGCCAGATTCCATAGACAATAAAAAGCACACCGCCTGTCCATCTGAGCCATTCCCATGGACCACTCTCCCAGTTAAAGAAATTAATCAACAGCAGCACACCCATGCCAACATAAATGACAATCATAAATATACCAAAAATGGTACGTGCCACCTGAGATCCATTGTTTTTATTGCCTTCGTTACCCATAACTAAAAAGTTTTAAATGTTTCGTTTATATTTTCAACGACGATCAGAAAACTGATATAATCGTCTTCTTATATAGATAACATTTTCTCTTATTAGATAGTTCGCATAAAACAAGGCAGAGATTTCAATCTCTATCCTCGAAATCTTTCAGCGAGTAAAGTTAAATAAAATTTTCTCAATTTACTAATGATAAATCCACATATTAAACACAATTAACAAGATTTTTCCCATTTCTACCTCTGTGAAGTGTTATATTTGCATCAGAAAAAAGCTAACCAAACGAGCCGAGACATGCAAGCACCACTGGCGGAGAGACTACGCCCCACAAACATATCCGAGTATATCGGACAGCAACATCTGGTAGGTCCCGATTCCATCCTCAGGAGAATGATAGAGTCGGGCAATGTCGCATCATTTATTTTGTGGGGGCCTCCGGGAGTAGGCAAGACGACTCTTGCCAAAATAATCGCCGTAACCACCGAGTCGCCGTTCTACACTCTCAGCGCTGTCCACTCAGGCGTAAAGGAGGTGAGAGAAGTGATTGACAGGTGCAAGGCAGACGCGCGCAGCATGTTTTCCAAAGGAAGACCCATCCTGTTTATCGACGAAATCCACCGATTCAACAAGTCACAGCAAGACAGCCTGCTCGGAGCGGTGGAAAGCGGAATTATCACTCTTATAGGCGCCACGACTGAAAACCCGTCGTTTGAAGTGATACGCCCGCTGCTGTCACGCGCCCAGGTCTATGTGCTCAAACCGCTTGAGGAGCCCGAGCTAAACCAGCTGCTCCAACGCGCGCTGACTGTCGACCCGGTGTTGAAAGAGCGCAAAGTCACAGTGAAAAGCACCAAGGCGCTGTTTCGGTTTTCAGGCGGAGACGCACGCAAGCTCCTGAACATACTCGACCTCGTCGAGCAATCAACCTCCCCCACCGAAGAGATGATTATCGACGACGAGGTGATCACCAACCGTCTTCAGGAAAATCCGCTTGCCTATGACAAGGAGGGCGAAATGCACTATGACATCATTTCGGCTTTCATCAAGAGCATAAGAGGAAGCGATCCCGACGCTGCCGTCTATTGGCTGGCGCGAATGATTGAAGGCGGAGAAGCGCCCGAGTTCATCGCCCGCCGCCTCGTTATCCTTGCCGCTGAAGATATAGGGCTCGCCAACCCCAACGCGCTCCTGCTTGCCAACGCCACTTTCGACACAATCCACAAAATAGGCTGGCCTGAAGGACGCATACCGCTCGCCGAATGCGCCGTCTATCTCGCAACTTCGCCAAAGAGCAACTCGGCATACCTGTCGATCGACTCGGCGCTCGCATTCGTAAGGCAAACAGGCAATCTTCCGGTTCCGCTGCATCTGCGCAATGCTCCGACCGGGTTGATGAAAGAGCTCGATTATGGAAAGAACTACAAATATGCCCACGATTACCCCGGGCATTTTGTCAGACAGCAGTTCCTGCCCGACGGAGCCGAAGGGCAGATATTCTGGCATCCCTGCGACAACACTTCGGAAGAACGCATGAAGGCTCTCCAGGAAATCAGATGGGGCAAAAAATGAAAAAAAAATCAAAAAGCTGTTTTAAAACAGCTTTTTTTGTGTCACAAAATTCCATTTCCGCAGTCTACTTATTAAATCATGGACGCTACCGAGTTTCGACATATTGTGCTGCCACTCTACGAACCGATGTATCGAATAGCTTTTTCGGTAATCGGCAACAGCGATGACGCACAAGACGCCGTGCAGGATGCTGTCGCAAAGCTGTGGGCTAACCGCCAACGCCTTACCGCCGTCAAAAGCCATGAGGCATTTTGCATAACAGCGGCACGAAATGCCGCTATCGACATCCTGAACACACGAAGCCGACGGGAAGCTCCGGCGACTATCGACGAGCTTAACAGGGCATCGTCGTCATGCGAAACGGAAGATATGACCGCCGCAGTCGAAGCGAAAGAGGCGCTTGAACGCATCGACAAGTTGATGGATCAGCTCGATCCGCTGCATCGAGAAATACTGCTCCTTCGCAGCCACGCCGACCTGCCGATTGCCGAGATAGCGGAAATGAAAGGAATAACCCATGAGAACGCCCGCGCCATTTTGTCAAGGGCACGAAAACGATTGAAAGAATTATATAACCGGATAAAATGACCTCAAAAATTGACGAAATAAGACGGCTGCTCTCCTCATATTATGCAGGAGAAACCTCAATCGAGGATGAAAGAGCTCTTATCGCAATGATGAAAAGCTGCTCCGACATGCCCGAAGACCTTGCCGCCGACCGCGACATAATCCTCGCCATCGAAAAATCACGCGGCGAGATGCCGTCGTCGTTACCGGGAAAACTGGACGCCATGATAGCCGGATTGGAATGCAAAGAGCGTGGCCGCCGGTCACGCCGCGCGAATATCGCAGTAGCCGCCACGGCGGCAATCGTGCTGATAGCCGGGATAGGCTGCCTAATAAAAATTGCATCCCACAACCCCTATGAGGTAACTGATCCCAAAATCGCATTTAACGAAACCCGGCGCGCGCTGCTGCTCGTTTCCGACGGGCTTAACAGCACCGACGAATTTCTGGACGAGGCGAATTCTACCCTGTCGGGCATAGGACTTTCCCTCTATGAAACCGACGAAGAAGACGAACTTACTGAAGAAGACGAATTAAATCAAGGCGAAATATGACCGCAATCAAGCACATCTTAGCAATCATGGCGGTTCTCCTTTGCGGAGCTGGAGCCATGGCGCAAAACAGCGATTTTGAACGAATCGCCCGTATTCCTAATGTTGAATACGTTTACATATCCAAGTCTATGCTTAAGTCTCTGGAACCGCTTGACAGCGCCGGCGAACTGAGTTTCATCCACTCGACAAAGGACCTGAACAGCATTGAAATCCTGTCATGTGACGACGCTGAAAACGTAGCCGAAGTAAAATCAATGCTAACCGACGCCACCGACGATCTCGAACTTCTGTCCAAAGTCAAGTCAGGACAAAAAAACATAAACGTTTACGGAAAGCGCCAGGGCGACGGACTTTCCGAAATGATGGTCATATCGCCCACTGCCGAAAAAGTGGTCGCCGTCTTCATTAAAGGATATATGGACGCCGAAACACTGAAATCAATTGCCGAAATGAAACAATAGATAATATCTTAATTAATAATATAGCTTACAATTAAATACTTCAAAAACAGCAAGAGGGCGTCCCGCGACGGAACGCCCTCTCTTCTTTATGGCATAATCAATTCATGAACCGAGGCGCTTCAAAGAACAAGCCAAGCGAGATGCCGAAGCTCCAATGATTGCCCGGCGAAGTGCTATAATCGGCATAGGCGGCGAGATGAGCGAACGAAAAAGTGTAGACCGCTGAAATCTCGCCAAAAAACTCAGGATCGGAGAACCAATGCCCATACCTCACTCCAATGGTGCCGGTCTCAGGGTTTATCCCCGCCGGGACAAGACGCCTCCACGGCATGAAGGCATGAAACTCGCCGCGGAACTGAAGCATCGACCCCCAATTATATATGGGCTGCACGCCGATGGTCACGAACTGGGGAGCGCGGAGATCATTGATAAAAGAATTGTAGGTCGACGGCGTTGGGTGGAATGACGGCGACATGACGAGCGCGCTGCCGTAGTCTTTCCCGATTATGCCCGAAGCGGCAACGAAATTTCCCTCCAAGCCAACAGCCCATTTCTTTGATAGATTCCAATAGTTCTCATAGTTGAACTCAAACTGGAACAATCCTTTATGCATTTTCTGCTCAAACGCTTTGTCATTTTCAGGCAAAAACGAATAGGTTCCATAAACCCCCAACGCAGTCGCCTTGATATAGCGCCCTTTGGTGGCATAACGGGTGTTGTTCAGAGTGCTATACTGGTAATTGAGTCTTATTTGCCCCGGAATGTAGGTGCCGCGGTCGCGCTTAAGCGACGACAGTTTCATTCCGTTGAAAAAACGGTTGCTTATTCGCCCGACTCCCAGATCAAACTCCAATTTGCCGCTGCGCCCCATCTCCATTCCATATCCGACGCGTCCGAAAAATTCCGATCCTATGACAGCGGTCAAATCATCGTCATAAAACATCCTCTCGTTGTCATTGGTCTTCTTTCGGGAAATCACGCCCTGAGCCTTGTAATATCCGGGTAAAGCCGTGCGCGACATCATTTTCAAGTTTAAGGCAGCGGCAAGATAGCTCTGCCCCACCCACAAGTCAAGAGCCGAGCTTATCGAATTGAAGCTAAACGTGTTGTAGCCCGCCGACAGGAACAACATAGAGGTGGTTGAGGTGTTGAAGTATCCTCCAATGCCAAATTTGTAACCGTTTTTCACGCTTGCCTTAAGATCAAGGGTGAAAAGACCTGTGGAGTCATTGACAATGGCGTGAGGCACGAGATTGTCAAGTTTTCCCGGAGTAACGGCGCGATAGTAAGAATTGCGGGCGCTCTCAAGCCCGAAAGTGTCGTTTCTTCCTTTAGTAAAAAGATATTTGATGTAAGCGTTTTGCGCCGGAGACGCGCCTCTGACATTCACCGAATCAAATCTCACCGTCGGCGTCTTGCTGTTAAATTGTTCTCTTCGGGCTGCCACCTCCTCGCTCGACACGCGCGCAGTCACTCTCGACATGATCGAATCCATCATTTTCTCAGCAGTCTCATATCCTATCTTCTCGATTTCCCTGCAAGCCGGAAAGTCCAGCAACCCGAACATGTGGACCGGCACATCCATTTTTATTCCCCACTCCTCGGGGAGAGAATAATCATTGTTCTGAATAATCATGTCCTCCACCTGCTGCATGATATTGTTAGGGTCGGGCTTCTTGTCGGGTCCGCTCACATTCACGCCTATCATTATATCGGGGTTGAAATCATCATGCATCACATCGACAGGGAAGTTGTCATATATTCCTCCGTCATACACTAAAACGCCATCCATCTCAATAGGACGGAACACGATAGGGAATGACATCGAGGCTCGGATGGCATCGGAAAACGAGCCTGATTTGCACACAATTTTATGCTTGCTGTAGATATCGGAAGTGACACATCGAAACGGCACAAAAAGATTGTCAAAATTACCGCCGCACTGAGCCGTGTATTTCGCAAAAAGATCCATGAACGCAAAATTCATGGGCAACGGGTTTATGAGACTCGTGGGCAGGATGCTCCTAGACGGCACGCTGTCACTGAGGTTGAGATTAAATTCAGCAAGCTGAGGCGTAGGCTCGGAAATAGCGTAATAATACACGAGCTCCGGATCAATCTGTCCGGTCGACCAGTAGCTGAANCCCTTCGACTCAATAAGCTCCATCATTTGCTCGGGAGTATATCCGGCAGCATAAAGACCGCCCACAATGGCGCCCATCGATGTCCCGGCAACGTAGTCGATTGGAATGCCGTGCTCTTCAAGCGCCTTTATCACACCGATATGAGCCACGCCCTTAGCGCCACCGCCGCTAAGCACCANCCCCACACTCTGGCGGGCTGAAATACTTGACCCACACAACAAACAGGCGGCGAGCAGCATCAAACCGCGCCTAATTCTTTCACTAATACAAAAAAATCGAGCCATAGGAAGTAATAATGTAATGAATGTGATTACATTATTAACACCTATGGCGCGGATATGGTTGAACTGACNGGCANTTATTTAACAATGGAATTTCANNAGTCCCTCCATCGGGGTCTTGATGATTGTGTCGATCGACACGTCGAGAGCGTCGGCAGCTTCATTAAGCACNTTNTGGTAATGGTAGGCTATCGACCCNACNAAACTCACGGGGAGATTNCGNTAGTGNTCATATTGAGCCACNTTCCTCACAAAAAACGACTTGAACTCATTCAGCACAAGGCGATGGATAGCCGGCTCCTCGATATTCTTCAAAAGAAACGGNGTNACTGACGCAAGAAAACGGTTGGCNGCNGGNTCCTTATACACTCGGCGTAAAATCGTGGAGCGNTCAAGATGATACTCNTCCATGAATTTATCGCAAAGCTCGCGCGGAAGCTGATTTTTCAACACGTCGCCNATAAGATGTCGACCAAGCACGGCGCCGCTACCCTCATCGCCAAGCACATATCCGAGCGGGCTCACGTGGTCCTTTATCTCCCTGCCGTTATAGTAGCATGAATTTGAACCGGTGCCAAGAATGCAAGCGATGCCTTCACGTTCGCCNAAAAGGGCTCTTGCCGCCCCAAGCAGGTCGGAATGCGCCTCGATGGTCTCGGCAGGTATATTGTGACGAATCGCGCGACGCACATTCCGGCACACCTCATCNTCNANACACCCGGCACCNTAAAAATACACTTCAGTTACTTGAGGAGTGAGCTCGCCAAGTTGAGAAATCAACTCATCTTCAAGATATTGAGAAATCTCCTCTTCNGTCAGCATCAACGCGTTAAANCCNGANGTGAAAATTTGTTTCAGAGGCTTCCCTCCGTCAAGCAAACACCATTCTACTTTAGTGCTGCCACTATCTGCTATCAGTTTCATTATCTTAGTTTTCGTCTTTATGGACTGCAAAATTAATAAAAAACGCCGAATTGCGTTGAATTTTTATTAATTTTATATGCAATCACTCAATTTAAAGCACCTCATCAATCCATGCCACAGNCTCCTTATCGCTTCAATATTGCGACATCAATTGCTGTTTTTCAGCTTATAATCCCCATTTTTAAGCTATTTATAGGGTGATTGAATATTTTTTTTGCTTAATTTGCAGGATAAATTTACCNCGTATGAAAAAATATCTACTTTTATCTTCACTCATTACAATGATGTTCGGGACATCCAACGCCGTTCAGCTTACTCCCGAACAAGCCCTCGCACGACTCAATCACGGCAGCCGCGCGCAAGTCTCTGATATGCGGCTTGTCTACACAGCGTCGGAAGGNATAAATAAGCAATTCTATGTATTCAATACCGGTGCCAACGACGGTTTCTCTATAATTTCCGCCGACGACTGCATAAGCCCACTCATCGGCTATGCCGACAGCGGATCATTTGACCCGGAAAANATACCCGACAATATGCGCGAATGGCTCAANAGCTATCAACGCCAGATCGAGGCAATCATCGCNTCNGGNNNCGTCGNCNCCCAGTCACGCGCCGCAGCGTCAAGAGCATCCATCGCCCCGATGGTGACAACCCGATGGAATCAAAGCTCTCCTTATAATAATGACTGCCCCATGGACGGNNACAACCGCTCGGTGACNGGNTGCGTGGCAACCGCGATGGCTCAGGTGATGAAATATCACAACTGGCCTGTCAAGGGAGCAGGGTCCAACACCTATACCTGGAAAAATTCNGCAGGCGAGCAGAAATCCCTCTACATGGATTTCTCCACCACCACTTTTGACTGGGCAAACATGACCGACACTTATTCGTCGGCAAGCACTGCGACACAGAANGCNGCCGTGGCAACACTGATGGCGGCTTGCGGCTACAGCGTGAACATGAACTACTCCAGCAACGAGAGCGGAGCCATGTCGCCCATGATAGCCTATGCGCTGACAAAATACTTCAACTATGACGGAGGCATCCAGTATCTTCTACGCGATTACTACGGAATCGAGGAGTGGGAAAACAAAATTTATGCCGAATTAGCAGCAAAACGTCCCGTGGTATACGACGGTGTGACCGGAACAAACGCCGGACACGAATTCGTGTGCGACGGATATGACAACGGGTACTACCACATCAACTGGGGATGGGGCGGAGTAAGNGACGGCTATTTCAAGCTCACGCTTCTCACTCCCGAAGTGCAGGGCATCGGAGGTTCCACTTCAGGCTACAACTTCAACCAGGGNGCCACCATCGGCATCCAAAGAAACACGTCGGGCTCGACTGCCGCAGCTCCCGCGCCCTACATAACNGCCGACGCATTTACTGTCGATGACCCGCTTTTCGCTTCTACCGGAAGCAAGAAATGCACCAGGACCGACTATGTCACTTTCGGCACAAATTTCATGAATTCATCGACAACTCCCATTTCAATGAATTTCGGATTAAAACTCACTAACAAGTCGACCAATGCTGAAAAATATATTAAATGCGCCTATGAAGAATCAGAATTAATGGGAATGTCATTCGCAATGAACGGACTGACAGGCTATCCCGTATATCTCTCGGAGTTTCCCTCGACCGGCACCTGGGTCGTAACTCCGGCGTATTACAATTTCAGCACCAATGCTTGGGGCGACATCCTTGTCCCGATATCCAACCAGGTCATTACCGCCACCTGCTCCTCCAAAAATGTCACCTTCAACTCTCAGTCGGCAGTAACGGTAAAAGCGACCAATCTGCAGATACTTACCCCCATGTATGTCGGTTCAAATTATAAATTGAGCGCCGACATCGACGTGGAAGCCGGAGAATATTACGGTATCATCACGGCTAAATTATATCAGCCGGGAGCCAACAACGCTGTCGCAACCGACACACTCGACATCATCGACGCCGTGGCTGGAGAAAAACTCAATTTTGAAGGTATTGGAAACTTCAAGACTATCTCCACGACCATCAGCCAAACCACTGAATTTGAACTTGCCCTTGCCGACAACACCGGAAAGGTCATAAGCGACCGAATAAAAGTGAGCGTATCGCCCGCTGTGACACAGACCAGCTACACGGTGACAAACATACTCTTCCCCACAGCGACAACAGTCAACGGCATACCCACTATGCCTTGTGACGAATTCACAGTGTCAGCTACCGTCACCTGTACCGAGGGCTATCTCACCGATCCTGTTGTCGTCTACATGTTCCCCCGCGTCAGCGGAACCGTAAGTTCACTAAAGGCATTCATTTCCGACAATCTTTTCATCCAGGCAGGCTCAAGCAAAATCATAACAATCAAAGGCGCCTACGATTCCCCGGGAGAATACTTCCTCGCCTTCACCGTGAGCAGCGGATGGAGCGCCCAAAAGAGCTTCAATCTATCGGAAGCGGCATCAGGTATCGACACGCCGGTTGAAAACGCCGAAGTGAGCCTAAGCCCCAATCCTGCCACTGACCTCATCAGCGTCACCTCACCGTCGACCATCAATCTGGTCGAAATATATTCATTGAGCGGAATGCGCATGACTGCGATCAACCCCGCCGCCAATGAAGCGTCGATCGACGTAGCGTCATATCCCGCCGGTCATTACGTGGTAAGAATCATCAACGACAACGGCATAACAACTAAACGCCTGATTAAAAAATGATGAATATGAATCATCTTGCAACAATAGCTATAGGAACGGCGGCGCTTTGCGTCGCCGCCTGTAGCTCCTCAAAGAGTTCCACCGAGCCGGCTAAGGCAATTCCCGCTCCTCAGGTAGTGTCGATGCAACCCACCGGAGGCAACTCCGTTTCAGCGCTTCCGAAAGCGGTAGTCTATCGCACCAACGGCAACTTCATCCACAATGTCCCGGTCACNCTGTCGGCNGACCGGAAAGAAATTGTGTCATTCCCTGCGCCTGCAGACATCACCGANGGCTCACTCCCTGTAGAACTTGACAACGGCTATCTTCTCGACCGCCGCGGAGTGGGACCCAACACGGCATTCACCACCTACACCTACCAAGAGTATTCCGCGCTGAAAAACGCACCGTCGCTCAAAGAGCTTAAAGAGGCGATAATCGGCGGAGCCGAGGTNGTNGANCTCGTGGNNTTGCCAATGACACTCACNACCGCGCTCGATGAAATCCCCGAGTGCAACCGCCTTGTGAAAGAAGGCTTTCCCGGCTGCGAAATAAAACTTCATCGCCGAGCNATNCAAATCAANCCNCAAGAATAGAAATGATACTTTTTCCCAACGCAAAAATCAANATNGGNCTATACATCACNTCAAAGCGTCCCGACGGTTATCACAACCTCGAGACGCTCTTTTATCCTGTGGGATGGAGTGATGTGCTGGAGATCGTTCCGGCTAAAGGAACCGAAACAACCTTGACCGTCACCGGCAACCCGGTTGAATGCCCACCTGAAAAAAATCTTGTCATCAAAGCCTATCGCGCCCTGAACGAAGCGATTCCGCTACCTCCTGTCGACATATATCTGCACAAAATCATCCCCGACGGAGCCGGATTGGGCGGCGGCAGCGCCGATGCAGCTTTCACGCTCAAAGGGCTCAATNACCTTTTCGGGCTTGAACTCACCGATGATCGCCTTGCCGAGATTGCCGCCGGCATAGGCGCCGACTGCCCTTTCTTCATATATAACCGCCCGATGCTCGCCCGCGGAATAGGCAATGAATTCACCCCATGCGAGGTTGACCTCAGCGGCAAGACAATAGCCATCGTAAAACCCGGTGAGAGCGTGTCGACNCGCGAGGCATACAGCGGAGTCGTTCCGGCGGCNCCTGAATATGACCTGCATCCCGCCCTGCTCGAAAACATCACCATGTGGAAAGAGAAGATAAGCAATGATTTCGAGCGGTCGATNTTCCCNGCTCACCCCTCGATAGGGTCAGTGAAGGAAAAACTTTATGAANTTGGCGCGGAATATGCGTCAATGAGCGGATCGGGAGCGGCTGTCTACGGGATATTCAGCAATGGCAGTGCTGACAGATTGTCAGAAATATTGCCAAAANTTTTTCCGGACTGTGCCACATTTACAGGTGAAATGTGATTGTCCTGAGNAAAATGAACGATATGGCAAAAAAGTTGTTATCATTATTGAATAAGGGTTCGAAGACAGGCTGAATTTGGCAANGTTTTTGCTGTTACAATTTAGCCCTTAGTTATGAATAATTAAATTTTCTATATATGAGCAACAAATATAANCATCAGGATAATCAGCATCAGGAGCCGAAAATCGACATTGAAGACCCCGATGTTGAAGTTAGCGATGTAGCCGACGTTGAAGAAGCCGACGTTGAGTCAATGAANGATCTCGCCAACGAGGAGCTGAACAAAATCGACGCTCTCCAGGCTGAACTTGACGACACGAAAGCTCAGTTGGAGAAAGAGAAAAAGGAATATCTCTTTCTGATGGCGGATTTTGACAACTTCCGCAAACGCACTCTGAAAGAAAAGAGCGAAATCATCAAAAACGGAGGTGAAAACGTGCTTAAAGGACTTCTGCCGATTATTGACGACTTCGAGCGCTCCCTTCAAGCCATGAACTCGGCGACCGACATCGACCCGATAAAGGAGGGTGTGGAACTCATCTATAATAAGCTGGTGAAATACATGGAGCAAAACGGAGTGAAAGCTCTCGACACAGCTCCGGGCACCGATTTTGACACTGAATTTCACGAAGCCGTCACTCTGTTCCCTGCCGCCGACGATTCTCAGAAGGGCAAAGTTATCGACACGGTTCAAAAAGGATATAAACTGCACGACAAAGTATTGCGTCATGCCAAGGTAGTCGTTGGTCAATAAAAAAAGAACTCACGATGGATAATAAAAGAGATTATTACGAAGTCCTGGGCGTTTCGAAAAACGCCACTCCTGAAGAGCTGAAAAAAGCCTACAGGAAACTGGCTCTTAAATATCACCCCGATAAAAATCCGGGCGACAAGGCGGCTGAGGAAAAATTTAAAGAAGCCGCTGAAGCTTATGATGTTCTGAACGACCCCGATAAACGAGCCAAATACGATCAGTGGGGCCACAACATGGGTCCGAGCGGATTTGGCGGCGGTGGCGGAGCCNNAGGCTTCCACGCAAGCGGAATGTCGATGGAAGACATTTTCAGCCAGTTTGGCGACATATTCGGCGGCGGCAGCTTCGGCGGCTTCCGTCAATATGGCAGCACTTCGGGCGGCACTCGACGTCGCCGTCAGGCTAAAGGAAGNGATTTGAGAATCAAAGTCAAACTGACGCTTAAGGAGATTGCCGAGGGCGTCACTAAAAAACTGAAGATTCCCCGCTATGTACAGTGTCAGCACTGTAACGGAACCGGAGCCAAGGACGGCACCGCGTTCACAACCTGCGCCCATTGCCACGGTTCGGGCGTGATTGAACAGGTGCAGCAGACGTTCCTCGGTCCGATGTCGTCAACGGCAACCTGTCCCGACTGTAACGGAGAAGGAAAGACCATCACCCAAAAGTGTACCTATTGCAACGGCGAGGGTATCGTAAAACAGGAGGAAGTAGTGGAATTCGCCATTCCCGCAGGTGTGGCTGACGGAATGACCCTCTCCCTGAAAGGCAAGGGTAACGCGGCTCGCCACGGTGGAGTCAACGGAGACCTCCTCGTGGTTATCGAAGAGATTCCCGACCCTGAATTGATTCGTGACGGCAATGACCTTATTTACAACCTCATGCTCGACTTCCCTACTGCCGCTCTCGGCGGATCGGTAGAGATTCCGACAGTCAACGGACGCGCCCGAGTGAAGATTCCCGCAGGAACCCAGCCGGGCAAGGTGCTTCGTCTGCGCGGCAAAGGCTTGCCCTCGACCGAAGGCTACGGCACCGGCGACGAACTTGTGAACATCATGGTATATGTGCCCGAGAACCTGACCGACAAGGAGAAGGANACGATTGAATCGCTCAAAAACTCGTCAAACATCCAGGCGACCGATTCNGTCAAGAAGCGCATATTCAGCCGCCTGCGCCACATATTCGACTAAAAAACAAGCAAACTAACAATAGCGAAGGCATGGAGTCAACACCACGACCCCATGNCTTCNCTTTTTCATCCACTGAAGAGCAGGAGTAAAGAGGGGGATGCAAAAAAAGCGGATGCTCCGTTNCCGAAACATCCGTCCACAAAATTTATATTATGTCTAAACTCCGTCAATCCTTCACGAGNTCTTCAGCCTTGTCGACCGTAGATCCGATTNTCTCCTTTATTTTTCCGATTTCTTCTTCCACTTCGCCATAGAGGTCACGCACAGTGCGATTGATTTCTCGGCGAATCTTGCGCCCCTTCATAGTGGTGCGCGAATATCTTTCAGCATACATTCCTGTGAACGCTCCCACCAGGAGCCCAAGGATAAAAGTTTGAGCANTACATTTCATAACTTTCAAGTTTTTAGTTGTTTTATAGTATAACCGCTGTCNCCGCCCAAAAGTTTCCCCCGCCNGCGATTCTTTAACCAATGTTAGCAATGGCNGCTTCGTTTCGGGTCAAATACAGCTTCTTTAACTATATCCTAAACAAGCTTAACCCCTATTAACCCAAAATAAACGGCCATGCTTGAATAGTCTCTCTAAAATAGAATCAAGGAGGCAAAAGTATCTTCTATGTGCGTTAAAGACCACAGGAAAAAACTCTATCTATAAATAGGATAATGACTACTTGTTATATGCTTAAAAAAATTTAGCATTGCTAAAATCTAATATATGTAGGTCGTGCTATTGTTATCTATAAATTATTATTTAACCCATTTACTATTCCATATAACATTTATCATAAAATACAATTAAAATCCAATTAATAATTAAAAATAGTACGCATTATTTGCTTTTTTTAATCAATTTATGTTATTTTGCTAAAATAACGATCAAATACCAAGCGATCACATATACTATTATAGAATCCTTAATATCCTCATACCTCATGCTCAGATTCATTCTATTCTATTTCATCATATCATTATCACTAAATCTCTATGGAGGATGTCCCGTCTCAGGCAGCTTTGTTGATGTCAACAATCAAGCCATCAAGGGAGGTGTAATTACGTTTGTCAACGTTGACGCCAAGACCGAAACAAGAGTCGTCACTGACAGTCTGGGCAATTTTAAAATGGATATGCCGGAAGGGAGTTATAAATTCCTGTTCGAAGCTCAGGGATATAAGACATTAAAGGGCTCAATCCAGCTCATGGATGGCAATAAGGCGGAACTGGGCGATATTGTCATGCGATTGGATGACACAGTATCCAAAGGACCCCGAACATCCGGGCAATATACAATTTCAGGAATAGTAATCGGAGAATCTGACAATCCCATTGAATTTGCAGCGATAAGATTCATGATTGCCGACACTACTTTTGTTTCAGGAGCCTCCACTGACAGCTTAGGAAGATTCACGGTAAATCTGCCGGGATTGGGCGAATATCAAATGATGGCATCAGCGTTAGGATATACACCCAAAAGTCAAAACATCATATTTGACCGGGACAGCTTGGAAATAGCTCCAATCGCATTGAAAACCAACACGGAACTTGCGGAGGTAACCGTAACTGCAGGACACATGAACCGAGTAAATAATCACTTATCAATCATCCCGGAAAAAATACTTGTAAAACACGCCGCCACCGGCTACCAACTACTAAATAATTTGATGCTTCCCGGCATCAATGTCGACGTATTCGACGGAATAGTGAAACTCTACGGGCATGACGTATCACTGTACATAAACGGACAGCCCGCAGATTACCGAATGATCCAAAATTTACGGCCCAAAGATGTACAGAAAATTGAGTACCACGATGCCCCAGTTGGACGATATGCGACTGACTTTGCCGCAATTAATTTTATAACTAAGGAACAACGGACGGGAGGATATGTGACTCTTGATGTCCAACAGACAATCGGCGGCTATCTGGACGGGAAATACAACGGATTCAGCAAGATAAATAATGGGAACACATCCTATTACGTGTTTGCGGGATATAATTTAAAAAGCGCGGCAGCTGACACGGAAACAAAAAATGAAGCATTTGAATTGCAATCCTCAAATATAATTCGGGATTTCAAGTCCTTGACAGGTCGCAACCGCAACCATGGTGAATACGGTCAATTTACCATGCAACATGTCGCTCCACGGCGTTTTGTAAGCGTCTCAACCGGAATAGTCTCCGATTTGTCAAAATCCACATCTCAAGGCATCACTACCTATGACACGCCGATAAATATCAGCCAAAAGACTTCTTCCGACAAGAAAAACAAAGCTATCAGCCCAAAATTCAGTTATTTCGGACAGTTTAATGTCCACGAAAATGACTTGCTGATAACGACGCTCAACACCTCCTATTCTCACAGCAGATACAATTACAACTATACCGACACTGAGGAATCAGTGTATTCCGACACACGCGACAATGTGTTCAATCTTTCAGTGCAACTCCTTTATCAAATGGGGCTTAAACATCGCAATTCACTATCATTCATTTTAATGAATGCACTCAAAAATGCCTCGACCGAATATATTGGCACATACGGTTCAAAACAAAAAATGTGGCATTCCGAGACACTTGCCTTTGTGGAATATACGCAACGCATTTCTAGCAGACTCCGCTTCACGGCTCGTCCCGGACTCTCAATTGTAAATATGACTCTGAATGGGTATGGTCAAAAAAATTTTTATTTCCCAAGATTCTTTACACAACTCACCTATAACCCCGCACATAGACAGCAGATAAATCTAAGCATGTCGATCGGCAACGCTATGGCAAGCCTTTCAAGCCGCACTGCGGCGGAACAGCCCATAGACTTGATCTTGTCACGCAAGGGAAATCCTAATCTTAAGGATGTCAAGCTTTATGATGCAAACATTAACTATAGCATTCAAATGGGCAATGTGAATCTGAATTCGTTACTGGCACTGACTTATAACTCTGACGCTCTCACCGCAGGTTATATCCCCGATAACGACAGACTGATCATAAACGTGTTTAACGGCACATTCAAACGAGCGAAATTTTCAACAAATGCCTCATGGAAAATTTCCAACAATCTGCGCGGAGAACTTGGAGGAGAACTTTCCTCCCAATCCTACGGGAACAATATTTATATGCGGCATCTGAATTGTGCCGCCGCAAGTCTATCCTTGCTGTATTTTATCGGTGATTTCTCATTTACTCTCAAAGGGAATACTGTAAGCCGAGGTCTCAATTCTCAATACATCTACTCATTTATCCCTGCTAATGCCCAATTTGCAGTTTCGTGGACACACGGCAACTGGCGAGTGGATGCTTGGACAAAAACCCTAAGCAGGCAGACAGTGAAACGACATATCAACGTCCCAAACTATCAAATGCGTCAACTGTCCCACGGACGTTTTTGTGGAATGGTGAAATTATCATACTCATTTGACTTCGGGCTTAAAACACAGCGAGAGAACAAAAAGGCAGACAACTCTATCGACTCAAACATACTTAAATAAAACACGTCTATGAATCCTTATAAAGGCATAGAAATCCATAGCCTCGAAACAGCGACCTCTGACAATCGCTTCTTACTTATTTACGGTAATCGACACTTCGAAGCAAATAGAGCCGTAGTCGAATTATTACAAATTCTTCAACAAAATCAGAATGAAGAATTTGCTATCAATAAGTATTCCCAACTATGTGAGAATCGATATTCTATATCCCAAATTAAAGATTTTATTACATCCAAACTCCATCCCATAATAGAAAATGAGATAGCTCAAAAAAAACGATTTCTTTATAATAGAGAGTTGTTACAGTCCAATTACTACTTGTTATCTATATTAAAAAAATTTGACGTTTTAAAATACATCAGTCATTCAAATACAGCTTCTTTAACTATATTACGCGGCAATTATTTCGTAACTTTGTAAGTTAATTGAAATGCAATTTTATGGCAGAAAGAAATATACTCGTAAAGGGAGCACGCGTAAACAACCTCAAAAATATCGATATCGAAATTCCCCGCAACAAACTGGTGGTGATCACCGGGGTGTCGGGCTCGGGAAAATCGTCGCTTGCTTTCGACACTCTATATGCCGAGGGACAGCGGCGCTATGTTGAGAGCCTGTCGGCTTATGCCCGCCAGTTTCTCGGGAAGATGGCGAAACCTGAAGTGGACTTCATCAAAGGACTCCCCCCAGCAATAGCCATCGAACAGAAGGTGAGCACGCGCAACCCGCGCTCTACCGTCGGGACTTCGACTGAAATCTACGACTATCTGCGCCTGCTCTTCGGACGCATCGGCAGGACCTACTCCCCTATCTCGGGCGAGGAGGTGAAAAAACACACCATCGAAGATGTCACTGCGATCGCTTCAGCCTATCCGGCGGGAACACGCGCGGCTATCGTCAGCCCCATCACCCTCCCCGAGGGACGCACATTCGCCCAGCAACTGGAGGTATATCTCAAAGGCGGATATTCACGCCTGATGAAGGATGGCGAATTTTTGGAAATCGAAGAGCTTATAGCCGCTCCGAAACTGCCCAAAACGGCTAAAGGCTATGAACTGCTCATCGACCGTCTTTCTCTTCAGCCCGACGGTGACGAACTGAGCCGTCTTGCCGACTCGGCTGAAACCGCTTTTTTCGAGGGGATGGGACACTTGAGCGTGCTCGTGTGGGATGAAGACCGCAACATCCACCGCCACGATTTTTCAAAACGCTTCGAGGCCGACGGCATCACTTTCCGCGAGCCAAGCGACTTGATGTTCAATTTCAACAATCCCTATGGCGCATGTAAGCGCTGCGAGGGATTCGGGCGTGTCATCGGGCTTGACCCCGACCTCATCGTCCCCGACAAGACCCGCTCCGTCTATGACGACGCCGTGGTGTGTTGGCGCGGCGACAAGATGGGCGAATGGAAGCAGGAGCTGATACGCCTCGCCCCTTCGCTCGGATTTCCGGTACATCGCCCTTATTGCGACCTCACCGACGAGGAGCTTGACATTCTGTGGCACGGCAAAGGCAGATTCAAGGGAATCGACGGCTTCTTCAAAATGGTGGAGTCAAATCAATACAAAATCCAATATCGAGTGATGCTGGCGCGTTATCGCGGCAAAACCATCTGTCCCGACTGCCACGGAAGCCGCCTTCAACCCGACGCATCCTACGTGAAAATAGCCGGCAAGACCATCACCGATCTCGTAAAGATGCCGGTGGGCGACCTGAGCGAGTGGTTCAAGCAGCTCGAAATAAGCGAAACCGACAGCAAGATCGCCTCTCGGCTGCTCGTTGAAATCAACAATCGCATCGGTTTCCTCTGTGACGTGGGGCTCGGTTATCTCACCCTTGACCGCCTGTCATCCTCACTGTCGGGAGGCGAAAGCCAGCGCATCAACCTTGCCACATCGCTGGGAAGCAGCCTCGTAGGCTCGCTCTACATTCTCGACGAGCCGAGCATAGGGTTGCATTCACGCGACACTCACAAACTTATCGAAGTGCTCAGGAAGCTGCAAGGGCTTGGCAACACCGTGGTAGTCGTCGAGCACGATGAAGAAATCATGAACGCCTGCGACTACCTCATCGACGTGGGTCCCGACGCCGGACGCCACGGCGGTGAGATAATCTATCAGGGCGAGGTCGCCAATCTCCGTTCCGCGAGTGATTCCTATACAGTGAAATATCTGAACCACGAGCTTGAAATCCCCGTTCCGTCCCGTCGCCGCAAATGGCGCGACTATATCGAGGTGAAAGGCGCCCGCGAACACAATCTTAAAAACATCGATGTCAAGTTCCCGCTGGGAGTGATGACCGTTGTGACGGGAGTGAGCGGCTCAGGCAAGTCGACCCTGGTGCGCGACATTCTCTATCGCGCCATGCTGCGCCATTTAGGAGAGCCGGGCGACGCGCCGGGACTCCACAAATCAATCGGCGGCGACCTTAAGCGAATTTCAGCGATAGAATTTGTCGACCAGAACCCCATCGGCAAGTCGTCGCGAAGCAACGCCGCCACCTACCTGAAAGCGTTTGATGAAATCCGCAAGCTATTCGCCGACCAACCCGCCGCCAAGCAGATGGGCTTTCCCGCCGGATACTTCTCCTTCAACTCCGAAGGAGGACGCTGCGAGGAGTGCAAAGGCGAGGGAACGATAACTATCGAGATGCAATTCATGGCTGACATCGTGATTCCCTGCGAATCATGCCACGGTGAACGCTACAAGCAGGAGGTGCTCGACATAAAATATCGCGGCGTCAACATCAACGACGTCCTGAACATGACCGTCAATCAAGCTATCGAATTTTTCCAGGCGGCTCCGGGCAGCCAGGAGAAGAAAATCGTGCGTCGACTGCAACCGCTCAAAGACGTGGGACTCGGCTACATCAAGCTCGGACAATCATCCTCTACCCTCTCGGGCGGAGAAAATCAGCGTGTAAAGCTCGCCTATTTCCTTGCCATGGAAAAGCCCGAGCCAACAATGTTCATTTTCGACGAGCCCACCACCGGACTTCATTTCAACGACATCAACAAACTGATGGACTCATTCAACCGCCTGATTGAACTGGGACACACTGTGGTCATCATCGAGCATAACATGGACGTGATAAAATGTGCCGACCACGTGATCGACATCGGTCCCGAGGGGGGCGAAGCGGGCGGAACGCTTGTCGCGACCGGCACGCCTGAGGAGATTGTAGCCTCAGGCAAAGGATACACCTCAACCTATCTCGCTGAAAAATTACAGTAACACTCCTATTTCCCGAAAAAAAGAAAGAGAGTCAATCTTCTCAGGTTGACTCTCTCTTTGTGAAAAAAATTATTACCCTAATGGGGAAATACTATTATGTTTATCCTAATTTAATTGCTGATTACTTGTTGATGAACTTCTTGCCGTTCTTGATAACGACACCCTTGTAATTCTCATCAACCTGAACGCCCTGAAGATTGTACATGGGAGCGTTTTCTTCAGCGGCATTTACGTTTACAATGCCTGCGGTTACGTCACCGATGACATTACCTGAGATAATTACATCGCAAAGACCAATCTGCTTGTTGGCAGCAAGATTGCAAAGGCTGAAAACAAGACCGAATGCTCCGTCGGCAGCAGCCGGCTCAACAGCAATATT
>JAAVEM010000022.1 GCA_014801235.1 Bacteroides sp. | reverse complement strand
ATTTCAACGTCTCCGACGTTAGGTTGGAGTCCGTAAGGATCCATCTGTCGATAATCGTGGCATATTTCAACGTCTTCGGCGTTGGGTGGTGGGACCCCATTCGGGTTCTTTGCCGCCTACGGCGACTTTGCATGGCAAGCCTTTGCATGGCAAGCCTTTGCAGGCTTGTTTTGTGGTTTTATTCATCCTCTCCGAGGATGGAGGTTTGAGGTGCGGACTCTCTCCCCATGTTGGCACGCCAACATGGGGTTTCGCATATTTCAACGTCTCCGACGTTGGGTTGGAGGGAACCCTCAAGGGTTATCTGTCGATATTCGTGGCATATTTCAACGTCTCCGACGTTGGGTGGTGTGTCCTCGCAAGGGTTATTTCATTGCTTTGTAGATGGCGGACATGATGGCGGGGCGGATGTTGAGCTTGGAGAATGCCGCATTTTCACGGGTGGGGTTCACTCGGTTGCTGAGGAAGATGTAGATGAGGTCATGGGCGGGATCGACCCAGAAGCAGGTGCCGGTGAAGCCGATATGTCCGAAGGTCATTGCCGAAGCTTCGGGCGCGGTGGGCGTCTTGGTGATGTCGGCGATGTCGGGTCCGTCAAATCCGAGCCCTCGGCGCGAATTGGCGCTCTTTGTGGTGGTGAACAACTTGACCGTTTCTGGCGTAAGGATATCCTTGCCGCCATAGGAGCCGTTGTTGAGCCACATCTGGCACAGTTTGGCAAGGTCGTTGGCGTTGGAGAAGAGTCCGGCATTACCCTGAACTCCTCCCGAGAATGCCGCAAGCTCGTCATGGACATAGCCTTTGACGGTCTGCCGGCGGAGGAACGGATCTTTTTCGGTGGGCGCCGTGCGACTCGCCTTCCCTTTCAGCGAGGGATTGTAGTGGGTGCTGCTCGCGCCGAGTTTTTTGAAGATTTCCGACTCCACATATTCGTCATGGGCGCGTCCTGTCAAATTCTGTTCCATTTCCATGAGCAGGGCGAAATTGAGGTCGGAGTAGTAATAGTTTTTGTTGCTGCGGCGCTTGGCGTTGTGGATGCGGTCCATGATGGTGTCGGCGGTGGCTTGGGCGGCATATATGCCCTCGGCGATGGGGAGGGTGAAATCGGCTGTGCGCGAAGCTGAGGTGATGTCTTTGCGGAGCCGCGCATTGCGGTTTCCGTAGAGGTTGCGGGCTATTCTGATGGTGTTCTCGCCCCTCGGGCGGCGCGTGGTCAGCGCCCCCTTGAATGAGGCTGTGTCGATGAGCAGGCGGTGGAGATTCAGTCCTGCCGGCATGCCGGTTTCATGAAGGAGCAGCTCGCGGACGGTTATATCCTCCTTGTCGCTCCCTTTGAGTTCGGGTATGTGCTTATAGACAGGGTCGTCGAGTCGGAAAAGCCCTTCATCGTAGGCGAGCATCAACCCGGGTAGCGTTCCGGCGGCTTTGCTGACCGAAGCGAGGTCATAGATGGTGGAGTCGGTCACCTGGCGGGTCTTGGAGTTGTCGGTGTAGCCATAGTTGCGGTCGAAGATGATGTTTCCCCCCTTGGCTACGAGCACCTGACAGCCGGGGAAGGCTCCGGTGGCAAGCCCCGTTTTCACGAGCGAATCGATTGTAGCCGCCATGGAGGCGCCGACGCCTTCAGCCTCGGGGGAGGTGTAGCCGAGTCGGGTTTTCAGGATGCCGATGCAGCGCCCCGCTTCGGCGACCCCGGCGATGTCGACAGGTAGGATTCCGTTGACTCGCTGCCCGCCGAAGATGCCTTGCGCGCAGTATTCCTGAGCATAAGGGGTGTTTTCGCCGACAAGCATTATAGCCGATGATTTCACCGGGGCGAACTTGGCGACTTTATAAGGGTTCATGAAGAACGCCGTCACGAGATTGGGGCAAGAGGCGAGTTTTTTCAGGTCGCTGACCGAGGCGGCATTGTCATTGTAGACCCCGGCGATGACGATGTCATGCTTTTTTATCGAGGCGACTTGCGCGTCGGTCAGAGCGCCTGTCGTCGAGTAGGTGGTGACGTGGTTGTACTTGCCGCAATATTTTGAGAAAGTGTTGGATGCAGCTTCGCCTATATTGACCACGGCGATAGTCTTGTTGTCGAGATCGGCGACGGGGAGAAGATTCTCGCTGTTGGCAAGGCAGATGACGGATGCCGACGTGAGGTTGCGTATCATGGCGTCGGCTTCGGGCGCGTTGATGCGTCGGCTGAGCGACGGCGAGCTTACCGGAGCCGGACGGGAGGTGAGCCCGAGGGCATATTTGTAGCGCAGCATTTTCTTGCACCGCTCTTCGATGGCGCTCATTGGGATTTCGCCTGAATTTACCGCCGCGATTACCGCCTTGATGTCGGCGAGCGGGGAAAGAGGCTCGAGCAGCAGGTCCATTCCCGCTTTGAGCGCGGCGACGCAATTGTTGCTCCCGGGCACATTGGCGCCCTTCATGGCGAGCCCGTCGCTCCACACGATTCCTTCAAAGCCGAGACGCTCTTTGAGCAAGCGGGTGACGATTGCCTCGGACAGGGAGGAGGGAGCGCCGCTGTTGTCGAGCGCGGGGATATTCAGGTGTCCCACCATTATTCCCGACAATCCGTGGTCGATGTACATTTTGAAGGGGAGGATGTCGACGCTGTCGAGCTGAGCGAGCGAGTGGTTGATGGTGGGGAGCGCCTTGTGGGAGTCCACGTTGGTGTCGCCGTGACCGGGGAAGTGCTTGCCGGTTGTGAGCACTCCGCTATGCTCCATGCCGAGGGCGAACGCAGTGCCGAGGGTTCCGACTCTCGCCGGATTTTCGCCGAATGAGCGGAAGCCGATCACCGGATTGCGGGGATTGGAGTTGACATCGAGCACGGGCGCGAAGTCAACGTGGATGCCGAGCAGACGGCATTCGCGAGCCACTTCCTTGCCATATTCCCGCAGGAGTTCGGGGTTTTCGATTGCTCCGAGAGTCATGTTGTAGGGAAATTTCGGTGTTCCTTTCACTCTCATGGCAAGCCCCCACTCGCCGTCGAGGGTCATGAGCACGGGGACAGATGAAAGCGACTGGGCGTAGTCAGTGAGGGTGGCATATTGGTCAATGGTGCCCCGGCTGAACAGAAGCCCCCCTATNCCATAGTCTTTNACCAGGCGNGCTATCGACTGCTTGGTGGCGGCGAGAGTCTCGGGGTTGAGCTTTGGCACGAAAATCTGTCCCACGCGATGGTTCAGATCCATGGTGTTATAGACTGAATCGACCCACTTTTCACGGTTCACATCATCGGTNGANGACAGAATGAGCGGAGATATTGCGTCGGCGCCTATCGCAGCAAGCGCCAACGCGAGTGACAGGAACAAGCGTTTCATCGTAATTGAGTTTGTTGAGGGGGAAACAATCAAAGCGGCATGCGGGTTTTACAGCCTGCGGCGATTGTCGTTATATTTAATATTTTTTCCCTTTTGGCTTAAAATATAGTCAATCATCGTTTCATCGAGACGCAGGGCGCTGCGGGCTATGACGTTGCCATTTGTGAGCGTGGCGAGGTAGTCGCCGCCGTTGGCGAGATAGTCGATGGTGACAAGAGTGTAGATTTTGTCGGGAATGATGGNGTTGGGATCGAAACCGGCGCTGATGCCGTCGCCGTTCTTCCCGGCAAACACGTCGAGAGCCGCTTTCAGGTCGCTTCCCTTGATTTCCATTACCACCAGCTTGTTGTCAAACGGCAGCATGGTCATGATAAGTTCTTTGGTGATGTGCCCAGCAGGGAGTCCGCGGCGTATTCCGCCCTTGTTTACGAGCGAGAGGTCGACTTTCCGGTCGGTAAGCTCGCTGCCCTTTTCGAACATCACGTCGGCAACCCAATTGACTGTCATGTGGCTTCCGTGGGGGAGTTCCTGAGCCATTTTGCCGATTTTCTCCATTTTCAGCGCGTCGACACCCTTGCGGTAGTTCGCAAGCAGGGCGGCGGCTTCAGGGTCGATGCGGTTGTCAAGACGGCTATCGACGGGAATGAGTCGATAGGCGGGAGTCATCGACTCGAGGTCGAGCGTGATTTCTCCGAGATAAAGTCCCCTACCGCCTGTCTGAACGACAAGAATCGAGTCGCCGGCAGCGTTGGGAATGAGATATTCCGGAGTTTTTTCAGCCGCAGGGTTGATAGTGGTGTGGGAGTGTCCGCCTATAATGATGTCGATATCCTCTGATGAGCGGGCGATGTCGACGTCGCTCGGTGTGGGCGGATTGTGAGTGTCGTAGCCGACGTGGGTCAACGCAATCACGGCATCCACGCGCTCGATGTTTTTGAGGAACCATGCGAGCGAATTTGCCGCCTTGATTCCGTCGATATATTTTATGCCTCCGGTGTTGCTGTCGGCAATCATTCCTTTAGGATCGAGGTTGATGGCGATGAAGCCTATGCGCTTTCCTCCATACTCTTTTATGGTGTAGGGCTTGAAGATGGAGTCGAGCGCGGTGTCGCGCAAATCGTAGTTGCTGGTGAGCTTTTCGGCGTTCAGTCCGCTCCACACTTGGGCTATGGACTCGATGCCGTTGTCAAATTCATGGTTGCCGAGAATCTGGATGTCATATCCGAGATTGTTCATCATGTCGCGCTCAGCCTCGCCTTTGTAGATGGAGAAGTAGAGCGTTCCCTGAACCATGTCGCCGCAGTCGATGAGGAGCACATTGGGCTGCTCGGCTCTCACGCTGTCGATGAGCGCCTTGCGTCGCAGAATGCCACCTTCGTTCTTGTCGGTGGGATCGAGCTGGCTGTGGGTGTCGTTGGTGTGGAGGATTATGAGGTTGTCGGCAGAGGCGAAGAGAGTTCCTGCCGCAAAGACTGAGGCTATGATAAGCTTGTTGAGTTTCATTTTAATTAAGTTTTTTTGGCACATACGAAATTAATAAAATTTCGGGAGATGCACAACTTGCTCCCGAAATGATTAATTTTGCAGTCATGAAAAAAATAATGTCTTTAATAGCCTTGCTGACGCTTTGCCGCTGCATGGCTTTCAGCCAGCCGCTCGAATTCAAGGGTAGCGAAGCCGCTTCGATCGGAATATACATAGTTGATCTTGGAAGTAAGAGAATAGTAGCCGATTATAATTCGGCTCGGACTTTTATCCCTGCGTCGGTGACCAAATGTGTGACGGCTGCGTCGGCTACGCTTTCGCTGGCTCCCGATTTCAAGTTTAGGACCGAAGCGCGCGCTTACGGGTCGGTCAGGGCAGGAGTGTTGCATGGCAATGTCGTGATAATAGGCGGGGGTGATCCCACTCTCGGCTCGCGCCACTTTTCATCGCGTCCGTCCTTTGCCGGCGAGGTGGCTGACTGGCTTAAGAATGCCGGAATCACCTCTATCGAGGGGTCGGTGTTGGTGTCGGAGGGAAATTTCCCCGAGATAGGGGTGTCGCCCTATTGGCTGCTTGAGGACACGCCGTGGGAATATGGCGCCGGATATTACGGAATAAATTACCGTGACAACAGTTTCACAATGACGGTTTCGCCAACAGAGATAGTGAGCATGGCTCCGAGAATTGAATCGCTATCGGTGGAGCTTGATTTGACAAAGGGAGCTGTGGGCGAGGTGTCGGCAATACGCGGCGAAGGCTCTGACCTNCTCTATCTGTCGGGAACATTGGCAAGCCCTACTTATGGCTCCCGCTATTCGATGCCNCGCCCGTCGGAGGTGTTGCTTGACGATGTTTATGCCGCTATGAAACGACGTGGCATAACCTGCACGGANACCGACGTGACNGCTGAACGNGAAGCCGNNATAGCTCCGCTCGTGTATCGCTCGCCGGCGGCTCCTGAAATNNTNAGGTCNATGATGGTTAAGAGCAANAATCTTTTCGCCGAGTCGATGCTGAGGGCTCTGGCTTTTGGAACCGGCGGCAAGATTACCGACAACGAGGCGCTTAAGATTGAAAAAAGGCTTCTCNGCGGCAGGCGACACGATTTTTCATCGATACGCATTCTTGACGGTTGCGGGCTTGCTGTGGGCAATCGCATCACGCCNCGTTTTCTTGGCGGAATACTTGAGGACATGGCGTCGGGCGAACGTGCCAAGAGTTATGTGGGGCTGTTCCCGATTGCAGGAAAGGAGGGAACGGTCAAGGGGCTGCTCGCCAATACACGTCTCGCCGGACAGTTTGCCTTGAAATCAGGCAGCATGTCGGGNGTGTTGTGTTATGCGGGCTACAAGCTTGACGCCGCTCAACGTCCCACCCATGTAGTGGTTATAATGGTNAACGGATTCGTAGGGAANNCNGCTCCTGTNAGAAAGGCGATTTCCGATTATNTTCTTAGCAAATTTTAGGGCGAGNGTCTTAATACCATGTCACGCCGTTGCTGTAGGACGAGCGTTTGTCATACTTGAGGTCCTGAAGCAGCGAAGACTTGACGGCTATGTGGAAATTGTAGCTCTTATAGGGTCCTACGGGCACAAAGCTTGCCGTCATGGTGAAGCAGTGGAGGTCGCGCGAGATGTTGCAGTTCATGTAGGCGATCTTCTTCGTGTCGAAATTGTAGCTGGCGCTGAATCCGAAGTTCCAGTTTTGAGTTGGCTGGATATTTCCGGAAAAGCTCAGGTTCTGGGTGATTTTCGGGTCATACTCCATCTTCCTCTTGTTGAATTTTCCATAGGAGTAATTCACGGAATAGTTAAAAGTGAGACTCCAGGGCACTTCCCATTTCATGTAACCTCCATCGGTAAGCTCAACTTCGTCTTTGTCCTTGTCGCGCATCGCGTCGCGCTGTCTGCGCCTTTCGGCTGCTCTTCCGTCGAAGTCGTCCACATCGTCGTCATCATCATCGTCGCTTTTCTTATTTCCGCTCTTGTCTTTTTTCTTGAACGTATTGTTGTTGAAGGTGTAGGAGAAAGATGTTCCGGTGCTTGACAGTCGCCCTATGCCTTTCCCGGCTTTCCAGCGAGGAATGTTGACACGCACCGGGTTGCCCGCCGAGTTGAGCTGATAGGTGTAGACATCCCAGGTTGCCGAAAGGTTGAGGTTGAAGTTCTTTACAAGACGCAGCAGCAACGAGGTGTTTATGTTGCTCCAGTTCATTGAGTCGGCAGCGAAATTATAGCTTTGTGACACCGAGAAGTTCTCTATCAGCGACACTTTCTTCTCTCCGACACTGTCGTTGGTGTTGACTTTCATCTCAAGGTTGTTGGAGAGAGAATAGCTCAATGTTCCCGATTTGCCTTGTCCGGGGACTCCGTAGAGCGCGTTGGGGAACAAGGAGTATTTTCGATTGATTAGCTCGCCTGCCGAATTCTGATAGGAGTAGTTGCCATAATAGCCGAAGAACGGCGAGGAGAAGTCGGGCGATCCCGAGAATGATATTGACGGGGTGGTGACGAGGCGTATCATTTTCACCTTTTTGCCAAGGAACGGGAGCGGCTGGAAGAAGCCGTAGACTTTGGTGTCCATCGAAATCGCCGCGCTGAAGTCCCACACATTGTAAAGACTGTAGGTGGTGTCACACACTTCAGCCGACGCAGCCGGGTCCCATTGGCGTCGCACTTTTGAGGTGTACATTCGGTCGGTCAGTGACAGCGACGGTGTGAGGTTGAAATATTTGAACACGTTGAATGTCGCAGAAACCGGCACGGAGTGACGCATTCCGTTGCGCCAGTCCTTGATGAGGCTCTTTTTGAAGAATTCGTCCTGATTTGCCGTCAATGAGTTTTGGAACTGACCAGAGTAAGATAGCTTTATTTTTTCATACCATTTTTCTTTGCCGACAGCTCGCTTGCGCTTGAACGGATAGGTTTGCGACATGGTTACCGTGAGGTTAGGAAACGATACCGACAGTGTTGAGTCCTGGGTGCGCTGCGCGAGGTTGAGCGTTGTGGAGAATGACCATTTTGAGTTAGGGATTCGATAGGTCATGTTGACACTTGAACTCTTCGTGTTTTCCGTGAACGACGAGCTGTAATAGCTGTTGAGGTCGTTTCGCGAATATCCGGTAGAAGTGAAGTTGACGCTTGCCGACAGAGTCATGTTGGGATTTGCCTTGGCATCCTGCGAGTGGCTCCAGAGCACCTGGAAGTTGTTCATTTTTGAATAGTCGGCACTCCCTTTTTCTCCTAAAATGGTGGTTAGATAGCTGATGTTGAAACTACCCGAAAACTTGTAACGCTTGGAATAGCTTGATCGTCCGGTGAGTCCCCATGAGCCTTTGGTATATATTTCTCCGGTCAAAGCAAGGTCGATATTGTCGTTTATGGCAAAATAGTAACCACCGTTGCTCAGATAGAAACCGCGGTTGAAATCGTCGCCGAAAGTTGGGAAAATTATACCTGAGGAGTATTTTTCAGAGAAGGGGAAGTATCCGAAAGGCACTGCGAGTGGCAACGGCAAGCCTGCGAGCACCATGTAGGCGGGACCTGTGACGATGTTGCTTTTAGGCTTCACTTTGGCTTTGGTGAGCTGGAAGTAGAAGTGGGGGTGTTCGTGGTCGGAACAGGTTGAATAGCGTCCGTTGGCAAGGAAGTATTCTCCGTTTTCCATCTTTTTTGTCTGCCCTCCGGTGAGGTATCCTTCGCCTTGCTCGGTCACCACGTTGGTGATGAATCCTCGCTGGCTCTTGAAGTTGTAGCGCATCGTCTCGGAGGTGTATTCACCGCTTTTGTCAGTGAACACCGGAGTGCCTGACAATGTGCCTGTTGAATCAGGCAAGCCAAATGCGTTGACATTGTTGGTCGACATCTCCATGTTGATTTTCGCAGCATTGAGCTTCATCTGCCCATAGGTGACTTCGCTGTTTCCATACATGAAAGCGTCGTTTCTGCCGATGAGCACCATTGAATCTGACGCTCTGAAATTGACGATATTGTCAAGGTCGACTTTCTGGCGGCGTATCAGGGAACCGTCGGGACGTGGATCGGGCTGTTTTTTTCTGTTGCGTGTGTCGGCAGCGCTGTCAGCCAAGATCAAAGAGTCAGTCGGCGGGAACAGCGCGGCTATAGAGTCGGAATCAAGAGCGCTGATGAGAGTTCGCTTTTGATTATCCTTAAATTGCCATGAGTCACCGCCATCCCTTTGAATTTGAGGAGATGCTACGGTGGCTAAAGCCCATGACAGCACAATGAATATTATATATGGATGAGAATGTCTCAACTCTTAAGCAAAAAATGAAAATTCAGTGCAAAGATACGACTTGGAGCGGTTAAAAAAAAATATTATTGACAAGTTTAGATTTTGTTAAAACCAAAATATGTAACTTTATGTTGTATTTTGTGAAAGGACTATTTATTTTGAGACGTGGGACATTTGATTAAAAATACAATATTGCGTAGAAGCATAAAAACGCTTCTCGGCATCCTTATATTCATTCTGGCGATACCGGTGCTGCTGTATGTGCCGCCTATTCAGCGATTAGTAGTCGATTTTGCCCTTAAGGAGGTCAACAAATCTTCCGATATGAAAATAGGGGTGGAAAGTTTTCATCTGAGCTGGCCGCTCGACGTCACCCTCAAAGGGCTTACTGTTATCGAGGCTTCGGGCGACACGATGGTTTCGGCGGGCAGCGCGACGGTAAATGTGGAGGTGTTGCCTTTGTTCAAGCTTGATGTCCATGCCGACGCGCGTTTGCGCGACGTTAAATATCGTCTCGGAGGTCCTGACTCGCTTATGTTCCTTACGGCGAGTGTCGATGAGTTTATTCTCGCTCCGTCGAGTTATAATCTCGCCACTTCCGATGTGACTATCTCAAAAGCCGAGCTCAACGGCGGTGACGTAAATCTCAGGTTTAACGGCACTGACACAACGGCAACCCCTGTCGACACGGCAGCGGCGATGGCTATGATCATTAAAGCCGATGATATCGTGCTTAGAAAAATACGCTATGCCATGACAATGATGCCGACCATCGATTCTCTTGGTGTGGACATCGCCGAGGCATCGTTGAAAAACGGTATTGTAGACATGGGCGCGCGACGCATTCATGCAACATCTTTGGCTATCGACAGTGTGGCTGCCACCTACCTTACCCCCACAGCCGAATATCTTGCGGCAAATCCGGTGGAGGAAACGCCGGTCGACACCGTAGTCACGCCGGTTGACCAGATGTGGGTCATAACCGGCGACAGTCTGCGTCTAACCGGGCGAAATGCAGTCTATGCGATGCGAGGAGCCGTTCCCCAGCCGGGTCTCGACATGAATTATATCGAGGCTTCAGATATATTGATTGCAGTTGATTCTTTTTATAACAGAGGGGCAGAAATAACAGTGCCGCTTCGTTCTTTTAAAGCGACCGAGCGTTGCGGGGTGAAGCTCGATGCGTCGGGACGCTTCTCGATGGACTCAACAATGATGCGTGCCGAGAATTTTGATATTTCCACTCTGTTCTCTTCGATTAAATTCTCAGCCGAGATGGGAATGGGGGATATGGTGTCGGATCCCGGCTTACCGATAGGGCTGGATGCTATTGCTTCAATCGGTGTTCCTGATCTTGAAAAGATTATGCCCACGATGCAACCTGTGCTTAAATCGGTGCCGAGATATAATGATTTGAAGCTGGAGGCCGATGTCAACGGAACAATTGGCGATATCAATCTTGAAAACATCTCGCTGTCGCTGCCGGGATACGTCGGCATGGCGGCAAGCGGAAATGTCGCTAATGCTATGGATCCTGACAAGCTTAACGGCGATGTTGAAATCAGTGGAAAAATAACCAATGTGAATTTCCTGAAACCGACCCTGCTCGATGTGAAAATGGCAAAGCAGGTCAATATCCCGCCGACAGCTCTGAATGGAAATGTGAGGATGTGCGACGGTGTTATCGCCGGCGACCTCAAGGCGGTGACCGGAAAGGGAAATGTTTTGCTTGATGCCATGTTCAACGGGAAGGCGGAAGTCTATTCTCTTGACATGGCGCTAAACGAATTCCCCGTCAATTCGATTTTGACGGAAATGGGTATAGGNAAGATAACTGCAAAAGCGGCAGTTAAAGGAAAGGGCTATGACCCCTATTCTGATCGCACCTCGATAAATGCCGACATTGATCTCGCTTCGCTTGAATATCAGGGCGAATTGTACACCGATATAAAAGCGACTGCCGCGCTTGACAAAGGATTGATGAACGCGTCGCTGTCGTCGCTCAATAAAAATGCCGACATGGACGTGACGATAACCGGAACCATGGCTCCTGACGATATCGACATGAAATTCAACGGCAGTGTCAGAAATCTTGATTTGCAGGGCTTGAAGATGTCGGAAACAATGTCGAAAGGAAAATTTGACATTGACGGGCACGGGCGATTCATGCCATCGCGCAATGTGTATGACGCAGATATTGCAATCAACAACATATATTGGGCTATGNCCGACATGGAGATNGCGACTCCTCAAGTGGCGCTGACGCTCGACGCTACCGATTCGCTTACTTCGGCAAAGCTGGTCAATGAATCATTGACGGCTGAATTTGTGGCTCATCAAGGAATAGACTCGATAGCGTCGAAATTTGGCNCTGCNATGGAGTTGCTTGNCCGTGACATTGCCAATAAGCACATAGATGTNGATTCATTGCAGCATGCGTTGCCCGGTTTTGCTCTCGACATAAATTGCGGCAGCAACAGTGTTATTTCTGATTTCCTCTCGCCGTCAAATGCTTCAATAGGCGATTTCCGTTTTATGGCTCGCAATGATTCATTGATTTCGCTCAATGGTTATGCCCACAATATTGCCTTTGGAGAAACGAGAATAGATACTGTGGCAATCAGCGCGCTTCAGCATGGCAAATTCCTGGTTTATCGCATGGAGATGAATAATCGTCCCGGAGTGTTTGACGAGTTCGCCCATGTCGATGTCAGCGGTTTCCTTGCAAAGGAGAATCTGTCGCTCTTCGTCACTCAGTCCAATATAAAGAATGAGACAGGCTATAAACTGGGATTCAATGTCNCCGCCGTCGATTCGGNGTTGTCTTTCCACATGGTGCCGCTTAAACCGATAATCGGCTATAAAACCTGGTCGTTGAATTCNGATAACTTCATCAAGTTAAATATGGANAGCAAGCATCTTGACGCTGATCTTGCTCTTGAGAATGAAAACAGNNTATTGAAGATATATACCGAACATGACGGACATGACTCTGACGCCGGACATCAGGAGGACATCATTGTGAAAGCTTCGGGCATCAACTTGGCTGACTGGCTGTCGCTCTCTCCATTCGCTCCGCCGATCAATGGTGTTGCCGGTGCCGATATAAGCATAGGGTGGAATCCTGTTGCCGGTTCNATTGNCGGTAATGGAAAGGTGAGTCTTGATAATCTCACTTATGGAAAAGACCGCGTAGGGTCATTCCTCCTCGATGTGGGATTGTCGACAAATGCGGCTGGTGTAGTCAGAGCGTCCACATCATTGCTTGTGGACACCGTGAAGGTCATCACCGCTACCGGAGCATTGAATGACAGCGCGGCTGAAAACCCGTTCATGCTTGACTTCTCAATGATACATTTCCCGCTGAAGATTGTCAATCCGTTCCTTCCCGAGGGGGTTGCCAAGTTGAGCGGTATGCTTAANGGAGAGATGGATATCACCGGAACNTTGGCTAAACCGGTGTTCAACGGATTCATTGATTTTGACTCGGCATCGGTGTTTGTGGATATGATTGGAACGGCAATCAAGTTCTCGGATGAGAAAATACCGGTTGACAGNAANGTGGTTAAATTTGACAATTACAGCATAATNGGCAAGAATGCCAACCCGCTTTTGATCAACGGAACGGTAGATGTCAATGACATGGCGTCGCCCAAAATTGATTTGGCGGCAAATGCTGAAAACATGCAGATNATCGATTCAAAGAAGTCTAAGGGAAGCGATGTTTATGGAAAGGCGTTTATTGATGTCGACGCTACAGTGAAGGGCAATCTTGACTTCATGAGGGTCAACGCGACTCTTAACCTTCTTGAGGGTAGCGACGTGACCTATGTGATGAGCACTGCGGCAAATACNATAACCCAAGGTGTCTCTGACGACGACATGGTGAAATTCGTGCAGTTCTCTGACACGGCTTCGGTAAATAAGGTTGACACCATTTCCAACTCAGGAATGGCTATGATGCTCAATGCTCGTCTAATAGTTTCGGAAGGAACCACTCTTAACGTTGACATATCGTCGAACGGAAAAGACAAGGCGCAGATTAAAGGCTCGGGTTCGCTGACATTCGCGATGACTCCTTTNAGCGATGGAACCCTGACCGGCAGATACAATATCAGCAGCGGTTTTGTGCGCTACACTCCGCCGCTCATGAGCCAGAAACTTTTTGAATTCATCGACAACAGTTATGTGGCGTTTACCGGCGACATGATGAATCCGACTTTGAACATTCATGCGCGGGAAACCATCAAGGCAAATGTCACCGAGGAGGGACAGGATTCGCGTCTTGTGAATTTCTTGATAACNCTTAATGTGACCAACACGCTTGAGAATATGAACGTGTCGTTTGATCTTGGCACCAACGATGACATTTCAATNCANAACGAGCTTGAAACCATGAGCCCCGAGCAGCGNGCCAANCAGGCGATGAANCTGTTGCTNTACAANGTNTACACCGGTCCCGGCACAAAGGCNTCGGCTAATCTTTCGGGCAATCCTCTGTTCTCGTTCCTGTCGTCGCANCTNAATTCATGGGCGGCAAACAATATCAAGGGCGTGGATATAAGTTTTGGCATAGACCAGTATGACCGTGTGTCGGACGGNGCTACGTCGACAACCACAAGCTACAGTTATAAGGTGAGCAAAACTCTGTTCAATGACCGAGTGAAGATTGTGGTCGGCGGAAATTACTCGACTGATTCCGACATGGATGAGAACTTCTCGGAGAATCTTATAAANGACATATCATTTGAATATATGCTCAATCGGTCAGGNTCGATGTATGTGAGACTCTTCCGCCACATTGGCTATGAGAGCATATTGGAGGGNGAGGTCATACAGACCGGTGTAGGTTTTGTGTATAAGCGGAAGATGACTCACTTCAAAGATTTGTTCCGCTTGCCGGGAAGAAGGAAAAAGTCGCANCCGGTCAAGCAGGCTGTGGAGGCTAATGTTAACGAAGTAAAAACTGAAGACAATGTTTCGGCAGAATAATATGAGGGTTGGATTTACAAAAATTATTGCGGCAGTCTTGCTGGCGCTGTCGGCAGGGGCGTGCTCGACCACAAGCCGCCTTGGAAAAGACGATGTGCTTTATACCGGGGTCAAGTCGATCCAATACGTGCCTGCCGGCGCTCAAAAGCAAATNCCTTCGGAGGTGAAGGATAAGGTGAAGACAGCCGTCGACGTGGCTCCGAATAATTATATAAGCCTCATAGGGATGAGGTCGCCTTTCCCCGTCGGGCTGTGGGTGTACAATCACTGGACCGCCCCTCAGAAAGGCTGGAAACGTAAACTCTATGACAAGCTTGTGGAGGAGCCTGTGCTGGTTTCGGACGTGAGGCCTCAATTGCGAATCAAGATGATTGAGAATGAGCTTGCGTCAAACGGATACTTTAATAACAGCGCCTCTTATGAAGTTGTCCACAATAAGAAAAATTCAAAGAAAGCTAAAATAGCCTATACGGTCAGCGCGGGGGCGCCTTATCTGCTGGACACGATAGAGCTGTTGCCCGACACATCGTTCCTGTATCACAAGATTGACTCGATAGCCCGACGGATACCCTATCTGACAGCAGGGGAGCGATACTCGGTCGACTCGCTGAGCGCGGCGCGTATTGCAATAGCCAATGATTTGCGTAATCGGGGATATTACTTCTTTCAGCCTGATTATATAGAATATCTTGCCGACAGTACCATCACTAAGGAGCGCATCGCGTTGAGACTGACCGTGGCGCGAAACACTCCTCCTTTCGCATTGGAGCGTTATACTACCGGAAAAGTCACCGTGGTGGTGAATCGTAATGCCGGAGGCGGCACACCTGACACGGTTCAGGAACCGAATCTCACGCTCGTGAGGATGAGACCTCTGAAGCTGAGGACGGCTATGATTCCTGAATGTGTCACCTTCCGCCCGGGACGCACATTTTCGGTGCGTGAAATGAACCGTACTCAAACCTATCTGTCGCGTCTTGGAATTTTCAATTCGATTCAGATACACGCTTATCCCGATACGACTTCGTTTGACAAGCGCCGTCTTAATGTGCTTGTGGATTGCACGCTCGACTCGCCTTATGAAGCGAGCATCGAGGCTAACGTGTCATCAAAATCAAACAGTTATCTTGGTCCGGGACTCACGGTGTCGCTCACGAACCGTAATATGTTTGGCGGCGGTGAGCAGTTCCGCATCGGTCTTACCGGCTCTTATGAATGGCAGACGGGGCATAACCGCAGTTCGGTCTTCAACAGTTATGAGGTGGGGTTGAACACTTCTCTTGCTTTTCCCCGCTTGCTTGCTCCTAAATTTGTGAGGGTTTCACGCCGCAATCTTAACTGGACGCGGTTTAATCTCGGTCTTGATCTCTTGAACCGTCCCCACTATTTCAATATGTCGCAGGTGAGCGCGTCGGTCAGCTATGACTGGCAGCTGCGCAGATATTTTTCCTATACCTTCACACCGTTGAAACTCACCTATATCAAAGTGGTGAGGACTACCCAGTTGTTTGATTCGATTATTGCGGCAAATCCTGCCGTGGGACTGAGCTTCAGGGATCAGTTTATACCGCAGATGTCGTGGTCGATGGTATATGACCGCCAGATAAACCGGGATAATGCGATAAATGTGCAGACAACTGTTGCAGAGGCGGGTAATGTTTCATGGGCGTTGTGGAGAATGTGTGGCGTTCGTTCAGAAAAGAAGCTTTTCGGAATGCCTTTCTCTCAGTTTGTTAAGGGAACGGTGCAGGCTGTCTACTCCAGACGTCTGGGCTCGGGTGACAATTGGCTCGTTTCTCGAGTGTATGGCGGTATAGCCCATGCCTACGGAAATTCATCGGAGGTGCCTTACAGCGAACAGTTCTATGTGGGAGGCGCTAACTCTATAAGGGCGTTCTCGGTGAGGAGTATCGGACCGGGAAGCTATCACCCGAGCGGTACGAAAGGAAATAATTTTGACGAGACAGGTACGTTTAAATTCGAGTTCAACATGGAGTATCGTTTCCCCATTTACGGTCCGCTGCATGGAGCGATGTTTTTGGACTCGGGCAATGTGTGGTTGCTGAAAGATGATCCGATGCGTCCGGGAGGCAAACTGGAGGGACGTAAATTTTTCAAAGAGCTTGCCGTGGGCACCGGTGTGGGGTTGAGGTTCGACATAAGTATGCTTATTATCCGCGGTGACCTTGGTATAGGTATCCATGCCCCTTATGACACCGGAAAGAGCGGATACTATAACATGACTTCGTTTAAGAATTCTTTGGCGTTCCATCTCGCCATCGGTTATCCTTTCTAATGGAGTCTTAAAAAAAATGTACGCCGCAATTGAATGATTCAGTTGCGGCGTATACTTTTTTATTGGATAGAGAGGATTTTGTGGGTTTGGAGCGACAGGCGCCACTGGGGATGCTCAAGAATATATTTTATGCATTCAGCTGTGTTCGTGTCGTTGTAGCCCTTTTCTTTGCGGTCGCAGGGCTGTAGATAGCGGAAGCGGGCATTGATCGCATTGAGCTCTGAGATGAAATCGGGCTGGCGGTAGTCGAAAACAGCTTTAAGTTCGTCGATGCGGCTGATTCTTAGCTGCCCGCCTTGTTTGGGCGAGCATGTCACCCAATCGAGCTTCTGCTCAAGGTTATCGTCAAGGTTCTGAGTGCCGTTGGTTTCTATCTGGACGAATTTTCCGGCTGCGTGCAGTTTGTCGACGAGCGATGCGGTCAATTGCAAGGTGGGCTCTCCGCCGGTGATGACGACGTGAGTTGCCGGAAAATCGCTCACTCGTTCCACAATGTCTTCTTCCGTCATGTCGGAGTGGGGGAGATGGTCGGTGTCGCAGAAATCACATTTCAGGTTGCATCCCGACAGCCTGACAAATACAGCCGGAGTCCCTGTGAAATGTCCTTCTCCTTGGAGTGAGTAGAAAATTTCGTTGATTTTCATTGCTCTTCTTCCTCCTCCTTGACGTAGATCGCGATGTTTCCTTCTGACTCCTGAACATGGACTTTGTAGCATTCCTGGATTTGGTCGGCTATCCAGCGGGCTATATTTTCCGCCGTGGGATTGAACGGGAGCAGTTCGTTGAAGTTGCCATGATCGAGATAGGTGTGTATCTTCTCTTTTATGTGGGTGAAGTCACAAACCATCCCGTCGGCATTCAATTGCTTTGCCTTGCAGAACACGGTGATTATCCAGTTGTGTCCGTGCAGATTTTCACATTTGCTTTTGTATGATAGCGTGAGCCGGTGGCTTCCGGCAATCTCCATCCTTTTGGAAACGTAATACATATTTCTGTTCAGTTTAGGGGGAATACCTATGCTCTTTAATACAAAGTTACCTAAAAAAATGTTACGCATAGGCTATTTAGGCAAGTTTTGTGGAGGGAGTGATTAATTTGTGTGAAATGTTGGGTGCTGACGCAATATAAATCGGGCTTTGATTTGTTATTAATTCCGAATATCGAGAATAAGTAGTGAACCCATATATATTGTTGAATAACCGCTAATTCATGAAGAGCACACGAATAAAGGCGATTCCAATCGGAATCGCCTTTATTGTTTTCTTGCGTAAATTTAATGAAGTGAGGAATGTGTTAGTATTCCTCGCCGGGAGCGCCGATGTCGTTAAGTTCTTTGACATCCTGTTTTACGGTTTCGGGATCGGCTCCTTCGTAGGCACTGCCCTGTTCACCCGGTGTGATTTTTACTTCAACGTCTTTTTTCTTATCCTCTTTCATAGTATAAATGTTTTAATGAGTTTTCTATTATAGAAACACATTAAAGGCGGTTAAGGTTCGCAGATAAAGTGATATAAGAATAAAGTCACAACCATACTGATGATTGTGACTTTGGCGGTTAAAGTTAGATTGTAGCCCATAGGAGAATCGAACTCCTCTTTCAAGAATGAAAATCTTGCGTCCTAACCGATAGACGAATGGGCCATGAGTCATCGGACTTGTCCGATGATTATCGGTGCAAGTGTCTATTAAGCGGCGTTAAGCTTGTTAACGTGGCGAGACAATGAGCTCTTCAAGTTAGAAGCTTTGTTCTTTGAAATAGTGCCCTTGCTTGCAAGACGGTCAAGAAGAGAGCTAACTTTGATATAAGCGGCAGCTGCTTCTGTCTTGTCGGTCATAGCGCGAAGACGGCGCACAGCGTTACGAGCAGTCTTTGCGTAGTAACGGTTGCGGAGTCGGCGTGACTCTGTCTGGCGGATTCTCTTAATAGATGACTTATGATTTGCCATTACAAAAAATAATTCTATTTGTTGTTACTGTTTTGTTTTCTCGTAGCCCATAGGAGAATCGAACTCCTCTTTCAAGAATGAAAATCTTGCGTCCTAACCGATAGACGAATGGGCCATAACGGTCTTGCCGTAAAAGCGAGTGCAAATATAGATAGTTTTTTTTGTTTGCGCAAATTTTTTTGAATAAAACATCTGTTTAAGCTCAATTTTGGTGTTTTTAGCAGAATTTTTCGCTTAAAAAACGCTAACTTTGTCTTGATGTTGACGCCGATCCATTGCATAGCACTCCACACTGTGAGATATAATGACCGCAATAATATTGTGGCGGTTTATTCATTGGAAAACGGCAGGATGTCGCTTCTCGTTTCGGCAGGTTCTTCCAAGGAGGCGCGTCGACGCAGGGCGATGATGATGCCGATGAGTGTTATAGAATGTGTCGCCGATATTCGCCAGGGGCGTGATATTGTTTCTATTTCTGACGTTAGGCCGTCAAAAGTCTTCCCGATGATTCATTCCAACCCCTATAAGATGGCGGTGGCAATGTTTATGGCTGAATTTCTCGGAGTGGTGTTGAGGGAGTGCCAGTCTGATTCGTTATTATTTAGATATGTATATGAGGCTATCGGAGAGTTGGATTTTGCCGATAATCGAGGCACGGCTAATTTCCTGATAGTTTTTCTCTATCGCTTGACGAGATTCCTGGGCATTGAACCCGATACCGGCACTTATGAGAGGGGGGCGGTGTTTGACATGGCTGATGGAATCTTTCGCCGCAGTATGCCCCTTCACAGTCATTATCTCGGCAGTGAAGAGTCGTCGAGTCTCATGGCTCTTTCCAAAATGTCATGGAAAAACATGTCGAGAGTGCGTTTCAATCGCGCCGGGCGTCAACGCGCCATCTCGGTCGCCTTGGAGTATTACTCCTTGCACTTCGCCTCTTTGTCGGGATTGAACTCGCCTTCCGTCCTTTCGCGTCTTTTTGATTGACGGAAAATGAAAAAACGCGGAATGTCTATAGTCATCCGCGTTTGATATTTCACATTGAGGAAGTCGATTGCGGCGATTTCATCCGCTGGTGCTGTTGGTGGAATTACGATTCCGATCGTTGTTTCCTCGTCCTTTGATATTATAACATCGTTACACGGGTTAATGTTTAAATCGGAGTGTTAAATTGTAACTATTGTGTAACCGCAATGTAACCGTGGCGGAATTTGATGCAGTAAATGAAAAGAGCCGGCAGAAAAATCTGTCGGCTCTTTGTGCGCACGAAGGGACTCGAACCCCCACGTCGTTAGACACTAGATCCTAAGTCTAGCGCGGCTACCAATTACGCCACGTGCGCAAGATTTAGTGGTGCAAAGGTACAAACTTCTGTTTAAATAAGCAAGAGTAAAGGGCAAAAATATTTTTGCCCTTTACTGATATTATTCAACTGTCACTGATTTGGCGAGGTTTCTCGGCATGTCAACGTCACATCCTTTCATTACTGCGATGTGGTAGGCGAGCAGCTGCAAGGGTATTGAGACGATGATTGGCGATATGCATTCCGGCACTTTGGGGATTTCCAGAGTGTGGTCGGCGATTTTTGGTATTGTTGTGTCGCCTTCGGTCACGATCGCTATCACGGAACCGCCTCGTGCTTTTACCTGCTGGATATTGGATATGATTTTCTCATGCAGCTCGTCGGTGGGAGCTATGCACACAGTCGGCATTTCGCGGTCGATAAGCGCGATGGGACCATGCTTCATTTCGGCGGCAGGATAGCCTTCGGCGTGGATGTAGCTGATCTCTTTTAGCTTAAGGGCGCCCTCAAGCGCGCTTGGATAGTTGTAGCCGCGTCCAAGATACAGGAAGTTGTGGGCGTAGGTGAAGATTGATGAAAGGCGCTCAATCTGAGGATTGAGTGTGAGTGTCTTTTTAATGAGGTCGGGGAGCTCAAGGATTGAGTTGGCGACTTCGCTCACTTTTTCATCAGAAATTGTTCCGCGCAGTTTGCCGATTGCCAGGGCAAGCATTGCGAGAACCGTCACCTGACCGGTGAAAGCTTTTGTTGACGCCACGCCTATCTCGGGACCTACGTGGATGTAGGTTCCTGAATCGCTTTCACGCGCGATGGAAGAGCTGATCACGTTGCACACTCCATAGACAAACGCTCCTTTCTCCCGGGCGAGTTTTATAGCGGCAAGGGTGTCGGCGGTCTCTCCTGACTGAGATATAGCCATGACGATGTCGCGCGGAGTGATGACGGGATTGCTATAGCGGAATTCGCTTGCATATTCAACGTGGGTCGGTATGCGGGCTATCGTTTCAAACATGCGCGCTCCGATGAGTCCGGCGTGCCATGATGTGCCACACGCTACGATGATGATTCGATCGGCGTTTATGAAGCGGTCGGGGTGATCGATGATTCCTGACAGCTTGACTTCGGTGGCGTTGTTGACGATGCGTCCTCTGATGCAGTCCATTATTGAATTGGGCTGTTCGAAAATCTCCTTCAACATGAAGTGGGGATAACCTCCTTTTTCAAGCTGAGAGACTGAGAGCTGCAGGGTTTGAATGTCAATCGTTGAATCCCGATTGTCGGTAGTGATTACACGAAGGGGTTCGTTTCGAGTGATGATTGCGATTTCATCGTCTCGGAGGTAAACGACCTGATTGGTGTAATCTATTATGGGGGTTGCGTCAGACGCGATGAATGTCTCGCCTTGTCCGATTCCAATCACAAGCGGAGAGCTCTTTCGAGCTGCGATTATTGTATTAGGGTTGTCGGAATCGATCACGGCGATGGCATAAGCGCCGATGACCTGATTTAGGGCTTCGCGCACAGCGTCAATAAGCGAGCATTGATTGGTCGACTGGATGTATTCGATGAGCTGCACGACGACTTCAGTGTCGGTCTGGCTTCGGAATTTGCATCCATGCTCTTCAAGAGCTTGCTTGAGAACGCTGTAGTTCTCAATGGTGCCGTTGTGGACGATGGCAATTTTTCCACTGGGGCTGAATTGGGGGTGAGCGTTTATGTCGTTGGGCTCTCCATGAGTTGCCCAGCGTGTGTGCGCGATTCCGATTGTTCCGGTGGTGTCTTTTGACTGGCAAAATGTTTCGAGATCGTTTACTTTGCCTTTTGTTTTATAGACATGAAGAACGTCTTCATTGTTAATCAGCGCCACTCCCGCGCTGTCATATCCTCTGTACTCTAATCGGTGTAATCCTTTGATTAGAATGGGGTAAGCTTGCTGTGATCCTATATATCCTACTATGCCACACATAAGTTAGATGAAAAGGTTAAATGATTAAACGGGATTGCCGTTATGGCTTTACTTCCCAATATGGAATGTTTACAAGCTTGATATTGAATTTCAAGTTGCTGTAGGGGTTTATGGTGCCTGACGAAGATGATCCGTATGCCGACTGGTAGGGGATGATTACTTCTACCGAGTCGCCTACGTGCATCTGCTGGAGCACCGTGGTCCAACCGGCGATTACCGCATTTACTTTGGTGCGGAAGATAGAATCGCCGTATGTAGTATTGTTGTAGCTCGAATCAAACGGTTCGTCATTATAGAGGCGTCCGATGTATTTTACGTCTACTGTCGAGGTGTAGAATGGCGACAGATTGCCTTTGGTTTCTTCGCGATCGTTGAACCAGTGGACGAGAACATAATTGCCTTGGTCGTAATTGGGAGATACTTTCTCGTAAAACAGGTTGCCGTCGACTGTCAGAGCTTCCTGCTCTTTGAGCCACTCACTGTTTACTTCGCGCCAGTCAGCATATTTCTCCCATGTGCTTTCATCGCTTTTGCATGAAGCTATAGCCAAGCTGATGATGAGTGACAATATGAAAAAAGGGAATTTCTTCATCTGAAATTGCGGGTTAGAATTGTACTACAGGGGCTGTTTCCGCGCCTGCTGCCGCTTTGAACTGGGGTTTGGGCGAGAATCCGAACCATCCTGCATAGATGACTGTGGGGAATTTCTTGATGGAGGTGTTATATTCCTTTACCGACTCGGTGTAGCGTCCGCGCGCTGTGGCGATGCGGTTTTCGGTTCCTTCGAGCTGAGTTTGCAGGTCTTTGAAGTTTTCGTTTGCCTTAAGGTCGGGGTATGCCTCGCTTACTGCAAGAAGCGATTTCAAAGCTCCGGTTAGCTCGTTCTGAGCGTTTTGGAATTTTTCCAAAGTCTCTTCGTTGAGATTCTCGGCGTCAATTGTGATTGAAGTGGCTTTTGCGCGCGCTTCAGTCACCTTGGTGAAGGTGCCCTCCTCGTGGGCGGCATATCCTTTTACGGTTGAAACCAGATTGGGGATGAGGTCGGCTCGGCGCTGATACTGATTTTCTACTTCAGCCCAGCTCTGATCAACTCCCTGCTGCTTTTCCACCAACGAGTTATAATTGCATGACGTCAAGGAGGAGAGTCCCATGACGGCAACTGCCGCGATAAATAATTTGCGTAATTTCATATAAAGATGTTATCCGAGTTTGCGAAGGAGAGAATTTATGCTAACGGTGTCATGGATGAGCTTGTGCAGGTCAGCGACGGGCACACGCTTCTGTTCCATCGAATCGCGTTCACGCAGGGTGACGGTGTTGTCCTCAAGAGTCTGGTGGTCTACGGTCACGCAGAACGGAGTACCAATGGCATCCTGGCGGCGATAACGCTTACCGATTGAATCCTTTTCCTCATAATGGGTGGGGAAGTCAAACTTGAGGTCGTTGACGATTTCACGAGCCTTTTCGGGCAGACCGTCTTTGCGCACAAGGGGCATTACCGCGCACTTAACCGGAGCGAGCGCTGCGGGTAAATGAAGAACCACGCGGGTGTCGCCGCCTTCAAGCGCCTGCTCTTCGTAGCTTGAGCAAAGAACCGAAAGGAACATGCGGTCAACGCCGATTGAGGTTTCAATCACATAGGGAGTGTAGCTTTCGTTAAGCTCAGGGTCAAAGTACTGTATTTTTTTGCCTGAGAATTTCTCATGCTGAGAAAGGTCGAAGTTGGTGCGGGAGTGGATTCCTTCAACTTCCTTGAAGCCGAATGGCATCTCAAATTCGATATCGGTTGCCGCGTTTGCATAGTGGGCGAGCTTCTCATGGTCATGATAGCGATATTTTTTGTCGCCGAGACCAAGAGCCTTGTGCCATTTCAGGCGGGTTTCTTTCCACTTGCTGAACCATTCGAGTTCCTGTCCGGGGCGAACGAAGAACTGCATTTCCATCTGCTCGAATTCGCGCATACGGAATATGAACTGGCGGGCTACGATTTCATTGCGGAATGCTTTTCCGATTTGTGCGATACCGAAAGGAATGCGCATGCGTCCGGTCTTCTGCACGTTTAGGTAGTTTACGAATATACCCTGGGCGGTTTCGGGACGAAGGTAGACTGTCATCGCTCCGTCGGCGGTAGAACCCATTTCGGTGCGGAACATGAGGTTAAATTGACGCACTTCAGTCCAGTTTTTTGTGCCTGAAATCGGGTCAACGATTTCTTCGTCGAGAATAATCTGACGGAGTTCGTTTAGATCGTTGGCGTTCATCGCGTCGGAGAAGCGCTGGTGCAGAGCGTCGCGTTTCGCTTTGTGCTCTGAAACTCGCGGATTTGTTTCGCGGAACAACGCTTCATCAAATGATTCGCCGAAACGCTTGCGCGCTTTCTCTACTTCCTTCTCGATCTTGTCATCGATTTTTGCGATAGCGTCCTCGATGAGCACGTCGGCGCGATAGCGCTTTTTAGAGTCTTTGTTGTCGATCAAAGGGTCGTTGAACGCNTCAACGTGTCCCGACGCTTTCCAGATAGTGGGATGCATGAATATCGCNGAGTCAATACCNACGATGTTTTCATGAAGGAGGGTCATTGCGTCCCACCAATAGCGTTTTATGTTGTTTTTGAGCTCGACTCCGTTCTGTCCGTAATCATATACTGCTGATAGCCCGTCATAGATTTCGCTTGACGGAAATACGAAGCCATACTCTTTGGCATGAGATACTATTTTCTTAAATTGGTCTTCCTGTTGTGCCATATTTTTATGTCAATGTAATCTAAATGGATTATTTAAAGTTCACAAAGATACGCAAAAAAGATTATCTAAACAAAATTTCAGCGGTTTCCCCGTCAGTTAAATCAAATTCGATGATTTCCGACAAGGGAATTGGATTTCCGTTGAGTGTCGCGCATGTCGCTCCGGCAGGGGCGAGAAGGCTTATCTTTTTTGACGGTCCGCCCACGAGAATTATTTTGTCGACCTTTCCGTCATGCCATGTCATTTCCCGTATTGTTATGCCTCCTCGTGTTTTGAATCCTCTCAGGGAGCCTGTGGAGAGCTCTTTGGGCAGCGCGGGGAGCAAGTTGATAAATCCCTCATGGCTCTGAATGAGCATTTCCGAGATACCCGANGCGCCGCCCCAATTGCCGTCCATCTGGAATGGCGGGTGTGAACAGAACAGGTTAGGGAATGTTCCTGCTCNATGGCGTGGATTGTCGGCGGTATATGCCGGTGACAGGAGCGACTTGAAAAGNGAATAAGCGCGGTCGCCGTCGCCGAGACGCGCCCAGAAGTTTATTTTCCAAGCGCGGCTCCAGCCTGTGCCGCCGTCGCCTCGGGTGTCGAGNGTCTTTCGTGCCGCTTNGGCAAGGAGCGGTGTCGTGGCGGGAGATATCTGGTTGCCGGGGTGGAGGGCGTAGAGGTGGCTCACATGGCGATGTCGCGTATCGACTTCGGGATACTCTTCAAGCCACTCCATGATTCTTCCGTCGCTGCCTGTCATGATTGGCGGCAGCAATTTCAAATCGGACTTCAGCTCGTCGGCAAACTCGCGGTCTCCACCAAGCAGTTCGGCGGCTTCAATCGTGTTGGTGAACAGCTCTCTGATTATTTGTGAATCCATGGCGGGTCCCATGCAGATGCTTGTCTCAATGGAATCTTTCCCGAAGAAGAATGTGTTTTCGGGCGATGATGATGGCGCCGTGACAAGATATCCGTGTTTCGGTTCCTGAATCATTGTTGAATGGAAGAATTGCGCCGCTCCTTTTAATATAGGGTATATTTCGGCAAGGTATTCCTTGTCAAGGCTGTAAAGATAGTGTTCCCACAGATGGGCGCATAGCCATGCTCCACCCGTATTGGTCGCGCCCCATGAGGGATGCTCGCCCGGGTCGGTAAATTCCCATGGATTTGTCATCATGTGCATCACCCAGCCTTGCGCATTGTCGCCATAAAAAACTTTTGCCGTGTGTTCTCCGCTTTTCACCGCNCGTTTCACGAGGTCGATAAGCGGTCGGTGAAGTTCGTGAAGATTGCCCGGTTCGGCTTGCCAGTGATTCATCTGCACGTTTATGTTGGTGTGATAGTCGCCGTTCCATGGAGTTGAAACTCCATCAGCCCATAATCCTTGTAGATTAGGAGGCAGGACTCCCGGCAGTGTGCTGCATATCAGGAGATATCTGCCATAGTTATAGTAAAGGGNGGCAAGCGATGGATCGTCATGATGTTGAAATTCTATGATACGCCTGTCGGTGGGTAGATGTGAGATGTCGCTTTCAGGAAAGCTCACGGTTGCGCGGTCGAAAAGTTGGAGATGGTTGTGCTGCCCTTNTCGCATGATTGAGGCGATATCGCCTGAAGCGATGGCGGCGTTAACGTCATTTTCGGCTTTTGTCATGTAGGAGGCGCCGTAAAGATAGCTNGTNNNCGCNCCGATCNCAATCCATGCTTCGTNGGCNNCGGTCACGGTCNGNGTTGAATCNGTGGTGGCGGTGATGGCTTTTTGCCCGAAGGCTTTTATCCCTGCCACTGCGGCATACCGCACTCCCGCCGCATTTTTGTTGCCGCTATCGAGAGTGCCTGATATCATCAGACGGTTTTTTGCCGGACTTGAAATCTCGGCGCGTTCCTGTCGTGATAGCGACGCTGTGAACGAGATGGCTCCGGGGGAGGATGCCGTGATGTGCCAAAGCATCACTTCTTCACCTCTCGGAACGCAATTCTCCTGAGTGAATGATGTGCCGTTTATTTTATATTCCGATGTTGCCGTGGCGGTTCTGAGATCCAGGCTGCGTGTGTAGTCGTTGACATCAATATCGGCTGACGTATAATTGAAGGAGATGTTTAAATCAGCGAGCGTCTGATAGGAGCCGTAAGTGTTGCCCGATTGAGGCATTGAGGGGACAAATGTGGTGTACATCAGCTGTTGCGCCGAGTCGTTTTTGTCTTCAAGGAGCAATCGTCTTATTTCGGGAAGACTGGCTGCCGCTTCGGGGTTGTCATAATTGGCTTTTGATCCGCTCCACATGCTTATTTCATTTAACACGATTTTTTCATTGAGCAGATTCCCGTAAGGCATCATGCCCATTCTTCCGTTTCCGACAGGGAGCGTTTCTTCCCATATTAATGCCGGTTGTTGATACCACAGGTTGTACTCTGGCGAAAAATCTGTGGCGAAGGACGGGTTGAGCGTTCCGCACGCAGCGGTCACGGCGATTGTTGTTAGGAGATTTTTCATGGCTATCGGGTTGATGCTGTTTTCTTGAATGCAGGTTTGGTGAGTTCGATCACCTGTAGGTCCTTCATCGTGCCGTTGTCAATTACAAGCGTCACGAGTGTGCGTTGTTGCTGCCATCCCTGAGTGCCTGCGGCTCCGGGATTTATGTGGAGCATTTCGAGCTCGCGGTCAAACATCACTTTGAGTATGTGGCTGTGTCCGTCGACAAACAGATTTATGCCGTTTTGGCGCAGCAAAGATTTTATTCCGGGTGAATATTTTCCGGGATAGCCTCCTATGTGAGTCAGCATGACTTTGACCCCTTCGATTTCGAAAATTTCCAATTCCTTGTATTTGCGTCTCACGGTTCCGTGATCGATATTCCCTGCTACTGCTCTTACGACAGGGGCTATTTCTTCAAGGCGTTGCATTATGGAAATATCCCCTATGTCTCCGGCGTGCCATATTTCATCGCAGCCTGAAAAATGGCGTTCATATCTTTCGTCCCAGCAGCTGTGGGTATCTGACAATATTCCTATTCTTTTCATTGCTTGATTATTCGGGCATATTCAATAAGCGCGGTGTTGTTCTCTCGATCCACGTTGTCAACTACATATTTAAGCGACAGATGGTTTACTCCTTTGTTCAATCTTATCGGCAGCATGTTGCTGAAATCGGGGGAGTCCCAATTGCCTTCTCCTTGTTGCGGCATGATGACGGCTCCGACTTCGGCTCCTTCGATGTAGAGCATCCTGATGGCGCATTTGTCGCCGTGGTTTACAGGTCCATTGCCATTGGTGTAGCTTACGTCAAACAGGTAATCCCCGCTTTCGGGCGCGTTGACATTGAAATAAAGAGATGTGTTGTATTCAACCGTCGTTTCTACAAATTTTTTAGCCAGTTTCCTGTCGGAGATAAGTGCGGTTCCGGCAGCGCTCATTGTCGACGACGGTATGATAATCACGCTCTTGGGATTGATATATTCATGGGTCGGCACTGAGAAGCCGGTCAGCCCGTTTTTGTCAACCGGGACTATATTGACCGATGTGTACCCTCCTTTAGGGACAAAACTGATGGTGTCGGTTTTGTGGGTGTCGGGATAGTCGCCGTTGATGAATGTCAGATATTTGAAGGTGGGATCATAATTCTCTATCTGGCAGAATTCGGGCGATTTCCACTCTATGAGCGGCGTTTCGGGGATTTGTTCGTATTGCTTGACTTCTATGTCGATCTTTTTGTGCGGGCGGTTGTCCATGATTATTTCAATTGAAACATCGCCGTTGATGGAATCGGGAAGAAAGCAATCGGGTTGTGGAGTTCCGTTGATGCTGAATGTCTTGACACTCTCTCCTGTTCCGTAAATTTTTACGGATAAAGTTGAGTTTTTGTATCTGAACCGGCTCAAAGTCTTCTCGCCGGGCAGAGATGCTGGCACGATCGGATTGAACGCGATGCCGTGACCGGTGAATTCCATTCCGGCTATTACTCGCAATATCAACGCTGCCATACCGGCGTTGCTCCATGCCCCGCTCTCTTTTAAGGGTATATTATCTTGATTAGTGCATGAAAACTCTCCTTTGGCGGTGGCATAGAGGGCGCCGTGGAATAGTGTTGAAGCCAGACCGAGCTCCACGGCTGTGATGTTTCTTGATTTTGCTGCCGCGATATTCCAGAGAGCTTGGGTTGTCGACGCATCCATTAAGCCAACCCCTGAGCCGGAAGTGTGAGGGAGCGGATAAGCCGGAAGTATTCCTTCGGGGGTGGTGGGAGTGTGCATGACAATTGATTTAGCCATTTCAGGATTGGCTATGTCAAATATTATGGCAAGCGCCTGAGCGAAATTGTCGTTAGATGGAGAAAGTATCGGATAAACCCCGCCATATAAATATTGACCGTAAAATCCTGATGCGGGAATCCACAAGATGGTATTTATTGCAGTTGTTATTTCCCGGTCGATGCCTGCCCATAAAGGCGTGAATGTCGTGTCGCGCAGTTCTTGGCAAATCAGGTCACGAACCTTAAACGCATTTGCGAACAGAACATTGGTCCCGAGACTCATCAATTGAAACAGGTCTACCGGTTTTGTCCATTCGGGATAATTGGCGGGCGAGTTGCCGCTTTTCCCCTTAATAAGGTTATAGCTTTCGTTCCATGCCACGCGCATATTTAGATTAAGAGTGCTTTCGATAGCCGGGAGCGCCTCCGAAATGAGGTTTTTGTCGCCGGTGGTGTTGTAGGTTTCCCAGATGGGTGTGGCGCATGATATGCCGTCGGTGGTTATCGGCCAGGAATTTTCAGGGCTTGACTGTTGAGACAGGATGATTCCGCCGCGGGCTGATTTGATTTTTGATTTGAGTTGCGTTGCCGCTTTTTGCGGAGTGAGAGCCGCGAGCGACATGAATATGTCAAGATCTGATGCGGTGTTGGTGTTTGAGTATATTTCCTTTATAGCTAATGCGAAAAGAGCGTCGATTATCGGTTGGTCGGAATGGTATATTGGAAGCCGGTCGTTCAAGTCGCAGTGGGTGATGGTGATTGTCTCCCCGTTCACGGTAACGCTGTCAGGGTAAACGGTAAATTCTCCCGACGAGTATATTGCTCCGATTGGCGTGGACCCGTCATTAGTGCATGAAGTCAAGGCGAAGATGACCGATATAAGGCACAGGAAGAATGGTTTCATTACGGCGTTTAGCTGTTAACAGGTTACGAATTTAATACTTTTCGGAGTAAAAACGGGGAAATTTTTCGGGGAATTGTTAATTTTGTGTGTTTAAACGGCAATTGAAACCGGCGCCGCTGTGTGAACTCAATCTCAGGGTCGGGCGTTAAACCATAGTAAAAAGACTGAAAAATTATGGCTGAATCCAATTTCATCGATTATGTAAAGATATTATGCCGCTCAGGGAAGGGCGGCGCAGGTTCGCGTCACTTTTATAGAGCCAAGTATATTCCGAAAGGGGGTCCCGACGGAGGCGACGGAGGTCGTGGAGGTCACATTATATTGAAAGGAAACAAGAATATGTGGACTCTGCTGCCGCTGAAATACCAGCGTCATGTCTTTGCCGGCGACGGACAAAGCGGATCGGGCAACCGAAGTTTCGGAAAGGACGGCGAGGATAAAATCATTGAAGTGCCCTGTGGAACGGTGGTGTTCGACTCTGAAACCGGAGAATTCCTTTGTGAAGTGACTCAGGACGGTGAAGAAGTTAAGTTGTTGCGAGGCGGTCGAGGCGGTCTTGGCAACTGGCATTTCAAAAGCGCCACCAACCGCACTCCGCGTTATGCGCAGCCCGGCGAGCCTGCGATAGAGAAATCGGTGATTCTCGAATTGAAATTGCTTGCCGACGTAGGTCTTGTAGGATTCCCTAATGCCGGAAAGTCGACATTGCTATCGTCAATATCGGCAGCGCGTCCTAAAATTGCCGATTATCCTTTCACCACTATGGAGCCTCAGCTTGGAATTGTGAGTTACAGGGACAACCGCTCGTTTGTGATGGCTGATATTCCGGGCATCATCGAGGGAGCGAGTGAAGGCAAAGGTCTCGGACTCCGCTTTTTGCGTCACATCGAGCGAAATGCGGTACTCCTTTTCATGGTGCCTGCCGATGCCGCCGACATACGCAAGGAATATGAAATACTCCTGAGCGAACTTACTAAATTCAATCCCGAACTCGTAGACAAGCAGCGTGTTCTTGCCATCAGCAAGAGTGATATGCTCGACGACGAGCTTATCGCTGAAATCGAGAAGGAGCTTCCTGCCGACGTGCCCCACGTGTTTATTTCCGCTGTCACCGGGCAAGGGATAACCGAGTTGAAAGATTTGCTGTGGAAAGCGATCAANGATGAGGCTAACCGTGCCGAGCCGATGACAATCACCCACCGCCGTCTTGACGGTCATCATCGTGTGCGTGAGGAAGATGAGTTCATCTTTGAGAATCCGGCTATGCCCGACCCGACCGATGAGGAGCTTGCCGACAGCGAATTCATGGATGATGATTGGGAAGATTGCGATTGGGAATATCTTGGCGATGACGACACCAAGCTGGATTGACCTTATTGAAATNGCGCCTGANGNAAAAGCGCTGGTGACTTGCCGGGGTGAAGCCGACGAGTCNCCTTACAGCGGGTTTAACCCGTGTCATTACACCGGTGATTCGCCTGCCCGCGTCGCAGCGTCAAGGAAAGCTCTTGCCGATTATATAGGTGTGGGCGAGGAGCGTATAATATTGCCGCGGCAAACCCACTCCAACGTCTGCAAACTGATAGATGAGATTCCGGTGGATGANGCCGGTCTGTATGGAGTCGATGCTCTTGTCACCCGCATGAAAAGAGTGGCGATAGGGGTTTCGACTGCCGACTGCGTGCCTATATTGCTTGTCGACCCCCGGGCTGAGGTGATCGCTGCTGTTCATGCAGGATGGCGAGGCGCCGTCGGCGGAATTATCGAGAACAGTGTGGAGATGATGCTTGCCGCCGGGAGCGATGCGTCACGGATAAAAGCTGCGATAGCTCCATGTATATGTTCCGGTTGTTTTGAAGTAGGCGAAGAGGTTGCCGGGCGGTTNCCCGAGTCGTGCGTGATAAGGGGNCTGGATAAGCCTCATGTTGATCTTCCGCTNTTTGTGAAGATGACGCTTGAAAAATGTGGATTGGATGGAGAATCGATAGCCATGCCGGTTGCGTGTACGCGTTGCCGCCCCGACCGCTATTTCTCAGCGCGAGCGATTGGGATTAATTCAGGGCGTAATTTTTCAATGATAATGCTGCGTTAAATNGGCTGCACTTTGCGTGAGAACACTCTGTGTTGCACTATGAAATAGGCGGTCATTACCGCTCCTCCCGTGATAACCCATGATATGGGATAGATTTGAAGCAGNCGCGCGAAGTCAAAGGCGTATTTTGCCGCAAGATAAACCCATCCGAGTCTCAGAACGCAAGTNCCGAATATGGTGATAAGCGTAGGGGTCATTGAGTAGCCGAGTCCGCGCATACAAGCTCCGCTGACTTCATANGTTGTCGCTATCCATTGAAATAGAAGCACGCACTGGAGCCTTATGATGGCATAATGCATCACGTTGCTGTCGGTGGTGAAAATGTTGAGGAAGAAGTCTTTCTGCCACACGATAAGCNCATTCATCGTTCCGGTGCNCACCATTCCGGCGACAAGACACAACCAGAAGACCCGCTTGCAGCGGTCATATTGACCGGCTCCGTAGTTCTGGCTTAAAAACGCCACGGCAGCTTGGCAGAACGCGCTCACGATGTAATAGCAATACACCTCATAGGTTAGGGCNGCTGCCGAGCCGGCGACTGCGGCTGAACCAAATTTATTTATCGAGCTTTGAATAAANATGTTGGCAAATGAAAACACCATTCCCTGGATTCCGGCAGGGATACCGATTTGCAGAATNTTTTTCAGCTCGCNGCGATTCACTGCGATGGCTTTGATGTTTAATCGGTAGGGTTCCGGCTCCTTGGTGAGCCAATAAATCATGAGAAACGCGTTGACGGCATTTGAAATTACGGTCGCAAGAGCNACGCCGTCGACATCCATGTCGAAAAATTTCACGAANACAAGATCGAGGATGATGTTGAGGGCGCTTGCCACGGCAAGACTGTAGAACGGGCGTTTCGTGTCGCCCATGCTTCGCATTATTGCCGACGCAAAGTTGTAAATCATCATGAACGGCATCCCCAGGAAATATACTTTAAGGTATAGAGTGGCGAGGTCGATGACATCTTCAGGCACGCTCATCAGTTCCAGAATCGGCTTGGCNAAAAGTTCGCCAACGAGCAGCAGGATTATTCCGCTCGCCACGGCAACGAATGACACTGTGGAGATGGCTCTTTTTATGCCGGCATGGTTTCGTTGTCCGATGTAGTTGGCGATGACGATATTGGCGCCTATCGATATGCCGAGAAAAAGACTCACCATTATGCTTATCAACGAGCCGTTGCTGCCCACCGCCGCCATTGCCTGGCTGGAAGCGAAGCGTCCCACGATTCCCACGTCGACTGCATTGAATGATTGTTGCAGTATTCCGCTGGCAAGCAGCGGCATGGCGAAAATTATTATTTTCCTAAACAGTGGTCCGTGGAGCATGTCTACCCCGGTTGTCTTTTTCACGTTGCTGTTCATTGACTGGTTAAATATTTAAGACCGTATCCGTTTTTTCAATTCAAGGCGCAAAGTTCGTTATTTTATTCCGAAAAAACGAACTGTGAGTATAGGAAAAGAGTGCATTTGCCTGTCTTTATACATTTGTAATTGTCATGGGTGATGAAACTATTTTGAGAAACGTGCGACTAATTGAATAGAATGAATTAAATTGGCGCCTTTGTCGGGGCTGATTTATGAAACAACTGCTGATGAAAACTCAAAACGAAGATAAAGACCGTGAATTTTCCCAACTGATTGACCGGTATGATAAGCTTATCGCCAAGGTGTGCTATTTTTATGCCGTGGATGCCGACGACTTTTATGATTTGCGTCAGGAGTCGCTGATTAATCTGTGGCGCGGTTTTGACTCGTTCCGCGGTTCATCATCGTTATCGACGTGGGTCTATCGCGTGTGTCTAAACAGTTGCGTGTCGTTTTTCCGTAAGAATCACAGAAAAACGAGTTCGGTCCCCATCGAGCAACTTCCCGATGTTATCGCTCCCGATGCCGGCAAAGCTGAACTGATGAGGGAGATGTACGGACTTATAAATCGGCTTAACCGGCAAGAAAAAGCTCTCGTGCTGTTGTGGCTCGATCAGCGGAGTTATGATGAGATTGCCGATATAATGGGTGTGCCGCGCAACACTGTGGCGTCGAGACTGCGACGTGTGAAAGAAAAACTTGTAAAATACTCTAATGAATAGGAATGTATGAACCCTGAGGATATGGAAAATAAGTGGAAGGAACTCGACTTCAGACTTAGCAGTCTTGAAGCCGAAAGACAAAAAACTATAGATATGTTGAAAATGAACAAACTGAAATCGGCTCAGCAACAGCTTGCCGACCAATATCGACGGTTCAGTTTGATAGGTCCGATACTCGGACTGTCGGTCGTGCTTGGTCAATCGAGATTTTTAAGTTTAGGAGCCTTGATTCTTATCGCGGCATATTTTTGTATTGCCGGGGCGATGGACGCTTATCTGTGTCATGGAATAAAAAGCATTGATTTAGGAGAAATGGGCGTTGAAGAGGTAGCTGCTAAGGCGCGTCGATATAAACGCATTCATCATTATTGTCAGGTGGTGCTTATCGCTATGTGTATTCCGGTATTGATTTGCATGTTTTCCGCATTTCCCGAGACATATTATCGCTGGGGCATGATCGCCGGAATCGGCGTGGGGCTTGCCGTCGGGCTATCGATTTATTTGAAAATGATGCGTAATTATAAAGACATGATAGACTGAACCGTTAGCCATCCTTGACCGGGCTCCCGATGTACAAGCGGGAGGTTTTGTAGAATTGGCGCAAAATGAGTAATTTTGCGCCATGTTTGCGGATAAAAGTGAAGACACGTTGAGGATTGACGTTGATGCGGTGTTGAGAAGCCGCATCCCGGAGCATTATCGGTTTATTCCGAAGTGGGCGGTGCGTTGGCTCGAACGGACTATATGTCAGGACGGGCTCAACAGCCTCCTTGAGCATAACCGAGGAAAGCATGGCGCCGAGTTTTGCAACGCAGTGCTGAAGGATTTGAATGTCACCTATAAAGTGAGTGGCGAGGAGCATCTCTCCGGGAAAAAGCGTGTGATTTTCGTTTCAAACCATCCCCTTGGAGCGTTGGACGGAATTGCTATGATCGATTGGGTGTCAGGCGTCTATGGTGAAAATGTGAAATTTGTGGTCAACGACCTGTTGATGAATGTCAAGCCGCTGCGTGATGTTTTCCTCCCGGTCAACAAACATGGGCGCCAGAACAGGGGCGATTCAGTTGCTATCGATGAGTATATGGCGGGGGATGACCCGGTTATAATTTTTCCTGCCGGGCTGGTTTCGCGAAAGCAATCGGGAGGCATAAGCGACCTCCGATGGAACAAAATGTTTATAAATAAGGCGGTCGAATATAAGAGGGATATAATTCCGGTGTTTTTTGACGCAAAAAATTCAGCATTTTTTTATAACTTTGCGAAAATCCGTGCTCTTGCCGGCTTGAAGTTCAACATAGAGATGATATATCTCCCTCGGGAGATTTTCCGAAGCCGAGGCTCTAAATTCAATATTCATGTTGGTGAGCCGTTGAGTTACACGGCTTTCAACGGTGGAGTCAAGGCGCTTGATGAAGCGGAGCAGGTGAAGCGGATTGTATATAATTTAAAGAAAAGTTGAATATTCAGAGTCCAATATGGAACAGCCAATCATAGATCCGGTGGCTACCGATATATTGAAAAGTGAATTGACCCCCGATAAGTTTCTTCGGGAAACAAACAAGGGGGGGAACTATATTTATATAACCGATGCCCACACGTCGCCTAATGTCATGAAAGAGATAGGTCGACTGCGCGAAATCGCATTCCGCAATGCGGGCGGCGGAACAGGTAAGGATTGTGACATCGATGAATTTGACTTGATGGAGCCGCCTTGTCGCCAGTTAATCGTGTGGGATCCCGAAGCTGAAATGATATTGGGAGGCTACAGGTTTATAATCGGGGAGGATGTGACTGTTCTTCCGGGCGGAGTGCCACGGATAGCCACGGGTCATATGTTCAGGTTCTCTGACCGCTTCCTCAATGAATTGTTGCCTAACACGCTTGAATTGGGACGCTCTTTTGTGAGACTCGAATATCAGTCGTCTAAGGCGGGAGCTAAGGCGCTTTATGCTCTTGATAATCTTTGGGACGGTCTTGGAGCGTTGACAGTCGTTTACCCTCAGGTGAAATATCTCTTCGGCAAGGTCACGATGTATCCGAGCTATATAAGAGAGTGCCGCAACATGATTCTGTATTTCCTCAACAAGCATTTCCCCGATCCCGATAATCTTGTTTCGCCCATAGAACCGCTGCCTACGGGGATTGACGAGGACGAGATGGCGAAGCTCTTTGTTGGAAATTCCTTTAAAGAGGATTATAAAATACTCAACAAGGCTATCCGTGATCACGGCATCAATATCCCGCCGTTGGTTAACGCCTATATGAGCCTGTCGCCGTCGATGAAAATGTTTGGAACGGCGATTAACACCGAATTTGGCGATGTCGAGGAAACCGGCATATTTTTCGCCATATCCGATATTTTTGAGGAGAAAAAGGACCGTCACATCGGCACTTATCATGCCGTCAACCAGCAGTTATGATTCCGCGACTCTTTTATGCCGTGATTGTGGCAATGCTATGTTCCATGCCGATGCGGGTCATGGCGGAATCTAATGAAAACTCTTTCTTGGCTCAGAATTATTTGGATGTTTCGCCGAGTGTTGAGCATCCTGTCGAGTACTGCGGTGAGGTTATCGCAAATGCGGGCGGCGGCGAATTTGCCCCTTATTATTTGATGTCAAATAATTTCGGAGTGCTTACTCAGCCCTATTCCATGCTTGCTCGCATTTCAGCAAAACGAACCATGGACTTGAACCGACGTTTCAGTTGGGGATTTGGGGCTGATCTCATTGGCGGTTTTTCGTCTTCCCGCGGATATGAGCGTTTTTCGATTGAAGACAATTCGATGGTGATGATTCAGCGTCGCCCTGCGGCAGTGAGGCTTCAGCAACTTTACGGTGAAGTCAAGTACAGGTCGCTGTTTTTGACGGCGGGGTTGAAAGAAGTGGGTTCGGCTATGTTGAACGACCGCCTTTCGAGTGGTGACCTCACTTGGAGCGCCAACGCGCGTCCCATTCCCGGACTTAGGGCAGGATTCCACGGATTTGAAAATATACCGTTCACCAATGGCTGGGTTCAGATAAACGGCGAACTTTTTTATGGCAGACCTTCCGACAATCATTGGCTTGAGGATCATTACAACTATGAGAACTATTTCGTGACAACGGGGCGTTGGATTAATTATAAACGCCTGTATTTGCGTTCCAATCCGCATCAGCCCGTGTCGGTGACTGTCGGAATGCAGGCTGCGGCAATATTTGGCGGAACCCAGAATAGCTATAATGACGGCAGGCTTGTGGAGCAATCCAAGTCGTCGCTTGGACTCGGCGATTTTATCGATATGCTCATCCCCAGGCAAGGGGATAGCTATTGGACCGGCAATCATCTCGGAAGCTGGGATTTTAAATCGTCGTTTCGTGTCGATAATAAGAATGAGTTGATAGCTTACTTTCAGTGGCCGTGGGAAGACGGGTCGGGTATTGGGAAACTGAACGGATTTGACGGACTCTGGGGAGTGGAATATAAGCGTGCAGGCTCGGGAATTGTGACAGGGGCTGTGATTGAATACCTTGATTTCACCAATCAGTCGGGTCCGCTTCATTGGGATCCCGAAGATTTCCCCGGAACAACTATTGTCGACTGGGCTACCGGTTCCGACGATTATTACAATCACTTTTTTTATAACGGTTATGCCTATTATGGACTCTCGCAAGGCACCCCGTTCATGACCTCGCCCATATATAACCGCGACGGTTACATGAGATTTGTCGACAATAAAGTGCGCGGATTTCATGTTGCGGTAGAGGGGGAGGTGTCACGCGCTGTCGATTATCGCGCCATGTTCTCTTGGCGTCAGGCTTGGGGTTCGGGCTACATTCCGCGCGTGAGCAAGGTTAGCGACACCTCGGCGATGCTGGAAGTGAAATGGAGGGTCCCTTCTGTTTCCGGACTCTCGGTTAAAGGCGCCGTGGCGATTGACCGTGGCGAAATTTTCGGCAATAATGCCGGAGTTTCGGTGACAGTAGCTTATAAAGGAGATTTAAAGATATGGAAACTATAAAGCCGGTCATATTATTGTTGGTTGCCGGGATTTCTGCATTGGTCATCGGTTGCACCCATAACGATGGCGACATAGGCGGTTACTTCGGCACATGGAAACTGGAGGAGATAACTGTCGATGGAGAAGAAATGGCTGAGTATGGGAAAGATATGTTTTGGCAGTTTCAGTCGTCGGTGTTCTGCATGAGAGTAGTGCTGGAAAATCACAATCAGGAAAATCGCTGGGGCACGTGGTATGAAGACTCAGGTTCGCTTTATGTCGATTTTTCCCACTCGGAAGACGGTGATAACTCAGTGAAGTATCTGCCATTCCCTGAAACTCATTTTGAAACGGGATTGAACCGGCTTGAAATAATGAATTTCTCCAAGCGACGAATGACCCTCGAATTTATCGGTTCCGACGGAGTCATATACCGCTACAAATTGAAAAAATGGAAATAGACTCTGATTTATGTAGCGGCGCGGGCTTGGATAGATTGCGATAATTTTCTATATTTGTAATAAATATAAGAGTTAGATAAATGGAGGATTCGTTAAAGCTATCGATTGAGCAGAAATTGCAGCAACGGCTCTCGCCCCTTCAGGTAAGATTCGGGAAAATGCTTGAAATGAGCGGTCCCGAAGTGGAAGATGAGGTTCAGCGGGCTCTTGACGACAATCCCGCGCTTGAGGCTGTCGACCATTCAGACGATTCCGGCGAAGAGCCTTTTAACGAAACCGCATCTGAAATCCAGGACGCTGACTATCGCGATGAGGACGACATTCCCTTCTATCGTCACGACACCAGGCAGAACTCTCATTATGACAATCCGCTTGAAACGATGACTGCCGACACCTCCGAAACCCTCTATGACGTGCTTTCCGAACAGCTTGCCGGATTCGATCTTTCGGAGCGGCAGAAACTCATAGCCCGCTACATCATCGGCAATCTTGACGATAACGGATACCTCACGCGTAGCGCTTCGTCGATGGGCTACGATATCGAGGAGCACACCGGAGAGCATATCGCTGTCGACGACATAAAATCGGTAATTGATATCGTGCGCTCGCTGGAGCCCGCCGGAATAGCCGCCGTGGATCTTCGCGACTGCCTGTTGTTGCAGCTTCACCGCCGGAAGAGCGGGAAGACCGTGGACAGAGCCATTGAAATCGTGACTCACTACTTCGACTATTTCTCGCGCAAGCACTATGATCGTCTCGCTGCGGCTATCGGAGTGAGCGAGGCTGAGCTGAAAGACGCCGTGGAGTTGATCACGTCGCTCAATCCCAAGCCGGCGGCGTCGCTCGCCGGAGACGTGGCTGAGGACCGCACCCGCCACATCGTTCCTGACTTCACGGTGGAAGTCGACGATGGAACAGTTACGCTCACTTTGGTGAACAATATCCCTGAATTGCAGATTGAGCGGAGTTTCAGTGAAGAAGAGGCTCGCCTTGACGGTGATAATGCTGCCGAACTTTTCATCAGGCAGAAACGTGACGAAGCTGCCGATTTCATCAAAGTGCTTAAGATGCGCCAGGAAACTCTCTACAATGTGATGAGGGCAATAGTCAGCATTCAGCGTGATTTCTTTGTCAATAGTGACGACGAGATGCTGATTCGCCCCATGATATTGAAAGACATCGCCAAGATAACCGGCTATGACCTTTCCGTGATTTCTCGCGCGGCGGCAGGGAAGTATGTGGCGACATCCTATGGCATATACCCCTTGAAGCACTTTTTCAACGAGAAGCCTAAGGATGACGAAGACGCGTCATCCCATGAGATAGTGGCGGCATTGAAAGAGATTATCTCGTCCGAAGATAAGAAGAAGCCGCTGAGCGACGAGGCTATCACGGCGCGTATAACCGATATGGGATATGACATCGCGCGCCGCACGGTTGCGAAGTATCGCGAGAAATTGGGTATTCCGGTGGCGCGATTGAGAAAAGAGATATAAACAATTGATATTCTATGCCGTTTTAATATATAGATTATGAATAAAGCAGCTCACATATTTTCCTGGATTCTAAGTCCTATTCTTATGCCCACCTATGGAGTGATTCTCTCATTGTGGACCACCGTGCTTGTAATGCTTCCGCTGGGATTGAGGTGGAACGTCGTGCTGATGATCGCTATGATCACTGCGTTTCTGCCGGCGTTGGGCATATTTTTGCTTTACAAATTCAAGGTGATAAGCGATCCGGGGCTCAACAATCGTGCCGAGCGCTTCATTCCTTACGGCATCAATTGCGTGTGCTATCTGCTTGCGACATGGTATTTGGCACGCATTCACTCGCCCCATTGGATGTGGATGTTCATGATCGGAGCGGTTGTCGCATCGGTTATATGCGTCATTGTCAACATCAAGTGGAAGATAAGCGCCCACATGGCGGCGTTGGGCGGACTTGTCGGACTAATGTTCAGAATCATGTCCGACGGGCTTGGTGTAGTGCCCATGTGGGGTGTAATCACCGTCGGGATATTGCTTCTCGGCATTCTCGGCTCTTCGCGCCTGTTGTTGCAGCGTCACACCTTTTGGCAGGTTGTTGCCGGGACTGCTGTGGGTTTTGCTTCCGTCTATCTGCTCTCTTAGATCAAAATTGATAAAATCATTATAAATGAAACCAATCGTCAGCATTATTATGGGCAGCACTTCTGATCTGCCCGTTATGGGCAAAGCAGCCCAGCTTCTCGATGATTTCGAGATTCCGTTTGAAATAAACGCTCTGTCGGCGCATCGCACTCCCTCTCAGGTGGAGGAATTTGCCAAGGGCGCCTCTCAGAGAGGTTTGAAAGTGATAATCGCCGCTGCCGGAATGGCTGCCGCTCTGCCCGGTGTGATTGCTGCCAACACCACCCTCCCGGTGATTGGTGTGCCCATCGCTTCGACTCTCCAGGGTGTCGACGCTCTTCTTTCGATTGTGCAGATGCCTCCGGGCATTCCCGTTGCGACTGTCGGCATAAACGGCGGTCTCAATGCCGCTATCCTCGCTGTTGAAATGCTTGCGTTGAGCGACGAGAGGATTGCCGGAAAGCTCGCTGAATACAAATCGTCGCTTTCCAACAAGATTGTGAAGGCTAATGCCGAGCTCGCCGAGGTGAAATATAAGTTTAAAACCAATTGAAGATAACGATGTCAGTATTTGACTATGCGCGGCGTGCTTCGCGCGAGGTCAATATCGGCGGGGTGCCTTTGGGCGGAAATAACCCGATACGCCTCCAGTCGATGACCAACACGTCGACGCTCGACACCGACGCATCGGTAGCTCAATGCCGGCGCATAGCTGAAGCCGGCGCCGATTACGTCAGGCTCACGGCTCAGGGTGTGCGTGAAGCTGCCAACATCGGAGTCATCCGTCGGCAGCTTCGTGAGCAGGGTGTCACTACTCCGCTTGTCGCCGACATCCACTTCAATCCAAAAGCGGCGTTTGCGGCAGCCGAGGTGACCGACAAGGTGAGGATAAATCCTGGCAACTTCGTTGATCCGGGCAGAACATTCAGAAAACTGGAATATACCGACGAAGAGTATGCCGCCGAACTGCGTCGCATCGACGACGCGTTCACCCCCTTCCTGCAGCTTTGCCGCGAACATGGCACAGCCATTCGAATAGGGGTGAACCACGGCTCGCTAAGCGACCGCATCATGAGCCGTTATGGCGACACTCCGGCAGGAATGGTGGAGAGCGCCATGGAGTTTTTGCGTGTTGCGGTGAAGCGCGGGTTTTTCGACATAGTTATCTCGATAAAGGCGAGCAATGTGACAGTGATGGTCGAGACCGTGCGCCGTCTTGTGGCGGCGATGAATGCCGAGGGGATGGATTTCCCTCTGCATCTCGGGGTCACTGAGGCTGGCGACGGTGAAGACGGCAGGGTGAAGAGCGCTGTCGGCATCGGAGCTTTGCTTGCCGAAGGAATAGGCGACACCATCAGGGTGTCGCTCAGCGAGGATCCGGAGAACGAGATACCGGTGGCAAAGGCGTTGGTCGATTATATTTCGGCGCGTGCCGATGCTCCTCACATCCCCGGGGAGTATGCTCCAGGGTTTAATCCCGTGAAGCCCGAGCGGCGCGAATCGTTCGAAGTCGGCGCAATCGGCGGCGGGCAACTCCCGGCTGTTATTGTTGACGGTGTAGGCGACAAGCTGCCGGCTCATATCGTTGTCGATGCGTCTCAATCGGTCGATGAGGTGAAAGCTCGGCTTGCGACGGATCCTGAGAGCGTGATTGTGATTACCTCGGCTCATGCCAATCCGTCGGCTCAGATAATGGCTTCTATCCATGCCTTGACTGCGGCGGGAATCCACAACCCCGTGATTCCTTGCGTCGATTATGGCGATGCCCCGTTTGATTCTGTAGCGCTGATGGCTGCTGCCGATTTTGGTGCTATACTTCTAAGCGGCTTCCACGACGGCATAATGATAAAGGCTTCAGCGTTGACCCCCAACGAGCTGCTCCGCCTGAGCCTCGGCATTCTCCAGGCTGCAAGACTGAGAATCAGCAAGACCGAGTATATTGCGTGTCCCGGATGCGGACGCACTCTGTTTGACCTTCAGTCCACGTTGAAAGCGGTGAAAGATGCCACCTCCCACTTGAAAGGTTTGAAAATCGGTGTGATGGGGTGTATTGTCAACGGTCCCGGCGAGATGGCTGACGCCGACTATGGATATGTCGGAGCGGCGGCTGGAAACATCAGCCTTTACAAGGGTAAGGTGTGTGTTGAGAAAAATATTCCTCAATCCGAGGCGATACCCCGTCTCATAAAGCTCATTAAGGATTCAGGCGACTGGCAGGAGCCGCAATAGGAATTTTCCAGGCTGCATTAGAGATATTAGCCCGATTGGACATAAATCCGGTCGGGCTACTTTTTATATTGTTGCTCTGTCGCCTTGAAAATGGAATAGACGCACAATCCTGTCGCTGCGAGACTGACGATGGCGGCGATTATTGAGCCCGTTGACAATCCCGTGCCAAGTTCGTTGAGGTCGTTGCCGGTGGCATTTCGGCTTACGAGCCAAAAGTTGAGGGCGACAAGCGAATTATTGAGCGCGTGGGCAAACATCGACAGCCTTAGGGAGCCGCTCCACACAACGAGATAGCCGAAATAGGCGCCCATGAGCAACCGGGGAACGAATCCGAAAAATTGCAGATGGACGGCGCTGAAAATGAACGCCGCCGACCAGATGGCTAAGTGCTTGTTGCCGAGTTTTGACATCAGCAGCCGTTGAAGCGCCCCGCGGAAGAAAAGCTCTTCGGCTATTCCGGTAAGAATGCCCACTATGAGAATGGCGATAATGAGGTCCCACACCGAGTTGCCGCCCATAAGCCTTTGCACCATGGCTTGCGCGGCGTTCTCACTCTGACGCAGAGCCTCCTCAATCCCGTTCCACGGTAGGTGGATCGACTCGTTCCAGGCAACGAGCCTGTTCATGGCAGGAATTGAGACGATGGCGGTGATTGCCGTGAGGCACGTGGACCGGGCTTCTAATCCGGTGTCAAGCCCTATGTAGCGCCACGGTTGCGGACTGACTATCATAACTGTCAGAACCACAGGCAGAATGAAGACGGCTATATCCTGAACGAGGATAGCGCAGCGCAATGCCGACGTGGTGTCGGTGCCTATCGCTCCCATCAGCAAAGATGCCGCCACGGTGAGCAGCACCCACCAGCACACTAATAGAAACAGCCCCTTCCCGGCGCTTATTCTCAGTTGTGGGTCAAGCATGGCTTAATCAAATTTTTTGCGGTGGAACGTGAATCCTCGTCCGAGATACTTTTCTCTGACGGTCGGATTCTCGGCAAGCTCCTCCGATGTTCCCTGAAACAGAATTTTTCCTTCGAAAAGCAGATAAGCCCTGTCGGTGATCGAGAGAGTTTCAGGCGCGTTGTGGTCGGTGATGAGGATGCCGATATTCTTCTCCTTAAGGCGATAGACCACCTCCTGAATATCCTCCACCGCAATCGGGTCAACTCCGGCAAACGGTTCGTCGAGCATGATGAACTTGGGGTTTATCGCAAGACACCGCGCTATCTCAGTGCGTCGGCGCTCTCCACCCGAAAGGCGGTCGCCGAGATTCTTTCTCACTTTGTGGAGGTTGAATTCCGAAATGAGGCTTTCAAGTTTCTCCTTCTGATACTCCTTGGAGGTGTTGGTCATTTCAAGAACGGCGCGTATGTTGTCTTCAACGGTCAGTTTTCTGAACACCGATGCTTCCTGAGCGAGATAGCCGATGCCGTTCTGGGCGCGCTTATAAACCGGATACTTCGTTATGTTCAGGTCGTTAAGGAATATTTCTCCCTCGTTGGGAGTGATAAGTCCCACAGTCATGTAGAACGTGGTCGTTTTGCCCGCTCCGTTAGGACCGAGCAGTCCAACGATTTCACCCTGTTTCACGTTGATCGACACGTGATTGACAACGGTGCGCTTGCCGTATTTCTTTACGAGGTTTTCCGTGCGCAGCACCATCTTGTCGTCGGTCGGTGTCGTTTCTGCCGCCGCGATTGCTTCTTCGGTTATGTCGGATGTCAGTTGATTATCTTCTTGTTGTTCCATTTTACTGTTGTTTAGCCTTTCTCAGGCGAGCTTCGATATAGTCGGTGAGCAGGTTTATAGCCACGATGTTATTTCCTCCCTGGGGCACGATAAGATCGGCAAACCGTTTCGACGGCTCGATATATTGCTGATGCATGGGCTTCAGCACGCCTTCATATCGGTCTATCACCATCTGAGCCGTTCTGCCGCGTTCGATCACGTCGCGTGAAATCACCCTTATCAGGCGGTCGTCGGCGTCAGCGTCGACAAACACTTTCACGTCCATAATGTTGCGCAGTTCGGGCTGGGTCAGCACGAGAATGCCCTCCACGATGACCACGTCGCGCGGCTCCACGTGTACTGTCGCTTCCTGTCGCGTGCAGGTCAGATAGCTATAGGTGGGCATGTCGATGCTCTTGCCTGCCTTGAGGTCTTCGAGATGTTTGCGCAGCAGGGTCCATTCGATGGCGTTTGGCTCGTCGAAGTTTATGTTGCATCGTTCCTCCACGGGAACATGGCTTGAGTCTTTATAATAGGAATCCTGGGGCAGGACAGCGACTTCGCCCGGTGGCAGGCTGTTGATGATTTTGTTGACCACAGTCGTTTTTCCTGATCCGGTTCCGCCGGCAATACCGATAATTAGCATGTTTCAGTCGATGTTTATTTCGCTTATAACACACAAAGTAAGCAAAAAAACATTTCACAGCAAAGAAAAATCCTTAACTTTGCGTAATCATAAAGAATGCTACATGATTATACAATCGTCATTGACTACTTTCGGGCGCTATTGCCTGTTTATGAAGCGTGTCTTCTCCATGCCGTTGAAATGGGGAGTGTTCGGGCGTAAATTTTTGATGGAAGTGGGAAAACTGGGCATAGACTCAATCCCGCTGACGATTGTCATTTCGGTGTTCATCGGTGCCGTTATATGTATCCAGATGCAGCTCAACATGACATCGCCACTCATGCCCGCCTACTCTACAGGTCTCGCCACGCGCGACATTCTTCTTCTCGAGTTCAGCTCGGCTGTGCTTTGCTTGATTCTGTCGGGAAAGGTCGGCTCCAACATCGCTTCCGAAATCGGAACCATGCGTGTCACCGAGCAGATTGACGCCCTTGAGATAATGGGTATAAACTCGGCACAGTTCCTTGTGCTCCCCAAGATTCTCGCTTTCATGTTCTTCATTCCGGTGCTTGTGGTCTTCTCTATCGCCACCGGACTTTTGGGCGGATGGTTTATCGCCGCTTTCACCGACATGATTCCCGTGTCGAGATACATCTACGGCATCCAGACTCTTTTCGTCGAGTGGTATGTGTGGTACACCATCATAAAGGCGCTGGTCTTTTCAGTCATCATCACCTCCGTTTCTTCATTCTTCGGATACTATGTGAAGGGCGGCGCGCTCGATGTCGGCAAAGCCTCTACCGATGCGGTGGTAGCGAGCTCGATTCTGATTTTGTTGTTCGACGTGATTCTCACTAAACTTTTGATGCAATGATTGAGGTTAAAGAAATAGAGAAATCCTTTGACGGAGTCAAGGTGCTCAAAGGCGTGAGCGCAGTGTTTGAAACCGGAAAGACCAATCTCATCATCGGTCAGAGCGGTTCAGGTAAAACCGTGTTGATGAAATCGCTCGTAGGACTCGTGCGTCCCGAGCAGGGCGAGATTCTTTATGACGGACGCAATCTTCTGGAGATGGACCGCAATCAGGTGCAGCATCTGCGCACCGAGATCGGCATGCTCTTTCAGGGCTCGGCGCTCTTCGACTCCGAGACGGTGCTCGGCAACGTGGAATTTCCGCTGATGATGTACACCTCCATGAACGTCGCCGAGCGTCGCGAGCGCGCGCAGTTCTGCCTTGAGCGAGTGGGGCTGAAAGGAGCCGACGAAAAATATCCCAGCGAAATATCGGGCGGAATGCAGAAGCGTGTCGCAATCGCGCGAGCCATCGCCCTCAATCCAAAATATCTTTTCTGCGACGAGCCCAACTCGGGACTTGATCCCAAGACCTCGATACTCATCGACGAGCTGCTGAGCGACATAACTCATGAATATAACATGACAACCGTCATCAACACCCACGACATGAACTCGGTGCTCGGCATCGGCGAAAACATCGTTTTCATCAACAAGGGCTATCGCGAATGGGTCGGCAACAAGGAGCTCATTTACGAAACTACCAATGAGGCGCTTTCCAACTTCGTTTTTGCCACCGACCTCTTCCAGAAAGTGAAAGACTACGTTATCCACAACGCCCATCGCTGACGGGGCTACGTGTTGAGATGTTAAAAATGGGGAATAAATTTGCCGTGTCAGATTTATTCCCTATTTTTGCAGCCGAAATCGGATTCCGGTCCGGGTGGAGAAATTTGGCTGCTTGCAACCACCGAAAAAAATGCTAAAACCGCGAAGTTGGTTTTTCCTATGTTTTTTCGCTCCGTCCGCGTCCTTGAATTGCGGTTCGGAGATTTTTATTTTTGCAAAGAAAAAACACCAGGAATAATGAAAAATTATCTTTTTACATCCGAGTCAGTTTCCGAGGGACATCCCGACAAAGTAGCCGATCAGATTTCTGATGCGGTGCTCGACGAATTTCTTGCCTATGACCCTGCGTCAAAGGTGGCGTGTGAAACCCTCGTCACCACCGGGCAGGTGGTGATTGCGGGCGAAGTGAAGAGCAACGCCTATGTCGACCTCATGGAAGTGACCCGCGGAGTCATCAACAACATCGGGTATAACCGCAGCGAGTTGATGTTTGACGGCAACGCCTGCGGAGTCTTCTCGGCTCTTCATGAACAGAGCGCCGACATCAACCGAGGCGTGGAGCGTGAAACCCTCGAGGAGCAAGGAGCCGGCGACCAGGGCATGATGTTTGGATATGCCTGCGACGAAACTCCAGCCTATATGCCTCTGCCCATCGACCTGAGCCATCTGTTGCTGCGTGAACTCTCGGCGATACGCCGCGAAGGGAAGGAGATGACCTATCTGCGTCCCGATGCAAAGAGCCAGGTGACAATCGAGTATACCCCCAAGGGCGAGCCGGTCAGAATTCACACCATCGTCATTTCCACTCAGCATGACGAGTTTATCACCCCCGACGAAGCAGGGTCGGTTGAAAAAGCCGACTCTCTCATGCTTGCCCGCATCAAGGAAGATGTCGAAAAAATACTTTTGCCCCGAGTGAAAGCCCGACTTTCTGAAAATGTTCAGGCAATGTTTGACGACAACTTGATTCTCCATGTCAATCCCACCGGAAAATTCGTGATCGGCGGTCCTCACGGCGACACCGGACTCACCGGGCGTAAAATCATCGTCGACACTTATGGCGGCAAAGGCGCTCACGGCGGCGGAGCCTTCTCGGGCAAGGACCCCTCCAAGGTTGACCGTTCGGCAGCTTATGCAGCTCGTCACATCGCCAAAAATCTTGTGGCGGCAGGAGTGGCGCGCGAAGCCCTCGTGCAAGTGGCTTACGCAATTGGCGTCGCCGAGCCTGTCAGTCTATATGTCGACACCCGCGGCACTGCCAAAGTCAATATGTCTGACGGCGAAATCTCCGAGCGTGTAAAAAAACTTTTCGACATGCGCCCCTATGCCATCGAGAAGCGCTTGAAATTGCGTGCCCCCATCTATCAGGAAACCGCAGCCTACGGTCATGTCGGGCGTGAGCCGATGACTGTCACCAAGGTGTTCAATTCAAAGTACGAAGGCAAAAAAGAGATCGAAGTCGAGCTTTTCACATGGGAAAAACTCGACATGGTCGACGCCATCAAAAACGAATTCGCCATTTGACCTGCCCCTCCCAATTTGTACCCTGCCGTTTCATCAGATTGTGGCTCACGGGGTGATATTGGAGATGTAGAAATAAGTAAAACCCCGTGTTGATTTGACAGCACGGGGTTTTGCGTATGCTCATCCAATTGATGGAGTTAAATTTCCGAGAGTTCGAGCCAGCGCATCTCCTTCTCGTCAAGAAGATTCTTCACCTCCTCATAGCGCGCCGACTTAGCGGAAAGATCGTCGACATTCCCGCTATTGAAGGCATCCTCAAGCTCCTTCTTCTCGGCAGTCAGGGAGTCAATCTCCACGCTCAGGCTCTCAAACTCTTTCTGCTCCTTGTAGGACATGCGACGTTTGCGGTTCACCGGTTTGTCGGTGGTGGCGGGAGCGGCGGCAGCCTTGGGTGGAGTCGCTTCGGCGGTTTGCTGTGCTTTCAGCCACTCGCGGTAGTCGCTGTAGCCTCCCGGGAAATCCTTTATTTTGCCGTCGCCTTCAAACACAAAGAGATGGTCCACTATGCTGTCGAGGAAGAAACGGTCATGGCTTATCACTATAAGGCATCCGTTGAAATTGCGCAGATAGTCCTCCAGAATGGCGAGTGTCACGATGTCAAGGTCATTGGTGGGCTCGTCGAGAATCAGGAAATTGGGCGATTGCATCAGCACCGTGGCGAGATGCAGGCGCGCTCTTTCGCCGCCGCTGAGAGTGTGGATATACTTCTGCTGGTCGGCGGGAGAGAAAAGAAAATGGGTCAGAAACTGCATCGGAGAATATCTCACGTCGCCGTTCACCACGATGTCATCGGCAAGTTCGGTCACTGCGTCGATCACCTTCTTGTTCTCGTCAAAGGCGATTCCCTCCTGGCTGTAATAGCCGAATTTCACTGTTTCGCCCACGTTCCACTCTCCCGAGTCGGGAGCGATGAGCCCTTGAAGCATCTTGATAAAGGTGGACTTGCCCACGCCGTTGTGCCCTATGATGCCCAGCTTTTCATAGCGCGCGAATGTATAGGTGAAGTCGTCGAGAATAATCTTGTCGCCGAAACGCTTGTTCACTCCCGCGGCTTCAAAAATCTTGGAACCGATATAGGATGCTTTCACGTTGAGGTTCACATTATCCTCGCGCATATTCACCTGCGAACGCTCCTTGAGGTCATAGAAGGCGTCGATGCGATATTTCGCTTTTCCCGCTCTTGCCTGAGGCTGGCGGCGCATCCATTCCTGCTCCTTGCGCAGAGTGTTCTTCACCTTGGCGAGCTCAGCCGACATGGCGTCGATTCTTTCCTGTCGGCGGCGCAGATAGAGGTCATAGTTTCCGTCGTAGGTGAATATCTGCTCTCGGTCTATTTCGATTATTTTATTGGTGACGCGGTCAAGAAAATATCGATCGTGGGTAACCATCAGCAGGGTCACGCGCGACTTTTTAAGATAGCCCTCTATCCATTCTATCGACTCGATGTCAAGATGGTTGGTTGGCTCGTCGAGTATTATAAGTTCGGGGTTGCCGAGTATCACCTTCGCGAGAGCCACACGCTTGGCTTGTCCGCCCGACAGCGTGTTGATCATTGCGTTGGGATCCTCGATGCCGAGCTGGGAAAGCTGTCTCACGGCGCGGTCGCTGTAGTCCAGGTCATATTCGCTTTCGGCATGATGATTCTCCATCATGTAGTCCATCACGGTCACAGCGTTGCCAAAGTCGGGGTTCTGTTCCAGAATCCCCGTGCGCAGTCCGTTGCGAAACACTATATTTCCCGAGTCGGGACTCTCTTTTCCGGCGATTATATTCAGCAGGGTCGATTTGCCCGTTCCGTTCTTGGCGATTACGCCTATCTTATCACCCTCATATACTCCGAAAGTAACGTCGGCAAACAGCACTCTGTCGCCATAGCTCTTGGTCAGATTGTCAACTTGTAAAAAACTCGTAGCCATGTTGCAAAGTTAGTAAAGATAATCAAATCTATAAACACAACGGCATCCAAAAAAAAGTGTGTCGATCTTCACAGATTGACACACTCACTCACTTTGAAAAAAATTATTACCCTAATGGGAAATAATTAACATTATGTTATCCTAAATTAAAGTGACGAAAGGATTATTTGTTGATGAACTTCTTGCCGTTCTTGATAACGACACCCTTGTAATTCTCATCAACCTGTACGCCCTGGAGGTTGTACATAGGAGCGTTCTCCTCGGCTGCGTTCACATTCACGATACCTGCTGTGATGTCGCCAATGACATTACCTGAGATAATTACATCGCAAAGACCAATCTGCTTGTTGGCAGCAAGATTGCAAAGGCTGAAAACAAGACCGAATGCTCCGTCGGCAGCAGCCGGCTCAACAGCAATATT
>JAAVEM010000021.1 GCA_014801235.1 Bacteroides sp. | reverse complement strand
GTAATGCCGAAGGAAAAATTAAGAAATATGCTTCTTCCGATGCTGCCGGTAAGTTCTCCATCTCGTCGCCAGATATTAAGGGCTACACCCTCGACGTGTCGATGATGGGATTTGCAAAGCAAACCGTCGCACTTGACAGCGTGCAGTTTCCCGTCACGGTAACTATGGCAGTCTCTGCAATCAAGCTAAAAGAGGTGGCTGTTAAAGCCGACCGCATAAGGGAGCAGGGCGATACCATTACCTATAATGTAGGCAGCTTCGCGCAATCGCAAGACCGTTCCATAGGCGACGTTCTCAAGCGTATGCCGGGCATCGACGTCGAAAATTCAGGCAAAATCAAATATCAGGGTGAGGACATCAACAAGTTTTATATTGAAGGCTCCGATCTTCTTGGCGGAAAATACGGCATAGCCACCAACGGCATCAGTCATGAAGATGTCGGCGCCGTTGAAGTGATGGAAAATCATCAGCCTATGCAAGTGCTTTCAGGCATATCTTTTTCCGACAAAGCCGCAATAAATCTAAAATTGAAAAACAAGGCTAAAGCGACATGGGCTTTCCACGGAGATGCCGCCGGGGGATATGCGTGGCAGCCTGAAGGAGCGATATGGGACGGCGAACTATTTGCCATGGCGGTCATGCCCGATTTTCAGAATATAACTACTTTCAAAACCAACAATATCGGTAAAGACCTCTCGGCGCAGACCACCGACTTTTTCGCTTCACGCCGCGGAACTGACCTGAGCGGTTATGTCAACGTGTCCCTCCCTGGAGTGCCTGATCTTAGCCGCAAGCGAACCATGTTCAACCGCTCGGCGCTCGTATCGACCAACTCCCTGTGGAAGTTTGGACGGGGAGAACTGAAAACACAGATAGATTATTCATTCAACCGTGTCACCGCAACGGCGACTAACGTAACTACCTATTTTCTGAATGACGGCGACCGTGTCGTCACCGAAAATCGCAAGGGCGTAGACCGCTCCCATGCCTTGTCGGGCAAATTCATCTATGAATTGAATCAAAAGACAGCGTTCATCAACAACACTCTTGGCGCCAATATTAATTGGGACGATGTGAGTCTCGGCGTGACCGGATCTCTGCCTAATGACCAGGCGGCATCGCTGCCTGATTACTATGTGAGCAACGATTTCAAGCTCATCAAGCGTTTTAACAGCTCGTCATCGCCGACCAAGAGCCACCTTGTCACCTTCCTCAGCAAGAATGAATGGGAGTCGATGCCCCAATCGCTTTCCGTGTCGATGGATGGGAGTTTCATCCGTCAGCGTGTAAAAGACCATGCCTTCTACACCAACGAGAGCGCCTCCTACGCCTTCTCGCTGAAAGGTGTCACCGTCAGCCTCGAAGGTGGTGTCAAGGGATATTTCCGCTCGCTCAACACTCAGCTGCCTGACCTCCCCGTTGAACTCCTCGGCGAAGAGACGACAAATGTACTGAACACAAATTATCTCACGGTATATGCCACGCCCAAATTCGAGTATTGGGTGAAGCGTGTCAACTTCACTCTAAGCGCTCCGGTCAGCTTTGCGCGTTACACGTTTGACAAAGCGCTCGCCAATCACAGCGAGGGCTATTTCTCCCCGTCGCTGTCAATGAACTGGAAACCCAACAATCGCCTGTCGATAAGTGTGCGTGGAGGCATAGGGCGCTCACCCATGGATTTGGCGCTCATACAGCCAGGATATGTGATGACCGACTACCGCTCCTTCCGCCGCGGCGTCGATGACTTCTACAACTCTACATCACGCAACCTGTCGGCTAATCTCTCTTACAAGCACACCCGCCGCGGGTTGTTTGCCAATGCTTTTGTCATGCAGTCGTGGAGTCATCGCCCATATACTTTGGCTCAACAGCTTTATGGCGATTACATCGTCTACTCCTACACCTCGGCAAATAGCGACTCCGAAATGTTTATGGCAAATGGAAATATCGGCAAGACCCTCGACTTCATTCGAGGAAGTTTTAATATCCTCGGCAGCTTCAGCCGCAGTGAGTCGCGCTTGATTTCCGAGAACCGGGATGTGAATTCGGTCACCACGTCATGGTCGACGGCATTTAAGATTAGCGGAGCGCCGCTGCGATGGCTCGGGTTTGACTATAAAATCAGCTTGTCATCCAGCCGCTTGGCAATGAATGCGGCAAAAGCATCGTGGCTTCAGGATATTCAGAACGAGCTGCTTATCAATTTGACGCCCCACAAAAAGTGGCAGTGGAACATTGCCGGCGAACATTATCGGAATGAGCTGACTGCCGACAAATTCAAGAATGTGTTTCTGCTCGACGCAAAAGCTATTTTTAAATTGAATAAACGTGTCGAACTCTCGGCAGTGATTAACAACCTCTTTAACCGCCGTTCCTACAATTACACATCCTATAATCAACTTACGTCATTCGAGAGCCAGCGCCGGCTCCGTGGCAGGGAACTCCTCATTTCAGTCTCCCTTAAAAAATAGGAATCCTTAATCGGTGGTAACGATCCTCAGTCGGTTTTCTCTCCGTTTCTATGGGCGATTATGGTTTTCATGTTGTTCTGTGCCCATTCAGTCAATTGGAGTATTATGGGCACTAAAGAGCGCCCTGTTTCAGTGAGCGAATACTCCACTCGCGGTGGAACTTCCTGGTAAAACTCCCGCTTTACAAGTCCGTCGGCTTCAAGTGTGCGTAGGGTCGATGCAAGAACTCTTGATGAAATATCGGGGATTTTACGCCCGAGTTCGTTGTATCTTATCGACTCGCTTTCGCCCAGAATCAGGATGACGAGCAATGCCCATTTATTGCCGAAACGTGCCACCACATTTCTGATCGGACAAATCTCTATTATCGAGTTTAGCTGTTCTTTCTTTCTCATAATCAATCGTGTTTGAAGCGTAAAGTTAGCCCATTAATCCGTGAAATCCAAATGCTGCGAAGTAAGTTAATTTTTTTAATTTAATTCATTTTTGTAATCATCTGTGGTTCACTAAAAGCGATAAATAGGTTACTAAGGTGCAAATTTGTAACCTCTTGATAGATAAAAAGTAATCTGCTATATTTGTGGCGTTGGAACATGTTTAACTCTATAAAACTTCATTAAAATGAAACGTATCAACAATGGTGCTGTAAAGCACACCGCTCAAGCTTATCTGTGTGCTAATACTGAAACTGAAAAACCTTCGGGAGCATGTGGCTCTGCCTGCGGAGCAGGTGACGAAAAGCCTGAACCCAAACCTGCTGCATGCGGTTCAGCTTGTGGCGCAGGCGAGAAATAATTAAGCCTATTGATTTATGCGGCTCCGATGCCTTGACTAAGTGTATCGGAGCCGCTTATTTTAGTGATGTGATTATGGACTATTTTGCATTTCAATGGCATATAACTGACAGTTGCGATCAGCGCTGTGAGCATTGTTACATATTTTCCGAGGGACATCCCCGCCTCATAGAGATCTCTATTGAAAAAGCCGTAGAGGTTCTCAGGCAATGTGTGGATATGTGCGGGAAGATTAACCGCCTCCCTTATTTTTATATCACCGGCGGCGATCCCATTTTGCATCGTGACTTTTGGACCATACTTTCCATGCTCGAAGAGCGTCACATTCCTTTCACCATTCTCGGAAATCCCTTTCATGTCACTGATGAGTCATGTCGGCGCCTCAAGTCTATGGGATGTGAAAAATACCAGCTTTCCATCGACGGGATGAGGGAAACCCACGACATGATCCGTCGCAAGGGGTCTTTCGACACCACCATTGAAAAGATAGATGTTTTGAAGCGAAACGGCATAAGGGTAGCTGTCATGACAACAGTTTCAGGGACAAACATCAGCGAGATTCCCGATATAATCGACTTAGTGGTCGAAAAGAAAGTAGACGTTTTTGCGTTTGGCAGATATTGCCCCACTTCTGATGAAAAGTCTACCCGCATAACTCCTGATGAATATCGCGCTTTTCTTGACACCGTCTGGCAAAAGTTTGAGCAGTACAAGGATTCGGCTACAATCTTTAATCTGAAGGACCACCTCTGGACTCTATATCTTTATGAGAAAGGGTTGTTCAAAATACCCGAAGATAGCGATCCCGATGCCATTTATGACGGATGCCATTGCGGGGACTGCCATTTTACCATCCAGCCTGACGGCAATGTCATGGCTTGCCGTCGCTTTGATAGCGTTGTTGGCAATATGTTCAGCAGGCAGCTTTATGAGCTTTGGACAGGAGAGGAAATGAGTGCCTATCGGCGATACGATAGGTTTGAAAAATGTGCCAAGTGCGAGCTGCTTCGTTTCTGTCGAGGATGTCCTGCCGTTGCCTACGGATACCATCATTCGTTTTATGCCCCTGATCCTCAATGTTGGAAGAAAATATGAAAGCCGTTGTTTTGACCGAGCCTTGCTCGGCTGAAGAAATGAAATTAGTCGATGTGCCTGTTCCCGAAGTGCGTCCCGGATGGGTGCTTATTCGTGTAAAGGCATTTGGAATAAATCATTCTGAAGTGCTGTTGCGTCAGTTTGAAGTGGCACAGCCTTATATTAATACCCCTGTGGTTCCGGGCATCGAATGTGTGGGGGAGATTGCCGATCCTTCCGATAGCGGCTTTAGCCGTGGGCAGCGTGTCATTGCCTTGATGGGAGGCATGGGACGCAGTTTCAACGGCAGCTATGCTGAATATGCGCTTTTACCCGCCAGTCATGTTTTTGCTGTTGACACCCGGTTGGAATGGGCTGAACTTGCGGCTCTGCCCGAGACATTCTACACTGCCTTCGGGTCATTGAAAACATCGTTGCAGCTTTCTGAAAAAGACCTGTTGTTGATTCGTGGAGGAACATCTACAGTGGGCATTGCGGCGTTGCAGCTAGCCAAGGCGATCGGGGCGAAAACCGTCTCTACCACTCGCAGTGAGGAAAAAGCCGATATGCTTCTGAATTGTGGCGCCGACGATGTTGTTATTGAGGGCGAGTATTTCGGACGTAGATTTCTGGAACGCCATCCTTCTGGAGCCTCTAAAGTGCTTGAACTGATAGGCGCCTCGACACTGCGGGAATCCCTGAGAATCACGGCTCGTCATGGTGTCGTGTGTCACACCGGGCTGCTTGGCGGAATATTTGGACTTAAGGATTTCGACCCCATAAAAGAGATTCCGTCAGGAGTATACCTCACGGGATTCTACAGCAATACGCCAACTCGGGATGTTATTGACGACATGCTGAGGCTCATAGACCTGGCAGGAATACGTCCGGTTATAGCGAGGCGGTTTGAATTTGCTCAAATAGCCGAGGCTCATAAACTGGCAGAAAAAAGAGGTCAGATCGGCAAAATAGTAGTGACGCTCTGACCTCCGTTTTTAATGTTTCTTTTTAGTGGCACTTGGTCGGTTCCGGCTTTTCGGCTCCGCCGCAGCACTTCTTGTCGCCATTTTCCGAGCAACACGATTTCCCTCCGCAAGTCGGAGTCTCATTGCCGGCTTTTTCAGTAGCCGTGTATCCTATTTTTTTGAATGCGGCTATAATCTTGGCTTTATCTGTCTTTTCAGGATTGAACGTTATTGTCACGCTCTGGTTTTCAAGGCTTGTAGCAATGTTGGTTACGCCTTTCTCAAAACGCAAGTTGGACTTGATTTTGTTCTCGCAGTTTTGACATGACATCTGTGGATTTACCGAAAGAACAAGTGTTTCTGATTTTGTCGGTCCCTTTGCCGACATCGGCATGGCGAAACTCATCATCATGACAAGCAGAGCCATCAGTGTAATCGCTTTTTTCATAATTGGTGTTTATTTAGAGATATTTTGTGAAATTGAATCTGAAACCTGCATATACCATCGCGCCCTGAAGAGGGCCGTAGATCATCGTAGCGTCAAAGTCAGGACCCCACGGGTTTGAAGCTCCGATGATAGGGTTGGGCTGTCGGAAATTTGTTAGATTCTCTCCTCCGATATATAGCGCCCAGTGACGGAAATTGCGTGTTATCTGCGCGTTTAGCTGCACGAAAGAGGAATAGCTGGATTTCCATGACATTTCTCCTGACGACAATTTATAGGACGTAGGCATTCTGCCGCCTCCGTTAATGGCGCATGAAACGTCAAATTGCCACAGTCCCATGCCGGGCGCATATCCGGCAGTGAACAGTCCCTTATGCCGTGAGGTGAGCGGTTTCTGTTGAAGTCCGTGTCCGTCATATTCTGCTTTGACGTCGGTCAGTCGCCATGCCGCCGTCAACGTGAGTTCATTAATCGGCTCAAACGTGATTTCGGTTTGCAGAGCGTGGGAATAGGATTTTCCCGTGGACGAATAAATGTATGCCGCGTGAGGATCTCGGTCAAGATTCAGCATTAGCTGATTGGTGAACGTAGTGTAATAATATTCGACCGCGAAGTCTAATTTTCGCCCTCCGGGATAACAGGTGAAGTTGCCGCCCGTGCCGAAGTTCCATGCCGATTCCTGACTCAGTTTCGGCGCGATCTCGATAGTTCTTGAGGATGCGAGCATGTAGGAATACTCAGCCAGCGGATGTGGCGACCTGAAGCCTCGTCCTGCCGATGCGTGGAGCGAGAGATTTGTCAACGGATTATAGCGTAGGTGCATTCTCGGCGTGAACATATTTCCGTAACGGTTGCTGCGGTCATATCTCACTCCTGCCATCACTACCAATAAGTCATTTAGATTTAGCGTATATTGGGCATATGCGCCTGCGACGAGTTCGTTATACCCGTCATGGTCTGTTGGCAATGACTCGTCGGCAATAAACCGATAGCGGTTGTTGAAATGGTCATAGTTCATCGACAGTCCGGTGCTCAGGGCGTGGAGGTCGCTCCATTTGCGTTCAAACATCAATGACGCATACACCTCGTTTTGGTCGATGTCACACACCCTTAGTCCATACAGTGCGTCCTGGTAGTGTCCCGAAGCGGCGACTATCAGCGCCACGTTGCCGTCATTTACTCGGTCAAACATATAGGCGTTTTTAGTCATCGCCTCCCATCGGCGCGTGTCTATCCTGATTTTATAGAGAGGGGAGGAGTGAGTTTCCGTGGCATGATGTGTGTCCTGACCGCTCAGGCGTCTTTCTGTAAGAAATTTTGCTGATGCCTGAAACACGTACTTCGTGCCGAGATATGCCACTCGCGGCATGATGGAGAATTGTCTGATGCGTGGCATGTCGGAAAAACCGTCGTCATTGGCGTCATGGCTGCTGAACCCGTTTTCAAAATGAGCAAGCGCTCCTCCGCTCCAGTTCTCACCGAAGTGCATATTGCCGTCAGCGTTAAGTTCAAGTTTGTTCATCATGTCATAGTAGGCATTGACCGACACTGACGGGTCGAGTTGAGGTTTTTTCATCTCGACATTGATTTGCCCCGTGATGGACTCATATCCGTTTTTGACCGATGAAGCGCCTTTGGAAACCTGTATCGACTGCATCCATGGTCCGGGAATATAGCCAAGCCCGTAGGGAGCGGCGGCTCCGCGGAAATTGGGTATATTCTCCGTGAGCATCTGCACGTATGAGCCTGAAAGTCCGAGCAGCCTGATTTGGCGCGCTCCGGTAGCCGCGTCGGTGTAGTTTACATCGACCGACGGGTTGGTTGTGAAGCTTTCTCCCAGATTGCAGCATGCCGCGCGCTTAAGCTCGGTCGCTGAAATAATATCGCCATTGATTGCTCCCGTCATTTTCCGAAGACCTCTCGGCATTCTCACCACTACTTCCTCAAGCTCATGATTGAGGGAGTCGGTGGTTTCCTGAGCCATTATGCCGTTGCCGCAAAACAACAGGCTTGCGATTATGCTGACAATAGTTTGCCCTTTCATATCTGTCGGCATATTCTAATATTCATATCCGCCCTCGGCTATAAGGCGCTTGTCTTCCTCCACTTTTGAGCCTATGGTGGTCAGTAGGTCTCCCATTATCCCTCCGTTCATGCCTATTTTCAGCGCGCGGAGTTGAGCGTCTTTTTCGAGTTGCGCTCTTCCGCCCGCAAAGCGCAACACCTTAGTGGGATGTATAAATCTGAAAAAGCTGATGGTGTTTAAAACTTCATCCTCAGTGAGCGGTTTCTGATTTTCGAGCGGTGTCCCGGGAATAGGGCACAGCAGGTTTATGGGAATGGAGTGGGGATCGACGCGTCTCAGCTCAAGAGCCAGTTCTATGCGCTGGCGTCTTGTTTCGCCCATCCCGATTATGCCGCCGCTGCACACTTCAAACCCTATTTCGCGAGCCATGAGAATCGTGTTTATTTTATCCTCCACAGTGTGGGTGCTGCATAGCTGCGAGAAAAACGACGGTGCGGCTTCAAGGTTACAATGATAGCGAGTCACTCCTGAATCATACAGCTTCTGAAGTTCGTCACGGTCAAGCAGTCCCATTGATGCGCACAAGTGCAATCCACCCTTGTGATTCAGCTCCTTATAGTAATCACACACAGTGTCAAGGTCTTTCCCCTGCATCTTCCGCCCGCTTGTCACCATTGAAAAGCGGCGTATGCCCGCCTTGCGGTTCATTTCGGCGGCATTCATGCACTCTTCACGGCTTATCAGCGGATAAGTGTCGATATTTGTCTTATGATGTGCCGATTGAGCGCACCATTTGCAGTTTTCGGGACATTTTCCTGAACGAGCGTTTACGATGGAGCATGAGTCAAATGTTTTGTCGCACAATGCTCCGGTTATCTCTTCGGCGGCACTCCACAACTCCTCCTGCTGAGAAACCTCAATCTCCGAAAGCGACAATGCTTCCTCCGCGGTAAGTGTGTCACCTGAAAGGATCTTTGTTTTAAGTGCTTTGATGTCAATCATATTAATGTGATGTTAAGTATGGAAACCATCATAAATCGGCTACAAAGGTAGTCATTTAATTCCCGATAGCAACCTACGCATCTACAATAAATGTTAACATAGCTCAGCATTAAAAACATTGCCGCAATCATCTCCGTCGTTAAGGTTCTTAACGACCTTAAAGCCCCCATCCCTTGCTCGTCACTCTTTCTCGGGCGAGGGGAGAGTGGCGCGCAGAATTAGATAGCCGATGATTCCTGCAAGCAGAGATCCGGCGATAATTCCGAGCTTGGCATTGTTGAGCAATACGAGTCCGGCAGCTCCTGCGTCGTCAAATGTAAGGTTGGCGATGAAGAGCGACACCGTGAAACCGATTCCGCCTAAAACTGCCACGCCGGCAAGCATCTTGAAATCGGTGCGGTCGGGCATTGGCGCGATGTTCAATTTGATTGCGCCCCATGAGAACAGGAATATGCCGAGGAACTTGCCTACGACCAGACCGATGATGACAGCCAGACCGATGCCGCTGAACAGAGCCGACGGCTCGAAGCCCCAGAGCGTTATACCGGCATTGGCAAAGGCGAAAACCGGAATAATGATGTAGTTCACGATAGGGTGGAGCGAGTCCTCAAGATCCTGAAGAGGAGAGATAACCTTGTCCGATGCCGATTCAATCTCTTTCAAGTGGTCCATCTGAGCCTTTGTAAGCATTGACTGCTGGCTGAGCGATTCATCGTCGGCGGCATTGAAGTAGGCTATCTGAGAACGTATGGTCTTGATGTAATTCTTAGGAGGAAGCACCGGAGTCGACGGGATGCAGAACGCCACAAGCACGCCAGCTATTGTCGGATGGATGCCTGAGTTGAGGAACAGATACCACACGGCTGTGCCGATCACGAGATAAAAGATTTTGCTCTGAATCATCAGCTTGGAGCCGAGGAAAAGAAGCCCAAGGAGTCCGATGGCGCACAGCAACAGGCTCACCTCGATGTGATCGGAATAAAATGCGGCGATTACAATGATGCCGCCAATGTCATCGACCACGGCAAGGGTGGTGAGAAATATCTTTAACGACACAGGCACTCGGCTTCCGAGCATTCCGAGTATTCCGAGAGTGAAGGCGATGTCGGTCGCCATTGGAATTGCCGCTCCGCCCATGTAGTCAGTTCCGTTGGCAAGCGCCATGTAGATTCCGACCGGAACAAGCATACCGCCCACGGCGGCGATGATTGGAAGAAGCGCCTGCTTGATTGAACTGAGTTCGCCCACGAGCACTTCGCGCTTTATCTCCAGTCCGATTGTGAAGAAAAATAGTGCCATCAGCGCGTCGTTGATGAACTGGAGCATCGTCATCGGATGCCCGGCATGGCTGAATATGTTGAACGAGCCCACCTGAAGTCTTATCTCCTGATTCCAGAAATCGGAATACAGTTCATTGACTCCCGGCAGATTTGCTACGATAAGAGCCAGTACGGTAGTGGCTATAAGCACGTTTCCCCCCGAGGCATAGCGCTTTAAAGTGTGCTTGGCTGTAAAAAATACGTTGTCGGATGCCCCGTTTCCGGCATTAAAAACTTTATCGGTCATAAATAGGGTAAAATAAATAGTTCTTACCCTATTATAACAACCGGAACGTCAATCAAGTTTCAGAACAGCAAGGAAAGCTTTCTGCGGAACTTCCACTGAGCCTATCTGCTTCATGCGCTTCTTTCCCTTCTTCTGTTTCTCAAGCAGTTTTCTCTTACGGGAAATATCGCCGCCATAACACTTGGCTGTCACGTCCTTACGCACTGCCTTGATTGTTTCGCGAGCAATGATTTTCGCACCGATAGCCGCCTGGATCGCAATGTCAAACTGCTGGCGCGGAATGAGCTCTTTAAGCTTTTCACACATGCGGCGTCCGAAAGTCACTGCGTTGTCAACATGGGTCAGCGTGCTCAGCGCGTCAACGCTCTCGCCGTTAAGCAAAATGTCGAGCTTCACCAGTTTCGACTCGCGGAAGTCATGGATATGATAGTCAAATGAAGCATATCCCTTTGAAATCGATTTAAGCTTGTCATAGAAGTCAATCACGATTTCGCCGAGAGGCATGTCAAAAATCATCTCCATGCGGTTGCCCGAGATATACTCCTGCTTTATCAGTTCGCCGCGCTTGCTCAGGCAAAGCGTCATTATCGGACCGATGAAGTCGGCGGCGGTTATTATCGAAGCTCTGATATATGGCTCCTCGATATGGTCGATCATGGTCGCGTCGGGCAATCCCGAAGGATTGTGGACCTCGGTCATGTTCCCCTTTTTGTCATATACGCGATAGGACACGTTGGGCACAGTCGTGATGACATCCATGTCAAATTCCCTGCCGAGACGCTCCTGGATAATCTCCATGTGGAGAAGTCCAAGGAAGCCGCAACGGAATCCGAATCCGAGTGCCATTGACGATTCAGGGCTGAAAGTGAGCGAAGCGTCATTCAGCTGAAGTTTCTCCAGCGACGAGCGCAGATTCTCGAAATCTTCGGTCTCGATGGGGTAGACGCCGGCAAACACCATCGGCTTCACCTCCTGAAATCCCTCTATCGAATTGCTGCATGGATTCTCCACGTGGGTTATCGTGTCGCCCACCTTTACTTCCTTCGAGGTTTTTATGCCCGAAATGATGTAGCCTACATTTCCGGCTGAAAGCTCTTCGCGAGGCGACATGTCGAGTTTCAACACTCCGATTTCGTCGGCGTGATACTCTTTTCCGGTTGCTACGAATTTTACAAAATCGTTCTTTCTGATCGTTCCGTTGACAATCTTGTAATAGGCGATGATTCCGCGAAACGGATTGAACACCGAGTCAAAAATCAATGCCTGCAAGGGTGCTTTGGGATCACCAACCGGGGCGGGAACGCGCTCAACAATAGCCTGAAGTATTTCCGGAACTCCTATACCGGTCTTTCCCGAAGCCCTGATAATCTCCTCAGGCTTGCATCCGAGCAGATCCACGATTTGATCCTCAACTTCGTCGGGCTTTGCGCTGTCGAGGTCAACCTTGTTTATCACCGGAATGATTTCAAGATTGTTGTCGATAGCCATATACAGGTTACTGATGGTCTGTGCCTGAATACCCTGTGATGCGTCCACGATGAGAAGCGCGCCTTCGCAAGCGGCGATTGAGCGCGACACTTCATAAGAGAAGTCGACGTGTCCCGGAGTGTCGATGAGATTGAGCGTATACTCCTCGCTGTTCAGTTTGTAAAGCATCTGGATAGCGTGGCTCTTGATTGTGATGCCGCGCTCTCTCTCAAGGTCCATGTCGTCGAGCACCTGCGCCTGAAGGTCTTTAGGCGCTATTGTGCCGGTGAATTCAAGCAGACGGTCGGCAAGNGTGCTCTTGCCGTGGTCGATATGTGCGATAATACAGAAGTTGCGGATATTTTTCATAGCGCAAAATTACAAAAACAATTTGACTTATAAGAGACGGTTTGCCAATAAAATGAGCGGGGATGCCTTCCGGCACCCCCGCTGCAATGCATTTTATCAATTAATGACTTTGGATTAGTAGTTCCACTGGCAAGCAACCATTCTCAAGTTGTCGCAAGCGATAGTACGGAAGTCATTGATGAAGTTGTAACGGCAGTTGATGTAAGTAAGAGCCTGGTCGAATGATACATCAAGCATGGTCAACTGGTTGTTGTTACAGATAAGTCTCTGAAGGAAAGTCTGGTTGCTCAAAGTCAACTGGGTAAGGTCGTTGTAAGAGCAGTCTACATATTGAACATTCGGGCAGTTCTCAACAGTGAAGCTGGTAAGGTCGTTGTAAGAGCAAACGATGTCGAGAAGAGCGTTGCAGTCGCGGAGCGCAAGAGTTGCCATGCGGTTATCGCTGCAGATGAATGTTGCAAGTGAGGGAAGACCTGAGATGATCATGTTCTGAATCTCGTTGTCGTCAACNTTGAGGTTCTGAAGATTTTCAACACCGAAGAGGTTGATGCTTGTAAGCTTGTTGTAACCACAGTAGAGGTTCTTAAGGTTAGAGCAGCCCTGAACNTTCAATGCTTCGAGGTGGCAGCCCTGGCAGTTAAGAGTCTTAAGAGTAGTTGCNTTAGCTACGCTAAGTTCAACAAACAGGTTGTTTGAGCAGTTGATGTTCTGAATCAGCGGAGAAGATGCTACGTTGATGTCAGTAAGACGGTTGCGATAGATTGTCAATGTAGTCAATGCTGAAGTTCCGTCAAGGTCAAGAGTAGCGAGTTTGTTGCGAGATGCGTTAAGTTCTACAAGAGCGGCGTCGCTGTNAACTGAAAGAGAAGTAAGCGCGTTNCGTGAAACGTCTACCTTGGTAAGAGCGGTGAATCCTGAAAGGTCAAGTGAACCTGCAAGATGCTTGTCTTTCCACTCGATAGCGGTTACATGNCCGTTTGCAGTTGTAACGCCTTCCCATGATGCGGGCGACTTGAGGTCGGTGATTTTAAGTTTAGAAGCGTTAGTTCCCCCGTTTTCAGCAGGTTGAGCCAAGAATTCCTGAAGCTTTTTCACCTCGTTTTTGTTGATCTGTGCGAAAGCGCTCACGCTACCTAGCATGATGGCAATCATTAATAAAGCCTTTTTCATAAACATTAAGTAATAGTTGAGTTTGTTATTTAATCGTTTTATACACTTAGAACAATGCTAAATTATAAAAAGTTTATTACAATTGCAATTTTATGAAAAAANTTTTATTTGAAATCAAAAAACTATAATCAATAGGTGTNAGAAAGGTGCCACGCTGTCGTCGGGACCGCCCAGAATATCGGCTGTCCCGCCCGAGAATTGAGGACTTCCCATCTCCATGTCGCTCAGGCTGTTCATGCGNGAACCCATGGTGCCGGGAGTCGATTTTAGATCGTCGTCGGTCCAGTTCTCGAAGCGAGCGAATTTAGCNTTGAAGCGAAGCTTNACATCGTCGACCGAACCGCTTCGGTGTTTTGCCACGATGAACTCGGCGAGTCCCCTGATGTCATTCCCGTTGGCGTCCTCCGATGAGCGGGTGTANTATTCGGGACGGTGGATGAAGCAAACGATGTCGGCGTCCTGCTCGATCGCTCCCGACTCGCGGAGGTCGCTCAGTTGCGGACGTTTTCCGTCGCTGCCCTGGCGCGATTCTACCGAGCGGTTCAGCTGCGACAACGCCACNATAGGAATNTTGAGCTCCTTGGCNAGCTGCTTGAGNGANCGTGATATCATACTCACCTCCTGCTCNCGGCTGCCGAANTTCATNCCNGNGGCNTTCATCAGCTGNAGNTAGTCNATGATTATNANNNTNACCTGATGNTCNCNGACNAGNCGNCGNGCCTTGGTNCGNAGCTCGANNATNGANAGNGANGGNGTNTCGTCGATANANAGNNGTGCGCNGTANAGNTGNTTNACGCGNNNCATNANCTGGTCCCATTCNNNGNCAGTGANNNGTCACNGNTCTTGATTTTCTNNCTCTCNAGNTCNCANACNTTNCTTATNAGACGNTTCACNANCTGNAGNTTTGACATNTCAAGCGAGAANATCGCCACNGGNGTATTGTAGNTCANCAGCCATNTTCTTTGCCATCGAAAGCACGAATGCNGTCTTNCCCATNGCNGGACGGGCNGCNATGATGATAAGGTCGGAANTNTGCCANCCCGANGTCAGCTTGTCAAGCTCATGGAAGCCCGATTCGAGTCCGCTCAATCCCGACTTGCGGTTGGCGGCTACCTGAATCTGCTCGATCGCCTGACCGATGACGGGGTCAATCTGAGTCACCTCCTTTTTGACGTTTCGCTGGGAGATCTCAAAGAGTTTCCCCTCAGCCTCCTGCAGAAGGTCATCGATGTCATTGCTCTCGTCAAAGGCTTTTCCCTCGATTGCCGCTGCGAAAGAAATCAGCTCGCGGGCAAGATATTTCTGTGCCACGATGCGGGCGTGAAATTCCACGTTGGCTCCCGAGGCAACTCTCGATGTGAGTTCCGATATGACCACCGGTCCTCCCACCTCCTCAAGAGTGTTGTTGCGTCTTAGCTGCTCCACCACCGTGAGCATGTCGATAGGCTGCTGGGCTACTCCGAGCGATTGTATAGCCTCATAGATGCGCTGATGTTTCGGCTCATAGAAGCTTGCCGGTTTCAGAATGTCGCACACGGTTGTATAAGCGTCCTTTTCGAGCATGAGGGCGCCGAGCACCGCCTCTTCCACATCCTTATCCTGAGGCATGATTTTTCCTATAGTCTCATAGGCTTGGTCAGGTTTCTTGGATTGGCGGCGGGTATATGATTGAGGTTTTTCGTCCATTATGATTGTGTTTATGTTGCAAATTTAATGATTTCGCCCATAAAAACGCTCTGATAAGGTTATTTATTATCCACAACTCTTCGACAAGAAATAAACATTGGGAATAATTTTGTAATTTTGCAGTTCAAAATTCAGATTACTGAATCACATTAAATATCAAATTTTTATGAATCATTATCTAAAACCGTTATGTATGTCGGCTTTGCTTGTCACTGCGGCTTCCTGTTCCCAAAAGCAGGCTGAAGAGACTGTGATCGACAAGAAGGATGTCAAGGTTGAAAACGGCATCTTCTCAGTGGAGGCTCTTGAGGCTCTCGGACGCGTCACCGACCCGGTGGTTTCTCCCGACGGGTCTAAAATCCTTTATGGAATCGCTTATGAAAGCGTTGAAGAGAACCGCAGCAACCGTGACCTCTATGTGATGAATGTCGACGGAACTGACCAGGCGCGCATCACCCGCACTCCAAAGTCCGAAAACAACGCCGTGTGGATCGACGGGGGAAAGAAAATCGCGTTCATGTATCCCGACGGGGATAAAAACCAGATTTGGGTGATGGATGCCGACGGCTCCAACCGCAAGTGTGTCAGCAGCGTCGAATCAGGCGTGTTCGGTTTCAAGTTTTCTCCCGACGAGAAAAAAGTGCTGATTGTTTCAAATGTGAAATATGCCCGCACAGCCCAGGATGTTTATCCCGATCTCCCCAAGGCTTCGGGCAGAATCATTGACGACCTCATGTATAAGCACTGGGACGAATGGGTGACTGAAGTGCCCCATCCTTTCCTTGCCGATTTCGACGGCTCGGCTGTAGACAATGTTGTCGACATCATGGAGGGCGAGCCTTATGAATCGCCGATGAAGCCCTTTGGCGGAATTGAATCATTCGCATGGTCGCCCGACAGCAAGCAGCTTGTCTACGTGAGCCGCAAAAAGACCGGTATGGAATATGCCGTTTCGACCAATTCCGACCTTTATTTATATGATGTTGAATCAAAATCTACTTCCAACATCACCGAAGGCATGATGGGCTACGACACTGCTCCCGCATTCTCTCCCGACGGCAATTATATCGCATGGCTGAGCATGGAGCATGACGGATATGAAAGCGATAAAAACCGCATTTTCGTGATGAACCGCGCTTCAGGCGAAAAGACCGACTTGACTGCCGACTGGGATTTCACTGCCGACGCCATCGCGTGGAACACCGATTCTAAGTCGCTCTATTTCCTTGCTCCTTACATGGGCGTTACACCTATATTTAATATCGACGTTCAGTCTCATCGCATCGACACCGTTGCCGAAGGCGTTTGCGACTATGCCGCTCTGGCTCCTGTCGACGCTTCGACACTCATCACCATGCGCCACTCCATGCTTGCCGCAAACGACATCTACTCAGTGAAGGGTGGGGAAGTGGCTCAGCTCACCGATGTTAATAAGGACATCATGGATCAGCTGAGCATGCCTCAGGTGGTAAAGGAAATGGTTCCCACTACCGACGGAAAGCTCATGACTACCTGGGTGGTACTTCCTCCCAATTTCGACGAGACCAAGCAGTATCCCGCAATTCTATACTGTCAGGGCGGACCCCAGCAGGCGGTAAGCCAGTTCTGGAGCTATCGTTGGAATCTCATGCTCATGGCTTCGCAGGGCTACATCGTGATTGCGCCCAACCGTCGCGGACTTCCGGGCTTCGGAACCGAATGGAACGAGCAGATTTCGGGTGACTACGGCGGTCAGAACATGAAAGACTATCTCAGCGCTGTCGACTACATGAAGGCGCGTCCCTATGTTGACTCAGCTCGCATCGGTGCCGTTGGAGCAAGCTATGGCGGCTTCTCGGTATATTGGCTTGCCGGAAATCATGACAAGCGCTTTGCTTGCCTCATTGCCCATGCCGGAATCTTCAACACCGAGTCTCAGTATCTCGAAACCGAAGAAATGTGGTTTGCCAACTGGGATCTTGGCGGTCCCTTCTGGGATAAGAGCAACGCCGTGGCTCAACGCTCGTTTGCCAACTCGCCCCATCGTTTTGTTGACAAGTGGGACACTCCTATTCTCATTACTCACGGTGAGCTTGACTATCGCATCCTCGCTTCTCAGGGAATGATGGCATTCAACGCAGCTAAACTTCGCGGCATCCCTGCCGAAATGTTGGTATTCCCCGATGAAAACCACTGGATTCTCCAGCCGCAGAATGCAGTCTTGTGGCAGCGCGTATTCTTCCGTTGGCTTGACCGCTGGTTGAAGGATGAAAAATAATTATAGCTCAAATTTTCAGCCATAATTCGGCTGTCATATAAAAGCGGTGCCATTGAAATGGCACCGCTTCTTTTTTCCATTCGTCATCTTATTAATGTAGGCTCAGCAAGAGAGTCCCATTCTTTTCTACTCTGCGTGCGCTCCTTCCCATCTTGGCTATATACAATAATATAAACGGATTCTACTGATCAGGATTGTCGTTCTCTGAGCCTATCCTGCAAGCCATGAAGTAGGCTTGCCATTACCCAGTCACTGCGGGCAGAGCGATGTGAGCGCAGAAAGACATATCCTCGTCGTTCTGCTCCGTCCTATCCTTGGGGCTTAAATAGAAAATGGGCGCTCGATTGAGCGCCCATTTGAATTAGCGGGTTGAATGATTATTCAGCGTCATTTACTTCGCCGCCGAGCCATGTCGAGTAGACAAGCTTGAACTCGCCGGGACCGGTAACCTCATACTTGACGGTATCGTTCACATTTCCGGTGTTACCCTCGAATGTTGTGCTGCCGTAGTAGGTCACATAATCAATCTCATAGATAATCGGGCTTGTGTAGCCGTCGATGAGATTAGCGTTGGGATAATATGCTTTCAATGTTGCGGGCATCACTTCATTAAGGAAGCGTTCACGCATCAATGGAACAATCTCGTTGTCGGTATAATTTTCCCATGCAGATTGAGCATATTTTCTCGCTTGCGACGTGTCATGGTTGATATTGCAGTAATAAGCTGAGCAGCCTGAATAGAACTCAGCGTTGCCGCGGTCAATGTATTCAGCGCCTTTGTTATCCTTAACCCAGTCAACTGCCACCTGATAGAACGAAAGACCCGGTTCTGACTGACGCACGTTGGGAATGACGAGAGTGACATCGGGGTTGAATATCCATCCGCCGTTCACGCGGGCATACTGTCCTGTCTTGGTTTCAAGATTGTCAAACTTCGTCCAGGTGCTGCCGTCATAGTTGAACTGAGCGGCGTTGGCATATTTTGCTCCTGACTGATAAGCCACCAGTTTTGTGTCATCAGCTTTAGCATAGGGATAGAGTTGCTTGAGCAATACCGGGATGTTGGCGGCGGCGTCAGCATTAGAGATATATCCCTGAGTGATACCCATTGCATTCAACTGAGCGGGGCTTACGAGAGTGCTGATTGTTGTTGCCTGAGCCCATGCGGTTCCGTTGAAAGAGTACAGAGCGTTTGCTGCGTAAGATTCAATGGGAGCGGGAGCCGGGGTAAACGGATTGCTCGGAGCCATTTCTGCGATAGCGGTGCCGTTTGCTTCGGTAACTACGAAGTTCACATAGGTGGGCGCGCCGGTTGAGCTATTGGTGTTGACTGACAGAAGGTAGCCTTTCACTCCGATAGTCTCGCCCTTCACGAAGAGCTCTTTCACTTTGGCGGTAGGCTGATATGCGCTTCCGGTGGTGCTTCCTCCGGCAACGGTGAAGTTCACATAGTTTCCGGTTGAGGTTACGGTTGCGTTAAATTCAACATACACGGGCATTGTTCCTCCGACCCACTTTTTGGTGTCGAGATCATAGTTGGTCATGACTGCGTCACGAAGCTCGTCCATTTTCGCTCCGTCCATAGCGATGGGGGAGGGATAGGTGTAAGGCTCGCTTGCCACGATGTTCTCTTTTCCGGCTTCGGGCGAGAGCTGAAGACCTCCGTTGTATTGAGAGCCCTTACCGCTGATCTGGATTTCCATACCGATTTTGTAGTCATCGGCATTGAAGCTTGAACCGTAATAAACGAGCAGGCTTCCGGTTGCGTCGGTAAGGATATATCCCTGAGCGCAGATGCCGGTCACGGTTCCATACAGAGTGCATGAAGTGCCTACTGCTACTTTGTTGATATCGGTGATAACCACTGATTCAAAGCTGGGATCTGTGTCAGCCTGATTGAAGTTGACCAGCACATATTCGCCGGCTTCAGCGTCGGGGTAGGTGGCGGCAAGAATTGCCGGAAGCTTCGACGCTGCAGTAGTCGACGGGGTGAACGCATCGGTGAAGGTGCTTGTCGAACCCCATGCCGAGATGTAGTTCTGAGTGGTGAGGGTATAGACTTTCGCGCTATAAATGGCGTTGATAACTTCGTTGCCCGCGGTCTGTTCCTTATAGGTTGCGGTGACGGTAGAGCCGTCGTTGGCGGCAAAGTAGGGGAACGATGACGAGTTGAAGTATATGGGTAGATACTTGTTGGCGGGGAAATCGGCTGTGAAGTAACCGAGTTTTGCCCAGCTTTCAAGTTGCGACTTTGTGAAGCCGTCGGCCTCTGCCTGCTTGATTGCAGAGCTTAGACTTCCAATGGCTTTGAAATCCGACTCAGTGAGGGTGTAGTTGACAGTTTCAACTTTGGTATATACATCGGGAGCCTTGAAGTCATCAAGATACTCATTGTTCCATGAGTTTTCCGAGCAACTTGCCAAAGTAGCTATTGCACCACACGCGAGCAGACCTTTGAAAATATTGTATTTCATAATTTGTTTCGCGATTTATTGATTAGAAGTTGATTTGCATACGTACTGAGTAAGTGCGGCCGAACGAATAGAACACACGGTAAGCGTTCTCCCATGTTCCGCGGGTAGTGTTGTCAGTGTAAGCGTCAACCACGTAGTTGTAGTTGAAAAGGTTGTTTACGTTGCCATAGAGGGTTGCTTTCACGCCGGCGATGTTGAAACGGTAGCTTGCGTGGAGGTCAACCTGCTGTCCCCAGGGAATTCTCCANGGATCGGCNACATTGATGACCGTGTTNNCNNNGAGCTGAGNGGCTTTGACTTCAAAGTCGCTGTAGTTGCGGGCGCTGACGAGCCAGTCGGCTCCGATGCGGAAGCCCTTGAAGGGGATGAATGTGGCAGAAAGNGAACCNGTGGTCTGNGCGGANCCGCCCACTTTNACACCCTTCTGGTTNACGGTNGCNNATGCNTGGTCTTCNGCTCCGATTCCTGAAGCGATTTCGCCGCTCAGGTTCTTAAGAGGCTGTCCCTGTCCGTTGTAGAAGTAACCTGAAGCGTTGCTGTCCCAGATCCAGTCGCCCCATGACACCATACCCTCGATGTTCAACCAGCGGGTGGGAACCCAGTTGAAGTTCACTTCGATACCGGTGTGACGGGCGTCTACGCCCTGAAGGTTGATGTAATANCNGCCTGAACCGTCAGAAAATTCGTCGCCACGGGTAGTGGTGCGGTCCATCCAGCGGGTNTAGTATGCGTTGGCAAGCAAAGAGAATGAGCGTGATTTGTAACCGTAGCCNATNTCATAAGACATTACCTTTTCGTTTACAGCCTTCTTGTTGATGGCGTTTGAGGTGGTTGCCTGAAGGAACACNCCGCCTGAGAAGTAAGGAGCGCGGCTGATGTAACCGAGGTTTACAAACACGTTGTTGTGCTCGTCGATGTTATAGTTGGCTCCGCCCTTGATTGTTCCGCCGATGAAGTTGGTTGTAGCTGACTTGGCNTGCTCCTTGTCATAATAGAAGAAGTCTTTACGCCANTAGGTGTTGTTGTTNAGGGCTCCTGAAAGAACGATGTTNAGACGGTTTTCGAGCATGGTGTACTCGCCCTGAGCATAGACGCCTTCCTGAACGATGTATCCGCGGTAGTTGCGGTAAACGATGTCGCCGATGCCTAACTTTTCATATTGCCAGTTGGGGTCGGCTGCGGCTGCGTTGAGTTCGGGTTTCACATTTTTACGTGAAGANTAGTCCATGAAGTATTCACCGTCATAGAGGTCGCTGATTTCATTNGTGTGCTTACCCATGTAGTAGCGAAGGTCAAGACCGCCGGTGATGTTGAGGCGGTTGCCGTTGCTCTGCTCAATCTCCTTTTTATAAGAAGAAACGAGACCATACCACTGGTGGGCGTTGATTGATTTCGACATTACCAGATAAGAACCTACGGTCGACNCTGCGTTGAGGTCCTGGATAGCGCCGTAGTCAAATGTTCCGTCGGCTGCGCGGAACTCCATGTTGAGCACGCCGTTGCTTGCTCCATACCATTTGCTGTAAGTATATCCGTCGATGCCGTTACCCTGACCGCTGTAACCGCCGCCGCTTCCGATTGAAGCGTAGATTGCCGATGACAACGATGATGTTTCATCGATTTGCCAGATGTGGTTCAACGAGATGTGGGGTTTGTGGTAGAAGTTGCGGCTTGAGTTGCGCATACGACCCTGGTTGTCATAACCGAATGTGGGGTTGTAGCGATACATGCTTTCACCGTTCATGAAGCGCTTTCCGTAGGTCTGATAGCCCATGATTGAAAGACCGTTCTGAGATGAACGCTGGTCGTGGGTTTGAGGAGCTCCGGTTGCGGTTAGAGAGAGCTGATGCTGATCGTTGATGCGCTTTGAAATGTTTACGAAATAGTTGAAGCTGTTGAATTGAGTGCCCTGGATATATCCGTCNCCCCATTTGCGAGCTCCGAGGACGGTGAACGCCCAGCCGTTTTTCATTAGTCCGGTTGAGAGTTTCACGCCATACTGGTTNTAACCGTCGTTACCCATTCCATACCAAACACGACCGCCCTTTTCAACATCGATAGTGCGGGTGGTGTAGTTGATTGTACCGCCNATTGACGGGGTTGAAACGATTGTGGCGCCAAGTCCGCGCTGAGTCTGGATGTTGGCGATGATGTCGCCGAGTCCTGCCCAGTTGCTGTTGTAAACGCCGCCCCATTCCATGTCGTTGATGGGAATACCGTTTACCATNACNGCNNNGTTNTNGNNCTNGAANCCNCGCATGTTGNTNTTNGNGTCGCCNAAGCCNCCNCCGTNACGAGTGACCCACACGCCTGGAGTGGTTTTCAATACTTCGGGGAGTTCCTGGTTTCCGAGCTTCAAATCGATAGTCTGAGCTCCGACAGTAGAAACTGCGACCGGTGTGAGTCGTGTTTTAGCTATTGACTGCTCCACCACGACATCCTTTAGCATCTGAGATTCAGTCTCCATTTGGATATCACCCATTGCTTCTTTAGCTTCGAGAGTTACCGGGCGGAATCCGATGTAGTTTACACGGATAGATTTTTTAGCGGGGACATTCAGTGAGAATCGACCGTCAATATCGGTTGCTGTTGCAAGCGATGTGCCGGGCACTGAAATGGTTGCGCCGACAATCGGCTCACCTTGGTCGTCAACGACCGTGCCACTACACTTAATGTCTCCCGGTGCTGCCACTGCGGCAAGACACATAAGCCAGATGGAACCGGCTAAGAGAAGGAGTCTCTTAATCATAATAATGACTTGGTTAGAAATGTTAATAATTGTTTATGCAATAACTGGAAAAATAATATGCCACTTGAATTTTAAAAATTATTCACAAAAGTAATAAAAAATATTGAATGCAACGTGAATGAACCAAAATAATATTGTGTCTAATCGAGATTTCCACATTGTGGTTCCGCAAGACAATATTTCCACATATATTTTTTGTTAAATCACTGCAAAAATCTTACCTTTGCATCATTATTTGAAAACGATGAGGGTCAAAATTCACCAAGAAGGACTGAACATATTGTTTTTGCTGTTTGGTATATTGCTGGTAATCAACATTCCGGCATGGCTCTTCATACGCCCTGAATGGATTCCCATTCTCTTCTCGTCCATATCATTGATTATCTATCTTCTCGTTCTGAATTTCTTCAGATCGCCACGCCGAAATTTTAAGGGAAACACTGAAAATGTGGTGGTTGCCTCAGCCGATGGTAAAGTGGTGGCGCTGGAGGAGACTTTTGAGGACGAATATCTTCATTGCCGCTGCATTCAGTTGTCGATATTCATGTCGGTAGTCAATGTTCATGCCAACTGGTTTCCGGTCGACGGAGAAGTGGTATATGTGAAGCATCACAGCGGCAGGTTCCTTTCGGCGTATTTGCCGAAAGCCAGCACGGAGAATGAACGCTCTACCGTGGTCATAAAAGCGAAAAACGGTCAGCTTGTGTTGATGAGGCAGATTGCCGGAGCCGTGGCGCGCCGAATCGTGACCTACGCTTGCCCGGGCGACGAAGCGTCGATTCATGACCACATGGGATTTATCAAGTTTGGCTCGCGCGTGGATTTATATCTTCCGCTGGGAACTGAGATTTATGTGAAACTGGGCGATAGGACCACGGGTGGTGTCACTGAAGTTGCCCGCTTAAAATAGTGAATCATGCTGAAAAGAATAATTTCCAATATACCAAATACGATAACCTGTCTCAGCCTCGTGTGTGGGGCTCTCGCTATTATAGCTTCGTTTGAGGAGAATTTTCAATGGGCGTGCGCGCTTATCGGTATTGCGGCGTTGTGTGATTTTCTTGACGGCGCTCTCGCTCGATTGCTTCACGCTTATTCCAATCTCGGAAAGCAGCTTGATTCGTTGAGCGATCTCGTGAGCTTCGGAGTGGCTCCGGGTCTGTTGATGTTTAATGTGATGAGCATCTATACCGGCGGATGCCTGCCCCTGATAGCTTTGCTTATACCGGTGTTTGGAGAGATTCGCCTTGCCAAATTCAATATTGACGACCGCCAGACCACATATTTTCTCGGAATGCCTATTCCGGCAAACGCTATTTTCTGGATTGGCGCGTGCTCTTTTATCTCCACCTACGGCTATCCCGGCGATGCGGTGATGGTTGCGGCAATCGTGATCATCTCGTTGCTGATGGTGCTTACCCGCTTCAAGATGTTTTCCCTTAAGTTCAAAAACTTCAGGCTCAAGGAGAATATGCGTCGTTACGCCGTGCTCTTGGGAGCGGTGTTGTTTGTGGCATTTTTCGGGGTAGCGGGCTTTTCGCTGAGTATTATTTTCTATATTCTCCTTTCTCTGCTTCCTGAACAGCGCGAGGCTTAGAATCAGGGAGGGGAATCATCTGTCTTTCTACTATAATCAATACACAACATGGCATATTTTCTTCTTTTCCTTATAATCATATTCATTGTTTTTCCGGTAGTGTTGCTGAGCAAACTGTTTGGCGGCATTTTCAATCTTTTCCGTCGCCGTCCGTCTGATTCTTCCGGCTTCTTCGGTAGTGAAAGGTATCGCCGCAACTCTCAGTCGGCTTCTCAAACTGAGCCGAAACGGAAGAAGAAGGTTTTCGACCGCAATGACGGCGAGTATGTGGAATTTGAAGAGATTATAGAGGAAACGACAACTTTCCGCGCCTCGGAATCGGGCGAGGAGGTCCGTTATGAGACGGAAGAGCAGGTGAGTGATGCTGAATGGATTGAAATAAAGTGATAATCGATGACATATTATATGCCCCGACTGTTTGCTTTTCTTCGCAAACTGTCAAAAAATAATAATAGAGAGTGGTTTAAAGAGCATAAAGCGGAATATGACGAGTTGCGCGCCCTGTGGCTTGCCGATCTTCAGCGCATGATTGACTGCATGGCTCAATGGGAGCCGGGGTTGGCGCGTTTTTCGGCATCGCAGTCAGCTTATCGCATTTATCGCGACACCCGCTTTTCCCAAGATAAAACACCGTTTAAGGTTTATTTCTCGGCATCGATGAGTGCCTATGGGCGCCATGCCGAGCGTGCTTGCTATTATCTTCACATGGATATTCGCCCCGGTGAAACGGGATTGTATGCCGGTATATGGCATCCTGAATCGGCTGTGTTGAAGAAGCTCCGCCACGCTGTTGTGGACAATATCGAGGAGTTTGAGGAAGTGTCGGCTGTTGAAGGCGCCGAGTGGTGTGGCGACAGGCTGAAAACCGCGCCTCAGGGCTGGGCAAAGGATCATCCTAACCTTGAATATTTGAGAATGAAGGATTATGGCAAGGCTGTGATGCTCGATGAAAAGTTTTTCAACGATCCGTCATGGCCGGAGAAAGCCGCCGAAATTTACCACAGGATGAAGCCCTTTGTCGATTTTCTCAACTACTCTATCGAGGAATAGTGGCAGCTGACTGCTACTCTTGAGTTTCCTCTGCTTCTTCCTGCTCGGCATCAATAATATCGTCGTCGCTATCCGCGTCGGCGTCATCGTCGCCTGTTGCTTCAGGCTCGTCGGGAAACTTGCGGTTATACTCGCTCAGCACATAGAACACGTCAAAATAGAACCCCTTTGGACTCTTGTCGTTCTTAGGCTTTATGCTGATGTAGTCATAGTGGGGTGGCGCGTCCTCGTGCGATTCGGCGATATAGTCATGAAAGTTTATCAGATTATATTCATGCTGCGGATTGGTGACAATCCATGCGTTTTCAGTAGTTAATCCTGTGCCGGTAGAGATTATTGCCTCAAGAATGTGGTTGAGTTTGTATTGCCATATCGAGGCGAGATGATTCTTGTGTTTCTCGCGGTAGGCGTAGATTAGGAATGTCATTTGACGCAGATCAAACGGGTCGTCCTTTAATGACAGTTCAGCATATTTTATGATTGTGTCACATTCTGCTGCGGTGTGTTTGCCACGATAATACAGGTCTTCTACCATCGACGAATATTCGCTGCGGCGGTAAGGGTTATAGTCTTCCTGAAACACGTATCCCAAATAGAGGTGGCGGAATTGCTTAAGGTTCATTGCCGTGTCGTTGTGGACAAACATTTTGAACAGCTTCGGGTAATAATATTTTGAGGAAGGGTTGTTGACCTCCTTGCGTATAGCTTCCATGTCGGGCTTCTCCCAAGACTGTTTTTTCTCATTTTTCGGCGAAGCGGCGTCAAGAGTGAATGACAGGAGTATTGTCATCAAGATGGCGGTGAAAATATGTTTCATTGTTCAGTCAGGTTACGTGGTTACTATAATTCTAACGCAGAATTGTTGCCGAATCTTATTTCGTTTCGTCGCTTTCTGCGTTTTTTAACTCTGGATAACTTATGCGGGCATGATACATGGTGCGCAGTCGTTCGATAAACGCTTCTTTTATGATTTTCACGTCACGGAAAGATATCGGCGACTCGTTGTGAAGTCCGTCGGCAATCTGTGAGTCGATCAGTCGGTTCACCAGCTCGGCTATCGCTTCAGGCGTATGCTCTTTCAGCGATCGCGAGGCTGCCTCGACCGCATCAGCCATCATCAGCAGCGACGTTTCGCGAGTCTGCGGATTTGGACCGGGGTAGGTGAACGGCGCTGCGTCGACCACCTCGTCGGGATGCTCGTTGCTATAGGTGTTATAGAAATATTTGGCTTTGCCCGCGCCATGGTGCTGGCGTATGAAGTCTTTTATTATCGAGGGGAGTTTAGCTTTGTCGGCGCGACGCACGCCGTCGTTTATGTGATTGATGACTATTCGCGCGCTCTGCACGGCGTTGAGCGCGTCGTGAGGATTGACTCCGTGCTGATTTTCAGTGAAAAATGCGGGATTGTTGATTTTGCCAATGTCATGGTAGAGCGCGCCGGTCCTGACGAGTTGCACATTGGCGCCGATGCGGTGGGCGGCTTCCGATGCGAGACTGCTCACCTGGACCGAGTGCTGGAATGTGCCGGGACAATTCTCCGACAGCTCTCTCAGGATAGGGTTGTTGACGTCCGACAGTTCGACAAGCGTCACCGACGATGTGAACCCAAAGAGTTTTTCAATGACAAATACAAGAACGTAGGCAAACGAGATGAGAACGGCATTGATGCCGAGATAGCCGAACATGCGCGGATTCAGTTTGTCGAGCGTGCCGGTCTGCATGACCTCGATAGCGACATAGGCAAGGCAGTAGGCGATGAATATGAACAGCGCCGCTCTGACGAGTTGGCTGCGCTTGTCAAGCTCTTTGAGCGAGCCTATGGCGACTATGCCGGCAACAATCTGGAGAAACAGGAACTCCATGGGGGAGGTGGAGATGATGGCGCATAGCAACACCAGGATAAGATAGACGAAATACGCGGTGCGGCTGTCGAAGAAGACCACCATCATGATTGCCACGACTGTGAATGGAACCATGTAGAGACCGTTGCGGAACGATTCTGACATGCCGTAGGCAAACAGGACAAATGCCGTTATAAGCGCCATGATAAACACCATCTGGCGGATGTTGCCGAATGTTCTCCATCTGAACAGGGAGAGGAACATGTAGAGACACCCTAAAAGAATGGTCACATACAGAAATTGTCCTAAAATGGGATAGTGATGGCGATCTACCTGGTGTGCTGATTTCGTTTTTGATATCCGGTCGTAGGTCTTGAGCAGAGTGTAAAGTTCGGGAGTGACGATATCGCCCTTGTCGATGATGCGCTCTCCCTGCTGTATGACACCCACCGGAGCCATCGCCTTTTGCATCGCTTCTTCAAACAGTTTTTGCGTGGCGGCAGTGTCGAGGTATATGGTGGGAATCAAGAACTTGGACATGGCAGTCTGCTCTATTGCCTTGCGGAAACGATTCTCGCCGAAGATGCTGTCGAGACTCGAATAGGCTGCGCGTGCCGACAGGAAATTGCGCGTCGGGATGGATATTGCCGTGTTATCGTGAATGAATCTCACTTCGGTCAGTTTCCCTGCGCGGACATCCTGATAGGTGGTTTGATCGACAATTCCGTTTTCAATAATATTTCTCAGCGCGTTTATCAGTTGATTTCTTTCAGCAGGCGACAGTTCCAGACCTTGGGTGGTGTTCAGTCGCGCGGCATAGGCTGAAACGGTTGATTTCTCAGAGGTTACGTCGCGCACATATACCGGAACGAAATTTCGGGTGATGCTGTCGCGGCGATGTTGCGCGCGTATCGTGTCGAGATAGATAGGCATGTCAGAGGGAGCCGTCAGCAGCGAATAGGACCACGGTTTCCCCATTTCATAATGATAGGCGTTTCCGTGTTTGCGCGGAAGCAGCCACACGATGAGCAGGGCGGCTCCGATAAAAAGCAGTGTCCTTATAATATTGTCTTTTGAAAACAATTTGTTCATGTCGGTTTAGTTTATGCGGTTGGCTCGTTGGACACCCTTGATGGTTCGGAGTTTTGAACATAAATCCGAAACCACTTTGGCGTCGTTGACAAGTACGCCGAGGTCACAATGGAACACTTCGTTGTCAGCCTCGATATCCAGTTTTCTGATGTTGATGGCGAGGTGAGTTGAAATCATTTGAATGATTTCTTGAAGTATGCCGAAACGGTCAATACCTTCTATGCGCACGTTGGCATGGAACATTCCCACTTGCGGAGCCCATTCCGTGTTAAGTATTCGCTTGCCGAAACTTGCTTTGAGCACTTGGGCTCTCGGACATGACAGTGAGTGGAGTTCCACCTCTCCGTCGTCATTGACCCAACCCATCACGTCGTCGCCCGGGATAGGCTGGCAACAGTCCGAGAGTTTGAAGTTGGAGCCCTGAGCGTCAGACCTAAGCACATAGGTCTCTTTCATGTTTATGGGTTTCTTTGACGTTTTGTCGGCAGCGTTGTTTTTATCATTGGCTTTTCTTCCTGTGAGCGGACGCAGTATTTTGGAGAACAGCGACGGGTTGGTCGGCTTAAGGGTCTTTATCAGATATGCGGGCAGAGTCGCCTCCTTTTTGCCGAGAATGGTGAAGAGCTGGTCTTTGTTCTGCACGTGGAGCGCGCCGAGTATTTTGGTGACAACCTCGTTGTTCTCTATGATGCCGTTTTCAGCAAGGAATGCCTCGTAGATTTTTTTCCCCTCTTCCACCACGGGCTGAAGCTCTTTGCGCAAAGCCGCTCTGAGGCGTGTTTTGCCTTTTGCGGTGGCGAGGAAGTTTATCCACTCGGGTTTCGGTGTCTGTGATTGAGAGGTGAGCACTTCCACCTGGTCGCCTGAATTGAGTTTGTGGCTCAGGGGAACCAGTTTGTGGTTCACTTTTCCGGCAATGCAGTGTATGCCTATCTGGGAGTGAAGCTCAAAAGCCACGTCGAGCACCGATGAATTGTTTGGCAGGGTGAGGAGCTCGCCTTTCGGAGTGAAAACGACTATTTCCGATGCAAACAGATTCAGCTTGAGAGTGTCCAGGAAGTCGATGGCATTTGGCTCGGGATTGTCGAGAATATCCTTGATTGTTGAGAGCCATGCGTTGAGCTCGCTTTCCTCGTCGCCCTCGCCGATTTTATATTTCCAGTGGGCGGCAAATCCGAGTTCGGCTATCTCGTCCATTCTGCGGGAGCGTATCTGAACCTCGATCCAGTTTCCGTCGGGACCCATCACGGTGAGGTGCAGCGCCTGATAGCCGTTGGCTTTAGGCACGCTGATCCAGTCGCGCGTGCGCTCGGGATGGAGTCGGTAAATATCGGTGATGGCTGAGTAGATTTGCCAGCAGATAGCCTTTTCCTTTGAAATGTCGTCGCAGTCAAAGATGATGCGCATGGCATATAGGTCATAGACCTCTTCAAAGGGAATATTTTTCGTTTGCATTTTGCGCCATATCGAATACACTGATTTCAGGCGCGCTTTTGCGTCAAACTTTATTCCGAGCTCATTTAATTTCTCATATATCGGCTGGGAGAAGTCATTGTAGACCGATGAACGATGCAGCTCGGTGGCTTTGATTTGTTCCTGGATTCTCGCATAGGCGGCGGGATGCTCATATTTGAAACTCAGGTCTTCAAGTTCGGTCTTGATGGCGAAAAGCCCGAGTCTGTGGGCGAGAGGGGCATAAATGTAGAGCGTTTCACCGGCGATTTTATATTGCTTGTTGGGAGCCATGGACCCGAGGGTGCGCATGTTGTGAAGGCGGTCCGCCATTTTTATCAGCACCACCCTGATGTCTTCGCTCATCGTGAGGAGCAGCTTGCGGAAGTTTTCAGCCTGTGCCGAAGCTTTGTCGCCGAAAATACCGCCGGAAATCTTTGTGAGTCCGGCAACAAGCTGGGCGATTTTTTTGCCGAAATGCTGCTCAATGTCTTCAACGGTGTATTCGGTGTCTTCAACCACATCATGAAGCAGCGCGGCGCATATTGACGTAGAACCGAGCCCTATTTCCTGGCTTGCGATCTTTGCCACGGCTATGGGGTGGAGTATATAAGGTTCTCCCGATCGGCGGCGTATTCCCTTATGGGCTTCTTTCGCAAACCGATAGGCGCGTTCGATAATCTCTACTTTCTTGCGGTGGTTGCTGGCAAGATATCCGTCAAGCACGTCCTTAAATTCGGCTTCTATGATTCTATCTTCCTCTTCAGGAGTGAGTTTTTTGACTTCTTCCATTTGGATTATAGGTTGAGTGTTCCGTTGACTGCCTCTTAAGACAATATATCAAATACAAACTTAACAAAAAAGTTTGACAATTGAAGCGGTTTGCTGATAAAAATGGAGCCTAAGATAGGCTCAGAGCCGATTTTTTACCCTCTCGATGGCTGATTTCAGGTAAGGATGCTGTGCGATGAGCTGTTTTTCAATCTGCTCGGTCCCCGATTGAAACCGGTTGTCTGATTCCGTTGCTTCAGTTATCGGTCGGTGACGCAGGCGTTTTGTCAGTTTTTCACCATCTTCGCTCAGTTTTATATCGTCGTCGGTCATGAAAGAATTGCGGAATATGGAATAGATGTAGTCGATTGCCACTTGTGAGGGGTGAACCATGTCGGGGGCATAGAAGCGATAATCGCGCAAATCGTCAAGCATTATTTCATAAGAGGGGAAATAGATGGCTTGACCCGGATACTCGGCAACAAGCTTGTCGATCGCTGTGAGGAGCGCCGCCTTACTCAACTGATTGCCGTGGGCGCCGTCGGAAAGGTGGCGGATGGGGCTCACGGTGAAAATCACCTTTAGCTCGGGATAGCGTGCCGAGATTTCACGCATAATCTTTTTCCAAAGCCCTAACGTCATTGTCGATGTGAGAAACTCGCGGTCAAACATCGTGCCGGGCATTTTGTGGCAGTTGGCAACTACGTTGCGCCCTTCTTTTAGCCTGAAAATGTAGGAAGTGCCGAATGTGATGATAAGCGCTGACGCGTTTTTAAGCATACCTCTTGTCTCAGCCGCCTCCCGATTCATCTTTTCAACCGCTTTGTCGGGGTCGGAACAGGAGAATCGTGAATGATGGCTCCAGCTGTGCCACAGTCCGTTGTGCTCGAATAGTTCTCCGGCGGTGTAATCACGTTCGTAAAGGAGGTCAAACATCGCCACCGCTATGCTCGCCGGGTTATACAGCGTTCCCATCGGATTTATGGCGCAGTCCACGAGGCTGTCGGTCAGCTTAGCCCCGATGTTGTCGGTGAAGCATGAGCCGAGCATGACGACCGGCTTCCTGTGGGTGATTAATCCTTTGTAGCCGCTTAAAGGAGCTACGGGGGTGCGGAACTGTTCCATGTCAATACATTTTATAATCAGTGGAAAGCACTTGAAACTCAGTGCGGCGGTTTATCTGGTCGGCTATTTCCTGCAACTCCTCGGGAAGTTGTGAGACGAACTCTTCGTTCAGCACATCACCCTCCTTGAATTGCGGAAACTCTCGCGCAAGACGCTTGGTGATAGTCTTGGGGCGTGATTTTCCATAACCTTGCGGTTGCAAACGGTCTTTTCTGATGCCTTTACTTATCAGATAATCGATTACTGACTGGGCTCGGCGCTGCGACAGATTGATGTTGTATTCCTCCGACCCCCAGCGATCGGTGTGAGATGCCATTTCGATTGTCACATTAGGATTGTCATGGAGCACCTGCACGATGGAGTCGAGCGCTACGCACGATTCAGGGCGAAGAGTGGCTTTGTCGAAGTCATAGAAAATGTTGTCGACAACATTGGGCTTCGTTATCGAGGCAAGAATGAAATCCACGTTATAGTCGGCGTCGACTTCGGCGGTGTCTGATGTAAATTCCTGCTTTGCGTTGAGGTAGCCGCGCGCTCCTGCGAGCATCACGTATCTGACTCCGCGTTGCAACGGGAATGAGAAAGAACCGTCAAGTTTTCCCGACGCTTTCTGGTTGGAGCCGTCGTTGCCGATGATTCTGATGATGGCGTTTGGCACCGGCTCTTCGTCCTTGTCAAGCACCATTCCCGATATTGTGATCTTCAAGTCGGGGAGCACGAATGAATACAGGTGGTCATATCCTCTGCCGTCATTGCGGTTTGAACTGAAATAGCCGCTTTCGCCTTCACCGAATGTGATGCCGAAATCGTCAGCCGACGAGTTGACGGGAACGCCCATATTGACTACGCTCCAACCGCCCGAGGGCTGAAGACGCGCTTTGAAGATGTCGAGACCGCCGAGTCCGGCATGTCCGTCGCTGGAAAAATACAGCAGACTGTCTTCACGCATATAGGGGAACACTTCATCGCCCGGCGTGTTTATAAATTCGCCGAGATTTTCAAGCGTTCCGATGGGAGAGTGGAGGTTGATGCGCCATATGTCTTTCCCTCCGAAGCCTCCGGGCATGTCGGAAGTGAAATAAAGCCATTCGCCGTCGGGCGACACAGCCGGATGTCCGTAGTTTGACAACGTATCGGCGGTGATTTCATATTTCACCGGAGCGCTCCATCGGGCGTCGCTTCGTTGCGAGGTATAGATTTCGACCCCGGTGTCGGAGTTTGGTTCGCGTCGTGCGCGGGTGAGGTACATCGTTTGTCCGTCGGGGGAGAATGATATTATTCCTTCGTCGTGCTCGGTATTAAGATCGCCTTCCGCGCTTTCGGGTCGCTGCCATTCGCCGCGTTCATTTTTACGCGACACCCAGATGTCGCTTTTTTTCATTCCGGTTATTTCGCTCCTGTGCGCTCCGGTGACTTTTTCATTTGTGGTGGTGAAATATAGCGCGTCAAGTGACTTGTCCAGGAACATCGGAGCGAAATCCGACCGTCGGGAGTTGAACAGCTTTGCGTTTTTCACCACGTAGCGTGTGGGCGATTTTTTCATTTCTTGGGCTATGCGGCATCCTGCTATTCCTGTGCGTGCCGCTTCGGCTCCCTTAGGGTCAGTGGCGAGAAATTCTTCGTAAGCCTTTATTGCAGGCTGATATTTCCCTTCAGCCTGAAGCGACTTTCCGAGGTGGAAATAAGCCATCGAGTCAGGATAACCATATCGGATTGCGTTTTGATAAGCTGCCGACGCGCGGGCGCTCATGTTGAGATGACGGTAGCACTCCGCCATTCGGAATGCCACGACTCCTCGTTGCTGCCTTTCCTCCTTTTTCGTCAGGTTGTTATAGACTTTGCGGTAGGTGCGCGACGCGTCATAATATTCTCCTCTTGCCATCTGCTCGTCGGCAACGGAGAGTTTTGCGCTTCCGCAGCCCGATAATATCGCCACGAAGAAGGCGACTGATATGTATTGTAATAATTTTTGCATTGTCTATGCTTCTTGCCTATATTAATTAACGAGAATGGACGGTGTAATATTATGTTTAAGCCCCCCGATAAAATCGGAGGGCTTAGGTTTATATCAGAGTTAAGTGATGGCTTAGTGTTGTTGTTTGAAACTTGCGACGAGGTCTTTCCCGAAAAGAACCCATGCCGAAGCGGCGACTATCGCAAGGAACACGCAACCTGCCAGAATGAGCGGCTTTGACGGTTTTGACGCTCTGATTGGAACCGTGGCAGGTTGAACCACTGCATAAACAGGAGTCGTTTCCTGAACCTTGGCTTTAGCTGCCTGAACTCGCTGCTGGGTCGAGGTATATAGGTTATAAGTCAGTGCTACCTCATTTTCAAGACGCTTTTCTTCGATGCGTTTCGAATTGAGCGCGATCCCTTGATTCTTGTCTACATATTCGGCATAGCGTTGCTGAGCGTCATAATATTCTTTCTTAGCCTCGTTGTTCAATTTTTCGGCATATTCGAGATCCTTACGCGCCTTGTTGGTGCGGTAATTAGTCACATATTCTTTCAGGTTTTCAGCCACTGTGTCGGCAAGCATCGCCGACACTAAGGGGTCCTGCATTGTTGCCGAGATAGAGATGACCATGGTCTTTGTGTCGACATTGGCTCCCACTCGGGCGTTTATGGCATTCACAATGGCGCTTTCATCAACGGTGAGACGGAAAGGATCGGTGACGGTTGTGGTGTCTTCTTCCTGAGATTTGAACAGAGATATGATGCCGCCGATTGCCTTCCCTGGAAGTGACATCACTGTGCTCCACCAAGGGGAGGAGGTGTGTTCCGCCAGGTAGTCATATACTGTTGTGGTCAGTTTGCCGTCAGCCTCGGTGACCTTTGTGTCAAACAATTCCACGACGAAAGGCACCGACTGCACAACATCGGGATAGAGGTTCGGATTGACCGCATCGGCTCCGCTGTCTCCTCCCGTCGATATTCCGGCAAGTGAAGCAAGAGCTCCGAGACTGCTCCCGCTTTTTGAATTGGAAAATTCAGGAGCGAGTTTGATGGTGGTGGTATATTCTTTCGGAATACTGAATGCGATAATCAATCCCGCAATCGCTCCGATACCAGCCCATTTAAGCAGGGTCTTTCGATTGCTCCACAGCTTTTTGGCAAGTTCAATCAAATCGATTTCCTGCTCATTGTCAGTGTTGTTGAATTCTTTTTCGTCCTGCATTGTGTTATCGTTTAAACATTGTTGCAATAGCCGCCGCCATTGTAGCGATTGAACCGGTAGCGGTGGCGATCGACAGCAGCGCTGACCAGTTGAAGCCTTCGGTCTTGTGCTTTGACGGAACGATTATCTGGCATCCGGGTTCGATTTTTACATTGCCCTTCATTCGAGCCACGTCGCCGTTGGCATATACTACGAACGCTTTTCCCTTGTTTGCTGTCTGACCATATCCTCCGGCTTTGTCCACGTAATATTTCTTGTTTTTACCCTCGACGTAAGTGACTGTGTTGGGGAACATAACGTCGCCTGAAATTTTCACGGTGTTCACTCTTTCAGGAATAATCAGCACGTCGCCGTCTTTCATGATGAGGTCATAGTTTGACTGGGGATGATCAAGGGCGTTTTGAAGATCCAGCGCAACATTATATGTGTCAGAGAGCATCAATCGTTCAACTGCGATTGAGTCGCCGCCGGCTTGCATCAGTCCGGCAAGACGCATTGTTTCGTTTCGTGTTTCGATTTCCGATTCGGTCATCTTGCGCAAGATGTGAGCGCCCTTCACATAGGCCGACGAAATGATTCCGCCTGCTCGGTTTACGACATCACTGACTCTTTCATTACGCTTTTCAAGTGTATAATTGCCTTCAAAAGCAACTTCGCCGGTGATTTTTATTTGTTGCTGCGGCGCGTATCCGGGACTGGTTCTCACCTCAACCATATCATAAGGATGCAGGGTGAACTCGCTTTTTCCGTCGACAACAAAACCGTCTTTTAGCGAGAGCGTATAGATTTTAGCGAGATCATTGGTGGGCTTTAAACTGGCAGGATCCACAATACGGCGTGAAACGTCTATCTTTGCCGTTGACGCTCCTAATCGCAAACCGCCCGCTTCGAGAATAAGGTCCTCGATAGTCATGTTGGCGGCATACGGATAGTCTCCGGGGTTTGTCACCATGCCTGATATAGTCAGAAATCCGCGATCTTCAATTTCATTAATATTGGGGATGTCCAAAATATCGTTGCGCTTAAGTGTGATGTCGGGACGTGTGCCCGCGATTATGCCCTCGATATCTACAGGTATAATTTCTAAAGATAAATCGTCACGTTCTCTATATAGGAGAGCTCGGTTGGTAAAGGCGTCTTCAGTGAGTCCGTCAGCTTTTTTGATAAGATCGCCAACGGTGCGCACGTCGGTCGAGAGGGCATACATTCCCGGGCGGAACACCGATCCCTTAAGCTCAACTCTGTTGGCATAGCGGTCAAGAATGCTGCCTACGGTTACAATATCGCCGTCCTTCAGTTTGTAAGAGTTGAAATCTCCGTTGATTATGTTGAATAACTCGTTCTCTTTTCCTGTCTGACGTGCCAGTCTTACTTGGTCAGTGTAAGCGTCGCCGGTAAAACCGCCGGCATATTTGATGAGGTCGGCAAGAGTTTCGCCCTCTTTCATTTCATAATACATGGGACGCTTTACATTACCGTCGATATTGACGAGCTCAACGTAGTCAGGCACGATTATCGCATCGCCTTCCTGAAGGCGTATGTTGCCGGTTTGGGTGCCGTCAAAGAGATAATCATATAAATCGACGCTCTTGATGCGTTTCCCGTTTCGTAGAACGTAAACATTGCGCAGTGTACCTATTTCGTTGATACCGCCTGCTTGGTAAAGTGCGTGAAACACGTTGGAGAACGGTGACAGGCGATATGTTCCGGGGATATTGACTTGCCCGAGGATGTCCACCTGGATAGTCCTGATCTGCCCGAGGGTGAGATTTATTTCCGAGTCGGGGTCTTCTCCGCTGACTCCGGCATATTTTGACGCAAATTTATTTTTAATATAGGAATTAGCCTCGTTTATTGTCATGCCGCTCAGATACACCGGACCTATCTGGGAAATCATGATGTTGCCTTCCGGAGTGATGGTCTGGCGGATATGGTCTTCGTTAGCGCCCCAGATGTCGATCATTATTTCATCGCCGGGACCGAGAATATAATTCTTGGGGGTGGCTAAGTTCTCGTTTGGTTCGAAAGACAGCGCGTCATTCTTGAACACATCGTTTCCGAAAACTTTTCGTTTGGGAGTTTTATTGTTCTCCTTGTCATAACTTTCGTCATAGTAATCGCTATCTTTTTCCTCGTCCTCCTCATCATCATAGTCAGTTTTCTTTTTTGATTTGGACTGGTTTTTTAGCGACGTATTCTCCTTGTTTTTTTCCGATGATCTGCGTTCGATGCGTTTCGACCGGTCATTCTGTGATGATTTCTTGCTATCATCGTTCTGTTCATCATCATAACGGTCCTTGAGCCTTTCGATTTGCTCTTGAGTAACGCCTTTAGCGAGAAGTTCCCGACCTATTTGCTGCTTATTTTTGCCCTGGGCGGTAGCTTCCTTGATATAAGTGACAACCTCCTCATCAGTCATACGAGCGTAGATGGTGACTGCGCAAGCTCCAATTAGGCAAGCGATTATCCATAGCTTCAGCTGCTGTTTCATTATCCTTTATATTTCGAATTTAATTTGAATTTGCGTTTATTTTATTTATCCGTTTCGACAACAATATATTCCCTGCGGTCCATCCCCCGATATCAAGCAGCACAAGAATGTTAACATCAATGTACTGAGATAGATAGATGTTCAATGTGCTCGTGAATAAGGCAACGGTGACAATAGTTACCATGCACAGTCTCGGCGGAATGCCGATGGCAAGCAGCTTGTGGTGGATGTGGGTCTTGTCAGGCAGGAACGGATTATTGTGGCGGCGTATGCGTCCCATGAACACTCTCACCACGTCAAGACAGGGAATCAATAGCGGACAGAAAGCCACGATAAACGGATTGGCTCTTAGCTCTGAACCATAGACCATTGAAATGCAGTAGAGCTCAAGGCTTAGATAGGCGAGAATCAATCCGATCGTCAAGCTTCCGGTGTCGCCCATGAATATCTTTTTGCGCTTTTTTGCGTCGCCAAACACATTATAATAGAAAAACGGTATCAGCACTCCCACTACTGCAAATGATATAACGGCGAATATGTAAGCCTTCATAAAGAAAAACGCCGTGCCGTAAATAATCAATGCTGCAAACGAGAGTCCTGATGCAAGTCCGTCAATGCCGTCAATAAGGTTAATCGCATTAATTATAAACACAACCACTATCATTGTCAAGGGCATTCCGAGCCACCATGGGAGCGCGTTTATGAAAAAGAGATTGTGTAAATTGCTGAACCATAGTCCTGCGGAGATTAGAAGAATGGAGCACAGAATCTGAACCACAAATTTTGCGAGATAACGCACTCCGACAAGGTCATCGGCAAGTCCGGTAAGATATAAAGTGAACAGAGCGCAGAATCCGAATGCGATGTTTGTTGCGTTGGGAATCATTTCATCAAGCATATACGGTCTGCCTGTAAGTGAGCTGATTCCGAGTAGCAACGAAATAGTGAAACATACCACCGGTGTAAACGCGATTCCTCCAAGACGGGGCACCAAGCCTTTGTGGATTTTTCGCGGATCCTGCTCGTCAAAAAGCCTTCGTTTGAATGCAATCAAAAGAATCTGAGGAATCATAATCCCTGAGAAAAACACGCTTAAAAGGAATGCGGAAATTGAGTTGATGATCCAGAATGTCATGATGAAACAGTTGTGTGATTTTTAGATGAAAGTAACCTCTGTGTGTGTTTTTACAAAATACAAGCTAACCCTCATATCTTTTTCGAAATGCGAGAATTGTGGTTTATGGGTGTATATATAAAGAGTCCTTGAGTCCTCCATATTTTATGTCATATTGAATTTTTGGATTTGTATAGCAAAATAAAATGTTTACAAAATTATATAAAAAAAGATTATTAGCCAAATGTAACAGCTCTAAATTTGCCCCTAATAAAGAAGTCGGCTGTAACAGTCTGTCCCAAATACGATGAATTCAGTTGCGTACTTTCGAATATATTCGTTTCATACGAAAAAAAATGTTACCTTTGTAAAAATATGAGAAGGTATTTGTGGACATTTGTTTCAGCGCTCACGCTGCTTGCCCTTTTGGCTGGAGTCGAATACTGTTCATGGCGATCGTCACAGCACTTTTCCGTGGAGCTTGATTCTTCGGTCTATCCGGTGAAAGGACTTGATTTGTCGGCTCATAACGGGATTATTGATTTTCGGCGTCTTGCCGCTGATTCGATTGATTTCGTTATGCTCAAGGCTACTGAGGGGACAACTTTCCAGGACCCGAATTTTCATCGCAACTACAATAGTGCTCGCGATGCGGGAATCAAGGCGGTGGGCGCCTACCACTTCTTCCGGTTTGACACTGACGGAGAGATGCAGGCTATGAATTTTTTGAACAGTTTGCATGGAAAGACTTTGGATCTTCCCGCTGTGATCGACATAGAAGAGTGGGGTAATCCCGGCAGGATTTCTACATCTGACATTGTTGCACGGCTTGAGGCGCTTATCGGCTACCTGGAGCAGAACGGGCATAATGTGATGTTCTACACTAATAAGGACGGTTATAACCGTTTTCTTAAAGANAGGTTCAATGACTATCCGTTGTGGATATGCTCGTTTTCCAATCCTCCGCTTGATGATGCCGATGATGACAGGTGGTCCATATGGCAGTACAGTCATCTGGGNTGGGCTGAAGGGTGTGACTCTAAAGTCGACCTGAACACGTTCAACGGAACGCGCGAAGAGTGGTTNNNATGGNTGGGCGCCTCTACNTTTTAATNTTAANGAANNCTTTAATTTGTTATGGATTATCAGATATTCCCTCCCGAAGAAATTCAAGCCGAGATCAAATTGCCTCTATCTAAGAGCATCTCTAATCGAGTGCTGCTCATAAACGCTCTTGCCGGAAATAAAGGCACGATAAAAAGCGTGGCGCAGTGTGATGATACCGATGCTATGAAAGCGGCGCTTTCATCNTCTGACGAAACGATAAATATAGGAGCGGCAGGGACGGCTATGCGTTTCCTCACAGCNTATTTTGCCGTGTCAGAGGGGCGTGTCGTGATATTGGACGGCTCGGAAAGAATGCGTCAGCGTCCCATAAAGGCGCTTGTTGACGCGTTGAATTCATGTGGCGCGTCAATCTCCTATCTTGGCGCGGAAGGATATCCTCCATTGAAAATTGAAGGACGACGTCTTAAAGGTGGCGCGATCACTCTCGACGGCTCCATCAGTTCGCAATATGTTTCGGCTCTTCTGATGGTCGCCCCATGCATGGAGTCNGGGCTTGCCTTGACATTGGAAGGTGACGTGGTGTCTCGTCCATATATCGACATGACCCTGTCATTGATGAAAGAGTGGGGGGTAGACAGCGAGGTTGACGGAACNACTTTCAAAGTGCCTGATTCCCGCTACGTCCCGATTGAGTATAGCGTGGAGGCTGACTGGTCGGCGGCATCCTACTGGTTTGAAATCGCTGCGTTTTCATTTGGCGACATAAAGCTCGACGGACTGAAGCCGAAGAGCCTTCAGGGCGACAGCCGTGTGGCGAAGCTGTTCGGAAATTTTGGAATTGAGGCTGAGTGGGATGATGCCGAAGGGTTGGAGCTTGTCGCTTCGCCTGACATAACTCCGCGTTTCATCGCCGATTTGTCCGAGCAGCCCGATCTTGCCCAGACTTTAGTCGTCACCTGTTGCGCGTTGAATATCCCGTTTCACATAACCGGGTTGGCTACCCTTAAGATAAAGGAGACCGATAGGCTTAGCGCTCTTTGTGACGAGTTGCGGAAATTGTCATTCCTCATAGAGTGCGAGAATGACTCGGAACTGTCATGGACNGGGCAGAGNGTNCCNGTNACNGNCNAAGAGGTGGCGATNGACACCTATAAGGACCACCGCATGGCGATGGCGTTTGCTCCGGTGGCGTTTTTCCTTCCCGGCTTGATTATAAAGGATGCCGGGGTGGTGACAAAGTCTTATCCTGAATTTTGGGATGATATGCGCAAAGCCGGATTTACTATACAGGATGTGAGTCAGGACTAAAAATAGCGGCATAATTATGGAAGTCAGTCTGATAATTATTGGAGCATTGGTCGTCACCGGCATCCTGCTCTATCTCTTCGATCGCCGTCAGCGATTGAAATCCCCCGACGCCGAGCCGGCATACAATGAGCCTGAAGAGGCTTGTTGCGGAATGCACATAACTTGTGAAAAAGACTCGTTGCTTGCGTCGGTAAGCCGGGAAATCGTGTACTATGACGATGAGGAGCTTGATGCGTTCAAGGGGCGCGGCGCCGATGAATACAACGATCAGGAGATTGAACAGTTCCGTGACGTGTTGCTCACGTTGCTGCCTCAGGATATCGCCGGTTGGGGACGCAGCGTTCAATTGAGAGGCATAGAACTGCCGGCATCAGTAAGGGATGAATTGCTCATGATTGTCGCTGAAGCCCGTAGCGCTTCAACAAAATAGCTGGTATATTATGGAATATCTTCAATACGCCTTTTTCCGCAATGCCTTGCTCGGCATACTCATTATCAGTATAGCCGGTGGCATTATAGGCACGTATATCATAACCCGCCGTCTCGTTTCGATCACCGGGGGAGTGACCCACGCTTGCTTCGGCGGGCTTGGTCTCGGTTACTATCTTGGGGTCAGCCCCGTGGCTATGGCTTCGGTTTTCGCTGTCGCGTCATCATTAGGGGTTGAGTGGATTTCTCATCGCTATCATGTGCGCGAGGATTCGGCGATAGCCGTGATATGGGCGCTTGGCATGGCGGTGGGCATCCTGTTTGTCTTTATGACTCCGGGCTATGTCCCTGAGCTTAACGGATTTCTGTTTGGCAACATTCTCACCATCTCTTCGGCTGATTTATGGGCGTTTTCAATCTATACGGTGATATTGATTCTGTTCATCGCTTTTTTCAATCAGCTTGTGATCGCATGCGCTTTCGACAGCGACTTTGCGAAAGTTTCAGGGATGAGGGTGAGATTGGTCAGCTACGTCATGACCGTGTTGGTGGCGGTGTGTGTCGTGCTCACGATACGCCTCGTCGGCATAATGCTCCTCATTGCCATGCTCACGCTCCCGATATTGATTGCCGAAACATGGTGCCGCCGTTTCTCTGGTATTATGATTGCTTCGATTCTTACCTCGGCGGCGACATCTACAGCCGGGCTCATGCTCGCGACGCTTGGCGACGTGCCGTGTTCTGCTATAATCGTGCTCCTTCAGGTGGCTGTTTATGTCATTGTTAGGGTTGTTAAGGACATGTCGTTGCGAAAATTGATGCAATAAAGTTTTATAATCAAGCGTTTATTCAACGGTGAAGAAGATTCCTATTATAGTATTCCTGATTGTGGCGTTTGGCATTGTGGGATGCGGACCGCGTAAAAACACGGCTTTATCACGCAATTACCAAGCGTTCATCACCCGTTATAACATCTATTATAATGGCGATGAGCATTATAAGGAGACTATGAAAGAGCTTGAACAGAGCTATGAGGATGATTATTCACGGCTCCTTTTCGTGCATCCCGTCGATGCCAAGGGGGTGGAAGGGGTCCAACAGCCGCAGGGCGATTTCACCCGTTCAATCGAGAAAGCCCAGAAAGCCATTCAATTGCGCTCCATCAAGAAGAAACCGGCAAGAAAACCGGGGCGCTCCTCCGATCCTAAATATAAAGAGTGGCTGCGACGCGAGGAATACAATCCCTTTTTGCACAATGCATGGATGATGCTCGGCAAGTCACAGTTCAACAACGGTGATTTTCTTGGAGCGGCGTCGACATTCTATTATATAGCCAAACATTTCTCGTGGTTGCCGGCTACGGTCACTGAAGCGCGCTTGTGGCAGGCGAGGGCTTATTGTGACATGGGCTGGGACTATGAGGCTGAAAACATTCTGGTCAAAACTCCNAAGGACCAATTGACCACCAAGGAGTTGAAACGNCTCTATAACATGGCATACGCCGCCCTGTATCTGCGCGGCATAGAACCTGAAGGCGCCATTCCCTATGTGAAAGAGCTTATATCGCTCTCCTCGGGAGCGCAGAAGTCAAGGCTCAATTTTCTGCTCGGTCAGTTATATGCCCGTGAGGGTAATAAGCAGTTGGCTTATGAGGCTTTTAAGCATGCGGGTTCGGCATCGGTATCTTATCGCACCCAGTTCAATGCCCGCATCAAGCAGAGTGAGGTGTATGCCGGTGAAAATATCAAGCCTGAGGTCGACGCGCTGAAGCGAATGACTCGCTATGACCGCAATAAGGAATATCTNGACCAGATTTATTATGCCATAGGCAANCTGTATCTGTCACGAAAGGACACCGCCGAGGCTATAAAAAACTATGAACTTTCGGTTGAGAAATCAGTGAGAAACGGAGTGGATAAAGCGATTTGCCAGATTACTCTCGGAAATCTTTATTTCGACCGCCGCCAGTATGACTTGGCTCAGCCATGTTATGCCGAGGCGCTCCCGATGCTTCCTGAGGACTATCCGCAATATGAATTGCTGCGTCAGCGAAGCGACGTGCTCGACGAGCTTGCAATTTATTCCCAGAATGTGAATCTCAACGACTCGCTCCTGCGTCTTTCCGACATGACCCATGAGCAGCAGCTTGCTGTGGTCAATAAAATAATCGACGAATTAAAGAAAAAGGAGAGGGAGGAAGCTGAACGGCAACAACGTGAGGAATACCTTGCNCNGCAGCAGGCTAACGGCAGCATGATTTCCAATACCGGAAATGCCGCATCGGCGCCGGCGACCTATGTGATGAACACCGACGATTCCTGGTACTTCTACAATAGCGCGACGCTTGCTGCCGGAAGAACCGACTTNCAGAAGCGTTGGGGCGCGCGAAAGCTTGAGGACGACTGGCGCCGGCGCAACAAGTCGTCGTTCAGTTTTGACGAATTTGAAAACAACGACTCGGAAGATGCCGCCGAAGAATCAGAAGGGTCTGACCGGTCCGACACATCTGAAAATGGTGATGGCGGAGCGGCGAAAAACGATCCCAACGACCCCCATTTCCCCGAATATTATCTGCGGCAGATTCCGTCTACTCCGCANGAGAAAATGACTGCNAANGACGTGATTCAGGAGGGCATGTACAATATCGGCATCATTCTNAAGGATAAACTCGACGCCTATAATGAGGCTGCCGATGAATGGCAGCAATTGCTNAANCGATACCCNGACAATGTTTATCGCCTTGACATATACTATAATATGTATCTCATGTATATGCGCATAGGCGACAAGAANATGGCTGAACGCTATCGCGCGCTTATTCTCTCCGAGTTCCCCGAGTCTAAATATGGAATGGCGCTCCGCGACCCGAATTACATCGACAATCTTCGCCGCATGGATTCGGAACAGAACGACATTTATGAGCGGGCGTATGACGCATATCTGAATAACCGTAACAGCCAGGTGCATGATGCNTTGGCTATGATGCAGAAGAAATATCCCCTGAGCAAGTTGATGCCTAAGTTCCTGTTTATCGATGCATTGAGCTATGTGACCGAAAACAATCAGGACAAGTTCAAGGAAGCATTGTCAATGCTCCTCGAGCGTTATCCCGAGAGTGATGTTTCGCCNCTTGCTTCCGACTATATGCGAGGGCTATCGCAGGGCAGGAAACTTCACAGCGGTGTCTCCAACACGCGCGGAATGCTGTGGGANCTCAGGCTTGGCAATGATTCTATTGCCGCCGGAGCCGATTCGATTGAGTTTGATCTCAATCCCGACGAGCCNCAATTGCTTGTGCTTGTCTATCCCACCGACGAGGTTTCGGGCAATCAGCTGCTTTTTGANGTNGCGCGCCACAATTTCAATTCNTTCGTNGTGAAAGATTATGANCTTGAACCCATGAATTTCGGNCGNCTNGGTTTGCTTCTTGTGAAAGGATTTGCTAACTTTGACGAATTAGTGCATTATCGTTCTGTGATGGCGTCAGGACTGGAACTGCCCGATAATGTTCGCCCCGTGATGATCAGTGTCAAGAATTTCGACACGCTGTTGCAGCAGGGACGCACATTTGAGGAATATTTCAGGTATGTCGACGAGCAGGCGGCAGAGGCTCCCGTTAAAGGTGGACCGGGATTGATTGAGCAGGATTACAGCGCTTCGATTGTGCGTGACCGTCCCGAGGAGATTCCTGAGGATGAGATTGTTGAGCCGCAAGAGGAAGCCCCTGTGCCTGAGCCGGTCATTGAAAGCGGTGTGGATTCAATCAAGCCGATTGAACCGGCAATAGCTCCGGTCGAGAAGCCGGCGATAGCCGAAGATTCGGTCAAGGAGGTGATTGAAAAAACGCCGGTGGATACCGTGCCTGTAGTTCTGGTGGCGGCTCCGGCTAAAACCGAGCCTCAGCCTGTTGTTCCGGCAAAGACTGAGCCTCAGCCGGAAAAAGCTGAAAAACCGGCTAAGCCGGCGGCTCCTGAAAAGAAGCCGCTTCCGGTAGCTCCGAAGAAGAGAGCCTTGCCTGACTATCCTTCGGGATCGGAGGGCGATGATGACGACGACTTGTTAGATAACTAAGCGAGATGAGTGAACATCGATTACTTTGGGCTGATGACGAAATCGATCTCTTGAAGCCCCACATACTCTTCCTTAAAAGTAAAGGATATGACGTCACTACCGCCAATAGCGGCAGGGATGCTATTGAAATGGTCGAGAAGGAGGCTTTTGACCTTATCATTCTTGACGAGAATATGCCCGGTCTCACGGGACTTGAAACCCTTTCGCGCATAAAGCAGATATCCCCGCTGACTCCGGTCATAATGATCACCAAGAGCGAGGAGGAAAACATCATGAATCAGGCGATAGGAAGCAAAATTGCCGACTATCTCATTAAACCCGTGAATCCGAGCCAGATTCTTCTCTCGATAAAGAAAAATCTTCACTCCGAGCAGCTCGTCAATGAGCGCGCCACCAGTGACTACCGCCAGGAATTTGTCAACATCTCGATGCTCATAAACGATTGCCACACAATCGACGACTGGTATGCCCTCTATTCCAAATTAGTCTATTGGGAATTTGAACTCTCGTCGGCTGACTCAAACATGGCTGAGATGCTCAAGATGCAGAAAGACGAGGCTAATGGAGCCTTCTTCAAGTTTGTCCGCAAGAACTACGAGTCATGGATGGAAGGCAGCGACCGCCCCTTGATGAGCCCCGATATATTTAAGAAAAAAATCTTTCCGCTGCTCGATGGCGGGGAAAAGCTCTTCTTCGTGGTCATTGATAATTTCCGCCTTGACCAGTGGAGGATGATACGCCCCATGCTCTCCGAATTTTTCACTTTTGAGGAGGAGCTCTACACGTCTATTCTACCCACGGCAACACAATATGCCCGAAATGCCATTTTCTCCGGGCTGATGCCGATGGACATTGAAAAAATGTTTCCCGATTTATGGGTCGACGAAGATGAGGAGGAGGGGAAAAATCTCAACGAGTCGCCCTTGATTGAAACCCAGTTTGAGCGTTTCAGGCGCAAAGCGCGGTTCTCCTACAATAAAATCAACGATTCGGTTCATGCCGACAAGATTGTGCGTAATTTCAAAAATCTTCTTGACAACGATCTCAACGTCGTCGTCATAAATTTTGTCGACATGTTGTCCCACGCCCGCACCGAGTCCAAGATGATTCGCGAACTTGCATCTAACGACGCCGCCTATCGCTCCTTGACCGAGTCGTGGTTCCGCCACTCGCCGGCGTTTGAGCTTTTCCGCAAGATTGCCGCCTCGGGATTCAAACTTGTCCTCACCACCGACCACGGCACTATCCGGGTCGACAGCCCTTTGAAAGTGATCGGCGACAGAAACACCAATACCAATCTGCGCTATAAACTTGGCAAGAATCTCAATTATAATGCGAAGAATGTCTATGAGATGAAGCGCCCCGCTGCGTTCGGGCTCCCCGCGCCAAATGTCTCCACCACCTACATCTTCGCGTCGGGCCACGATTTCTTTGCCTATCCCAATAACTACAATTATTATGTACAGTATTACGACGGAACATTCCAGCACGGGGGCATCTCCCTTGAAGAAATGTTGATTCCGTTGATTACGATGACAGCAAAATAAATCTGATTAAAATGACTGAAAAGAAAATCATCATCAAGTCTTTGGACGAAATCGACAAAGCCGCTCAAGAGTTTGTCGAGAATATGGGCGACGAAACCGTCTATGCTTTCTATGGCGAAATGGGAGCCGGCAAGACCACTTTTATCAACGCGCTTTCCAAGGCTCTCGGAGTGGAGAGCGATGCCACCGGCAGCCCCTCATTCTCGATTATCAATGAATATCGCAGCGACACCACGGCTGAACTCATATATCACTTCGACCTCTATCGCCTTGAAAATCTCGAGGAGGCGTTTGATATAGGCGTTGAAGACTACTTCGATTCAGGCGCGCTGTGCCTGCTCGAATGGGCTGAACGCATCGAAGACATCTTGCCCGACGACACCGTCAAGGTCAATCTAAAGGTTCTTGACGACGATTCGCGCGAGCTTACCGTAATCATGCCTTAAAACCATGTCGCTGCTAACTGCGACATATTTGCTTGCGGCGATATTCGCCGCCGGAGGGTTGTTTTCGCTTTCGGCGGCTCTTTTCGGTTGGGAATGGTTCTTCAATAGCGCCAATGTCAAGCTCCTCACCGGAAAGATGTCGCGCTCCGCGGCTCGGGTGCTTTATGCTCTGATCGGTGTGGCAATTCTGGCGATGGCGCTCTATTTGTGTCACACTGCAAATTCTTCTTTACGATGATCGATGTTTTGACATTGGACTCGTGCCGGTCTACCAACACCTACCTGTCGGAAATAGCGCCTACGCTGTCGACCGACACCGTCGTGGTGACGCGCGAGCAGACCGCCGGCAGGGGACAGCGCGGCAACTCGTGGGAAGCGGCTCCGGGTTTGAATCTCACTTGCTCCATTCTCATGTTCAACCGGCGGGCTGTCAAGGCTTCCCGGCAGTTTGTCCTTTCCGAGGCGGTTTCGCTCGGCATTGTCGACACCGTGAAGCATTACCTCGGCGCAAATCATCAGGTCACAGTCAAGTGGCCCAACGATATATATGTAGGCGACAAAAAAATATGTGGCATCCTGATTGAAAACAGCATATCGGGCGGTGAAATCGGGCGCTCCATCATCGGCGTGGGCATCAACGTGAACCAGCGCGAGTTTGTCAGCGATGCTCCCAATCCCGTTTCCATCTACAATCTTGTCGGTCGGGAAATCCCGGTCGATGAAGTCATGACTATGATGGTTGACTGCATCTATCGCCGCGTTGCCATGCCGTTTGACGAGATTCATTCAGCCTATAAAAGCTGCTTGTGGCGGAAGCGTCGCAACAATTACATCGATGTCGCTTCAGGCTCCGGGTTCTCCGCCTCCATTGCCGACGTGTTGCCCGACGGCACCCTCTGCTTGCTTGACGATTGCGGAACCGAGCGTCGCTACCTGTTCAAGGAGGTGGCGGTGGCGCCCTGAGTTTTGCTCTTTTCATAAAAATTAAGTAATTTTGAATCATTAATAATTTATAAACCATGAGACGATATTTAACCCTGTTAATCGGTCTGTTTCTTGTGATGACGGCATTTAAGGCTGACCAGCACAAGACCACCATCTTCATGATCGGAGACTCCACCATGGCAAACAAGTCGCTTGACGGTGGCAATCCTGAAAGAGGGTGGGGACAGATGCTTCCCGGATTCCTTTCGGAAGAAATTGTAGTTGACAATCATGCTGTGAACGGACGCAGCAGCAAGAGTTTCATCGACGAAGGTCGGTGGGACAAAGTGCTTTCGCTCATTCGCCCGGGCGACTACGTGTTCATCCAGTTCGGTCACAACGACGAAAAACCCAAGGCTGACCGCCACACTGACCCGGGTTCAACTTTCGACGACAACCTGCGCAAGTTTGTCAACGAAACCCGCGCCAAGGGCGGCAAGCCGGTGCTATTCAATTCCATCATACGCCGCAATTTCGGCGCCGCCAATGATGCCAATGCTGTTCAAGCCGCAGTAAAGCAGGATGATGCCTTCTATGTCAACCCCGATGCCAAGCGCGACCCCTCGGCAGCCGCCGAGCCCGCCGCTGTGGAAGGAATGAAACTCATTGACACCCACGGAGCCTATCTCGAATCGCCGCGCAATGTGGCTCGCGAGCTCAACGTGCCCTTCGTGGACATGAACAAAATCACCCACGACCTCGTGGAGGGAATGGGACCTGAAGATTCCAAGGCGCTTTTCATGTGGGTGGCTCCCAACACTGTTCCTGCCATTCCCAAAGGTCGTGAGGACAACACCCATCTTAACGTGCATGGCGGACGCGTCATCGCCGGTCTTACCATCGATGAGATCGCCAAGGCGGTTCCCGAGCTTGCGCCCTATGTGCGTCACTATGACTACGTTGTCGCCAAGGACGGCAGCGGCGATTTCTTCACCGTTCAGGAAGCTATCGACGCCGTGCCTGACTTCCGCAAGAACCGCACCACCATCCTCGTGCGTCCCGGCGAATACAAAGAAAAAATAGTTATTCCCGAAACCAAGCGCAACATCGCCCTCATCGGTCAGGAAGGAACCGTTCTCACCTACGATGACCATGCCCGCACTCTCAACTCGTTTGGCGAGGAGAAAGGCACCTCAGGCTCATCATCGTGCTACATTTACGGTCCCGATTTCTATGCCGAAAACATCACCTTCGACAACTCCGCCGGTCCCGTCGGTCAGGCTGTGGCATGCTTCGTGAGCGGCGACCGCGCCCATTTCAAAAATTGCCGCTTCCTTGGCAATCAGGACACTCTCTACACCTATGGCAAGCAGTCGCGCCAATATTACGAAAACTGCTACATCGAGGGCACCGTCGACTTCATTTTCGGATCCTCTACCGCCGTATTCGACGGATGCCGCATTCACAGCAAGCGCGACGGCTACCTCACTGCGCCATCCACACCCCAAGGCGCCCCTTACGGCTACGTCTTCTACGACTGTTCAATCACTGCCGATCCCGGTGTGAACAAAGTCTACCTGTCACGTCCGTGGCGCCCCTACGCCCAGGCTGTGTTCATCAATTGCCTCATGGACCGACACATCACTCCCGAAGGCTGGCACAACTGGGGAAAAGCTGAAAATGAAAAAACCGTGACCTATGCCGAATACGGTTCCCGCGGTGCCGGAGCCAATAAGGCAAAGAGAGCGTCATTCGGCAAGCAGCTAAAAAATACCAAAGACTACGAAATTTCTAAAGTGCTTGGCGGCGAAGACGGCTGGAATCCCAAAGCAGGAAACTAATTCCCGCCCGCCCACACAATCACACGATTTGGAGGCTGTGTCAAAATGGAATCACACACCATTTTTGACACAGCCTCTAATCCATTCTAATAGTTTTTCGAGCCATAATATATCATGACCGAGAGGAGAACTTAATGAAATTTTACTAACTTTGAGCGCTATGAGAATGGTATTGTTTTTTATTGCGATTATAACTGCGTGTTCTGTCCTCGTTTCATGTAGAAATGAAGTCGACAGTGCGATGGATCGTGCTGAACTCTTGATGGAGGAGGCTCCCGATTCCGCCCTGAAGATAATGGAAATCATAGAACCGAAAGGCTTGTCGGGCGCGCGCAATGCGAGATACGCATTGTTGCTCACACAGGCTCGTTACAAAAATTACATTGATGAGACCGACGATTCACTCATAAATATTGCCGTCCGCTATTATCGTCATAGCGATGATATTGAAAAGCGTGTTAAATCCCACTTTCTGAAATCTCGCATTCTTGAGCAAGCCGGCAACTATTCCCATAGCATAATTTCGGCGCTTGATGCGGAACAGGATGCAAAAATTCTCAATAATCCTCTTTGGCTCGGGCGTGTCTACGAACTAATCGCCGATATTTATAGTGATACATATAATGCGCCATTAGAATTGGAGAATAGGAAAAAAACTACTGGATATTATGAAAAACATGGGAATGTGGAGTTATTATGTTGGCATTTACTTGATTTAGCAAAGGCTTTGATGAATCAGCATGAGAATGAGTATTATATTGAATCGTTGAATTTATTAGATAGTTTGCAAAGATTAAATGAAAGTACTATTCAGGATTCTGTTTTAAGAAATAGTATAATTTCAAGTTCATTGTACCCATTACTTTCAATGGGGGAGTATGGAGAATTGAAACATAGATTCTTTGATATTTACGAGGCTAATAATACTTCCATATCAGCGGAAGATTATATCTTGTTGAGTCGTGCATACATCTTTCTGGATAATCTTGATAGCGCAAGATTATATCTTAATAAAGCTGCTGAATATGAAAATGCTAAGGAATTATCACTGAGAATGAATGAATTCCTTATTTATAAAGCTGAAAAATCATTGGAGAAAGCTCTTGATGAGTTCACTTGGATTGCAAGGTATCAAGATAATATGGTTGAAAAGGAATTAAAGCAATCTATTGTTGAAGCTAAGAGCAATTATCATAAGTTGAAAGCAGAGAGAGAACGTAATAGAGTAAAAAAGGCAAATATTCGAACTGGTTGGATAGTCGGGATTGCTTTATTTATCATATTGATATTATCATTGTATCTGGTTGAAAAGATTAGATTAAAGAATTACAAGATAGCATCATGGATAAATGAGGTTAATATTTTATCTGAGAATCTAAATGAAAGTTTGTTATCTAATAAAAATTTGTCAAATGAATTAAATGGCGTAAAAACTGAACTATATATTAAGGAGCAGCAGCTAAATAATCAGGAACAAAAGGCTCAAGAATTAAATGGGATTGTCAAGGATTTGTTTTCTCAACATTTCGATACGCTTAATATGTTGTGTAGTGAGTATGTTGAAAAAAGCAATACAAGTATTAAGACAAAACTATCGATATATTCTTCAATTAAGACTGAGATTGATAAGATGGCTGAAAAAAAGGCTTTATTGGAACTTGAAAAAATTACTAATAAATGCAATTTTGATGTCATGATTAAATTGAGAAGTCAAATGCCGGAACTAAAAGAATCTGATATGATTTTTTTATTACTTATTTTCTCTGGATTGTCTCCTCGGGCTGTTGCTTTAATATCCAATCTCTCTTATTCTAACTACTATACTAAAAGACGCAGATTGAAAGCCAGGATAGAATCGTCTGAGTCTCCTGATAGAGAATTATTTTTGGCGTTAATTTGAAACTTATTGAGAATCAGTTTATTATACGTTAAGACGTAATGCTTTGATTATTAAGGAGTTAATTCATGACCAAAAATAGCATATAATATGTGCTTGCAATTGGTTGAGAAACAGTGATTTGTAAGTCGATGTGACCAATATTCCTTAAGTGAAATTTTGAGTCAATATTATCGGTTAAAGGTAATTTTGCACAGTCAAAATTTATTAAACGATTATGAAATGTTTTACCAATTAATTTATTTCATAGAGCTATGAAAATATTTAGAATTATTGCCATTGCTTTAGGCTTGCTCATTTCAAACATTCAAGTGAAAGCTCAAAGCGCGTCCCCCATGTCATTTAATGTCGAAGCCGGATGGACTTTATCGAAGCCAACTGATACTGATAAGGCTAAAAGCGGTTTCAATATAGGCATTACGGCTGAATATCTTCTTTCTCGTTCATGGTTTGTCGATGCAGGACTCAAATTACAGTCAAAACCGTGGGAGATAAACCATTCCTCAATCATTGAAGGTCAACGAGGAATATCGGTAAAGGCGACTCCTTATTATCTGAATATTCCCATCCATGTGGGCTATCGATTCACGTTGACCGATAATGTGGCTCTTACCGGAGCGGTAGGTCCATATATCGGAATCGGATTGTGGGGAAGTGGCAAGGAATCTGCCGCAACAATAAGCGAAAAAGTCGACAATGTGTTTGACGACTGGATGAAACGCTTTGAAATTGGCGCGGATATCTGCATTGGAGCTGAGTTCATGAAGCGCTACCTCGTCTCGGCAGGCTATTCAATTCAGTTCAACAATTTCGACAACGGAGGATTGCTCTCCAATCGCAATCAAACGTTTTCACTCTCAGTGGGATATAAATTTTGACATAGCTACAATAAGCAAAACCCCATGTAGACCGTCTACATGGGGTTTTGTAATATCCGCTCGATTCTACAAACATCGTCGAGCGTCCTTAGCCTTTGACACGCTCATATTTCGCATAAAGAATGAACAGCAGCGTGCAGCCTGCGATAATAATCGGGATACCCACTATCGCCGGAGCCGTGTAGCCATATCCTGCTGCGATAACTTTGCCGCCTATCCATGCCGCTATTGCGTTTCCGGCGTTATATGCAATCTGGATGCAAGCAGCCCCGAGCATTTCTCCTCCGCGCGAATATCCCACTATCGATGATTGCAGCGGACTTCCCGACCCGAAAAGAGCGGCGGTTCCAAGCATCATCAGCGCAACGGCGGCAATCTGATACTGACACAGGAAAAAGAAAAGAATCAACACCGGAATTGCCGATGCCTGAACCCATGCGGCTACCCACGACGGCTTGTAGCGGTCGCTCAATTTGCCGGCTATGAGATTTCCGGCAAACATACCGAATCCGGCAAGAACCATCAGCCATGTCAGCGCTCCCGTCGAAAAGCCCGACACCTGTGTGAGCTGTGGATCGATGTAGCTGTACCAGCAGTAAATTCCTATCTGACCGAAAAGAACGCCTCCGAATATTAGCCACGGCGGCAGAGTTTTAAGAAACCTGAACTGTCCCTTGAAGCCCATGTCGGGCAGATCCGGAACAGTCGGCACCCATGAGTGGATAGCTAAAAATGTGAGTATGCCCGTCGCGCCTACAATAATGAAAGCTATCCTCCAGGTGAACATATTGCTGATAAATGTTCCCATCGGAACACCTAAAAGCGTCGCCACCGTCATTCCCGCAATCATGTAGGAAACCGCGCTCACTTCTTTGCCCGGAGCCGCGAGCTTCCGAGCCACTATCGCTCCGACTCCGAAGTAAGCTCCGTGGGGGAGTCCCGATATGAAACGCCCTGCAAAAAGTGTCCAGAAATTCGGAGCCATCGAAGCCAGCAGATTGCCGATGGCGATGACGGCTGCAAGAATAAGCATAATCTTCTTCAGCGCGATTTTCCGGGAAAACAATAATGCCGGCGCTCCGCAACACACTCCGAGCGCGTATGCCGAAATAAAATGTCCTGCTTCACTGATGCTTACACCCATATTGGCGGCGAGATCGCCGAGTATTCCCATCATTAAAAACTCCGATATGCCAAGGGCGAAAGTGCCCAATGCAAGAGCTAACAATCCTTTATTCATACGTCAATTCTCAAAAATCGGCTGCAAAATTAGAAAAAATGCTCCAATCCAAAAAATCCAATCCCCAATAATCACCCGCCATCCCTGATATCGGCGGGGAATCCATAAGGCACGCCACCAGCATCGGAGATGTTGAATAAGAACCATGACATCATCCCGAAGCCTGAAAAGGCTTCCCCATATGGATAGCCGGGTAGAGTGAGCGAAAGCGAACTCTGCCCGGTACAGGTTGAATAATAAACCGCGCTCTGCAAAGAGCGCCCCCTAAATCAAGGCGTTTGATGTTATGGCGGCGGTGTAGTTCAAAAAATGACTGGCAAATCGCAAGGGTATTTTTAGGGGGCACTCTTCCAGAGTGCTATTGCACATGATGCCCATGTCCCGGGCACGGCTCATTTCATTCGCCGTACCCGGCTATCCATAAGGCAAGCCTTTCAGGCTTGATTTCTATGCTCCTATTCGAAATTGTGTATCCCGTCGGGATGGTGTCACCGTATGGGGGCGTTTTGTCTTGCGAACATTGCTGGGGCTATTGTCGCCGTAGGCGGCATTCATGTTAGCCCAGGGGCGGAGTCCTCGTAGAGGGCGCCGTCCCTGGGAGACAGCGCGGAACCCACCCGCTCCCTGTAAGGG
>JAAVEM010000020.1:19467-62303 GCA_014801235.1 Bacteroides sp. | reverse complement strand
GAGATGTTCAATGTTGAGATCGGCAACGATGGGCGTAAAGACTATGTGCGTATCAGGATGAAGGACAGCAGCACATATCAGAAGCCGATTACTTTGCGCCAGGCAGCGTGGTACAATGGCGTGAAACCGGATGATAAGGAAAACGTTGCGCTGACGATAGCCGCTACAATGTTCACGGAAGAGATCCTTACGGCATACCTCACTCGATATCCAATCCATAACTTCAAGAGCAGAATACAATCTGTCACTGCCGTCAAGAATAGGGATGGAAGATACGCACTAAGGATTACGACGAATGACGGCATGCCAATTCCAATGATACCAATGGATAGCCAGGATGAAAGTGATTATCGCAGACTTTCACCGGACAGCAGACCAGAATATCTACTGAATCTCGCCGTACATTACCTGACAAGAGAAGATGCAAGAGCAATCATACAGCGAATACGTCAGACGACCAAAGACCAGACAGGAGTACGTGTTCTATCGGATTCACAGGATTTCACCCAACAGACCGCCAACGTCTTTGCACTCAATTTTGCGAAAGTCCTCTCATGCTTCAACGTCAGCACCGACCGCGGAGAAAACCGCGAATGGGAAGTCGGCAACCACTCTCGATACGATTACCTCGACAACTACCAATCTGGCACACGCCTCTCTATGTAATTCTCTATTATATCTTATCCGGAATCTAATGTTCAGTAATTATAGTATATATCAATCATGGTTACAAAAGTCTGTTAAGGTAAGTATGGTATTGAGAGGATGAGATCAAACATCGTAACAATGCTATCTCATGATGATTAATACCATAATAGGATGTGACAGTGGCGAAATAGTTTGATATGGCATCCAAAGCCTCACTGATATTCTTGCCGCTACAAAGCGACTTAATTATCGGTTCGATTGCAGTATATGTTTTTATTACTTCTTCATTATATCTCTCGATAAGATGAAGTCGATTAAAGTGATTGGTAATAATTGTAGTTAAGATTGGATCTGCATTAGAAGGAAAATTCAGCTTATAAGAAAATAAAGGTTGATTATTAGAGTCTATAGAACATTCAACCTGTAAAAATTCAAATTTATCTGGATCGTGGTAATATAAGTTTAAAGTATGAGGGAGACCATTATTTTTATTTAATATCGCTTCACCTTTATGCGAGTTACACTTAGAGCAACACGGAATTAGGTTATATACGTGGACTGCATACTCTGGATATTTCCCTTTTGGGAGTATATGTTCAAGTGTATTGGGCTCAGATAATACACAATAAGGACACTTATTATGATAAATTCTCCGTTCTGTTCTTGTAAATTCATTATGAGAGGAACGAACTTTCTTTGCGACGTCGCAATCACTTGAATAAAGATTCTGCAAATTCCCTTTTTCAGGTTGAACGAAACCATGAGGCGTAAGTGTGTGAACAATACCATTATTAACCGCGTCCTCATATTTCTTATAACAAGATAATACTTCTGCTTCAATTGGTTTCAGTTCAGGCACTCCATTTGCTTCATTCTTGTATTCGTCAAAAGGAGTCCTTCCTTCTGGAGAATCATATAATGGATAACTTATCATTTTATACGAGTTTTTTCAAATTCATTACGAGCTAACATGTATAATGGCAGACTAGGAGGAAGATTTCTTGATGAAAGTTTACAAAGTAATGATTCAAGACTATCGGAATCTTCAGCCATGTTTTTTATGAATATCTCATAATGAGGAGGAATAGAGGATTCTCCAAATATTTCACCTGAAATTATAGATAGATTTTCAGCGAGTGACTCATGATTAAGAATTCTTGCAATGGGAATGTTATACTCGCTCTTTTCGATTATTATCACATTATCAGCAAGAAGTTCTTGTATCACAATAGAAGAGTGCGTTGCAATAATACAGGCAGAGTTGTACTCCTTCGTGATTTTGAAAAGTAATGACATCATTTGACGAATGGCTTTAGGATGTAGATGGACTTCCATTTCATCAAATACTATTAAAGAGTGTTGGCGTATGTTGGCGTATAATGATGCGATAAGATTAAGAATCATAGATTCTCCAGTACTCATTACCTTTGATTTCGCCAAAATAGCATTAATTGCAATACCATCGTCTGACCAAATAGAATCTACCCAATCAATAGGAAATACTATTTCTAACCCCTTCATAAACTTTTTTATTAGTCTATGATTCCCCCTTCCCTTACCCTCTATCCCTCCGTTGATCCACTCTAATGCTTCTTTTAAGCGTGCTTCTCTGTCTTCTTCTGACATAACAGTATTACTCTTATCGTGTAATCCGCAATAAGTATAGGTTAAAACTGATTTGCCTCTTAGTTCTATAAAAGTATCAAAGATACTGAAAGAGATAGCAATAACTTTTGAAAATACTGGTTGCGAAGGCTGAAAGACATTCTCGTTTCTTATAAGGCCCTTAACGAGAGATTTAAGTATTGATGTTTTCCCGGCGCCATTGGGCCCAATCAATGCCTTAATTCTATTATGGTTATTTTCAGACTCAAGATCACCAAATTTAAAAGGTATGTCTAATAATTCTTTTGCATAAGGCAATTCAGATTTTATAGAAAAATCCCAAGAATCTTCACCTGCTCTCTTTATTTTTCTTTTAATGCTTGATAATATAAATGTTGTATCATCATTTCGAAGTAGAGATTTCGTAAATCCAATATTATTCTCAAATTTGTATCGTATATCGGAAAACCATGCAGCATCTTTTAATGCATACAGAACAGACTCATATCTATCTGGAAGATATTTTAATAGTTCTTCGTAGTAATTTTCATTCTGTCCCAGACTACAAAATGACGTAGGTAGTGAGGTAAAGGAATCAGGCAGTTTCGTGCGACCAGATTCTGTTTTTTCTTGAAGAATTTTGAGATAGTCTATTACGTGACAAACTCCTTTCTTTGGCCAATAATTCAACTTAAACGATGTTTTGAATCCATAATCATCCCAATTATCCGAAGTTAGTTGAAACGCAGGATAATTGGAAGGAGTCTTATCAGTGAAAAATGTAATGACATTATTTACTAAGCCTATTGGATATTGATCTCCATCATCTGCATTATTTATGGCTGCGATTACATGATATATTAATCTTCCTTCTTTGTCGGTACTTGATATTACTTTATATCCCTTAGGAAGCAGGTCTTCTATAACCTTAACATATTTCTCTATTTCATCTTCACTTATCCTAACATCAGGACTAATTACAACATTAAGAAATTTCAAAAATTCTTCTTCGTTACAATCAAGCAGTTTGAAACGATCAAGGAAAACATAGTCATCGTCCCAATCATCATTATCAATAAGGTGCTTTTTCGCATCCTCTGCCGCAGTCTTATAACGAGGGTCTGAAGATGACATGAGTCTTAAATTCCATATTCTATCTAAGAACTGGACTGGATTGAGACCTGTAGGCTCTCCTAATCCCCATATATTACCAATGGAGATTATTGTTTTATATATAGTGAGTCGTTGTTCTTTTGTCAGTTTTATGTTTCCCATTTTCTATATGGTAAGAAATTATTGAACAATTTTTTAAGCAAAGGTATCTATGCATTTGTTCAAAGATACTCATATTCTATCTTAGATACAAACTAATGATACGTATCTTTAACGAGGCATTATCTGCTATAGTATGCCCATAGATGAAGAAGGCTATAAAAACGATAGTGACTATTGCTGCGCACCACGCGGATAGTCACTATTTTGTATGGAGGATTTAACGGAGCGCTTAATTGGCGTGAAGATTAAATGGATCTTTTTAAGAGCATTTAATCAAGCCGATTTAACGTGATTTAGAGGGGCTTAGATAGTGACTATTATAGTGACTATGGGCGATAGTGACTAAAAGAAAAATCGCCAATTCGGTGTGAATTAGCGATTTAACTTTTACTTAAGTGGTGCCACCAGGAATCGAACCGGGGACACAAGGATTTTCAGTCCTTTGCTCTACCAACTGAGCTATGGCACCGTTTGTTTTGGTGTTGCAAAGGTAGGGCTTTTATTTTTAACCGCCAAATTTTTTGAGGGTTATTTTTCGATGAAGGCTGTTTTTTTATTCATTTTGTGGCTTTTCCCTCATTTTTGGGGATGCATACGGGTGCATTAATCCCGCGTGGCATGCGAAGAACCCCGCATAGGGGAGGTGTGCATTTGGGGCGAACGCAGATGTCATTGAGCCACGGGGTCTTCAATGTCGCCTTCCGGGATGTTACCAAACAGGCGGTTGGTTCTCGCCCGCGCTTTTTCCCTGACAGCGGGAGTGATATTGTGCCACACTTTTCTGAGCACATACATCAGCGCTGCGGTATCGTCGGCGAATCCGCCCGGAACCATGTCGGGAATCAAGTCGGCGGGCAGAATGAAATATCCCAGTGCGGCAAGAATCATCAGGCGGTCCTTTGCCGGAATCTCCTTGTCGAGAGAGGCATAGTAGAGTATCAGGGCATAATAGACAGCCTTTGCGCCTGCCTTCTTCGCCGCGTGTTTTATTTTGTCGGCAAGGGCGTCGGGCGAGTAATAGGCTTGCAGCTTGCCCATATTGGCTTTGAATTTGTCAATATTATTTTTCATAGCGATTGCTTGATGTCGGTTATAATAATAACACAAAATGGGGGAGAGATGGTTTGCTGCTGTCGAGCCGCGCGGGTCTCAGCCGGCGACTGTCGTGAATATGATCGTGTTGTCGCAGCCCGGCTTCATCTCGGCGATATAGTGGTCGCTTTCAATGCCTATGAGTTGCTGCGGCTCGGTTATATTTTCCGTGATTATCTGGCGCAGCAGCGTTCCGCGTAGGGTTTTCAGCCGGTTTGCCGTCGGAGTGGCGGTAATTCCGCCCGGTTTCACTTCAAGAAACTCGGCTTTCCACATTTTTGCTTTCGCTTCCACGCGCTTGAGGTCAATGCATCGTTCGGCGTCGCCAGGCATCAGGTTGAGCAGGTTGCTGCATGAGTTGACACGTGAGTATTGCAGTATTGCGTCGGTGACATTCTCCCGCCAGTATGCCCCCATCCGCTTCCCTTCGGGAGCCAGCTGAGTGGTGAAATCAAGGCGGTAGGGCTTGATGATGTCATCGGGACGCAGCAGCCCGTAGAGCGACGAAACTATTCTCACCGAGCCGTAGAGGCGGTTCATGTCGCCGGCAGATAGCGAGCGGCGGTCGAGCGCGCGAAACACTACCCCCGTGAACGCCTCGATCGCCTTTGCCCCAGCCGATTTGTTGGGAAAGTCATGAATCATCAGCTTGAAGCGCTGAGCCATCGGGAGGCTTATTTTCACCGCAGCGGCAAGCTCCTGCGCGGTCAGCGAGCCGATTGACTGCATGATGGCATCGGCTTCAGCCTCAAATTCAGGCGTATGGGCGGCGTATAGCGACGACGACACCGAGTCGGCGCAAGCTGTCATGGTCTTTGATTCAGCGATTAGGGTGAGCATTGCTTGGCGAAAGGGTTAAAACAGAGTGAGCTGATCGTCAAGAAGTCTGAAAGTCATGCGGTGCAACGGCGACGGTCCATGCTTTGCGATCGCTTCGCGGTGAGCTTTGGTCGGATAGCCCTTGTTCACGTTCCAGGCATAGACGGGATACTGCTCGTGGAGCATTTTCATGTGCTCGTCGCGGTGGGTTTTCGCAAGTATTGACGCGGCGGCGATGTTGCCATACTTCCCGTCGCCCTTTACGAATGTTTTCCATGGAATGTCGGCGTAGGGCGAGAATCGGTTTCCGTCGACGATAACGGCGCCGGGGCGCACGCTGAGAGCGTCGAGAGCGCGATGCATTGCGAGAATCGACGCGCGCAAAATGTTGATCCGGTCGATTTCCTGCGCGCTGACCGTCCCTACCGCCCACGCTACTGCTTCCTGCTCAATCACGTGGCGCAGCAGTTCGCGTCGCGCTTCGGTCAGTTTCTTTGAGTCATTCAGCAGCGGGTGGGAAAAATGGTCGGGCAGAATCACTGCGGCGGCATATACCGGACCGGCAAGGCACCCTCGTCCTGCCTCGTCACATCCGGCTTCGTTGCGACATGAGATGTAGCAGTCTGGAAGCATCAGCTTGCTTTTAATCCATGCCGGCGCAGTATCGCGCCTATACGCGCGATGATAGCTTTCATGGCAAATGGTTTCAGCACATAGTCGTCGGCACCGAGGTCGAGCCCGTCGATGATGGCGTTTTCGTCATCGCGAGCCGAGCAGAAGATTAGCGGTATCCGACATGTGGAGCTATTCTGTTTCAGGTATTTAGCTAAGTCCATTCCGCGCTTGTTTTCCATCATAGCGTCGATAATGAACATTGAGTAGTCGGAAAGGTCGGCGTCATAAGCCGATTTAACGTCGCGAAATGTCTCCACAGCAAACCCATTCTCCTCCAAATTGAATTGCATCAATTCGCAGATTAGTGGATCGTTGTCAACAATCATGAGTTTTAGCTTGTTGTCAGAACCTCTCATAGTGAAGCTGTAGATAGTTTTGTTTCGCATTCAGTTGGTTTGTGAAACAAAATTAGGGCATAAAATCTGCGAATGCAATTTTAGTAACTGCATTGTAGCGCGTGTTTCCGAAATGTCACCAAGATGTTATATTCGTCACCGGGTTGACACAAAGTTGTAAAAAAACGGGGTCTTGTCAGGCGCTGCCGCCGCCCGGCGCCGCTATGCCGCATGCTTGCGGAAATGGTCGCGGATGGCGTCGACCACATTTATAATGTAGTCGCCCATTTTTTCGAGATCGTTGATGATATCCATGTAGTAGATGCCCGACTGATACTCGTAGACGCGGTTGTTGATATTCTCCACGTTGTTGGAGCGCAGCTGGTTGCGCAGGTTGTTGATTTCGCGCTCCTTATTGTAGGAGCGTATGATGTCGACATCTCTCACCTTTTCAACGTCGTTCAGCAATATGAGCATATCGTTCATCGCCGCTTTCACGTAGTCAAACATCGTGTCGACATTCCTGTAAATCATGTCGTCGAAGGTCACTCCCGTCTCAGTCTTGCGTATCAGAATCTTCGCGCATCCGAAACAGCAGTCGGCTATGCTCTCGATTTCGCTTACGATGCTCAACATCGAAGCGATGTGGAGCTTACCCTGATTCGACAGGCGGCCCTCCGCGCATCGGTTCAGATAGTTGGCGATTTCAATCTCCATGCGGTCAGAAATCTCCTCATATTTTTCAAGCCGCGAATAGAGCTTGGTGAAATCCTCGCTCTTTTCGGGAGTGTGTACCAGTTCCTGAGCCATGTCGATCATGCGTTGCACACGTTGCGCGTAGACATACATCTCTTTTTCAGCCTGCGCTATGTTGAGCTCCGAAGCGCTCATAAGACCGCCCGAAATGAATTTGAGCTGGAATTCCTCGTCCTCCTTGTGCTTCGCCGGAATCAGTTTCTCCACGATCTTCACATACAGCCCCGTGAACCATATCATTATGGCGAGGTTTATGAGATTGAAAACCGTGTGGAACATCGACATTCCGAATGAAACGCTGAACTGCATCTGACCGATCTGAGCAAGCACAGGGTGGTTTGACGGCAATGACCCGTCAAAAAGCTTGTTATATATGTCGGGGTCAGTCTGCTCGATGTTGTTCACATAGGTGTACAGCGATTCCGGATTTCCCTGACCCAGCCACTCGGTGATGTCCACATTGAGTCTTACGAAAGGATAGAACACCAGCAGCGTCCACATCATTCCGAAGAAGTTGAAAAGCAGGTGTCCCATCGCGGTGCGCTTCGCCGCCACGTTTCCGCTCATAGAGGCGAGAAGCGGAGTGATGGTTGTTCCGATATTGCTTCCGAGTATCACCGCGCACCCCAGGTCAAATGTTATCCATCCCTTTGTACACATAATCAACACGATGGCAAATGTCGCAGCCGACGACTGTATTATCGCCGTGACCACGATGCCGACAATCAGGAACAGCAACACCGACATATAGCCCATTGACGCATAGCGCTCAAGGAACGCAAACATCTCGGGGTTGCTCTGAAGATCAGGCACATACTCGCTGATCATGCTCAGTCCCATGAAAAGGAATGCGAAGCCTATCAGAAATTCACCTATTGACTTGGTGCGGCTCTTCTTGAAGAAAAGCAGCGGCACCGCGCAGGCAATCACGGGGAGCACAAAGACCGACGTGTCGACCTTGAAGCCAAACAAGGCTATCACCCATGCCGTGAACGTGGTTCCTACATTGGCGCCGAAAATTACAGCCATTGACTGTCCAAGCGTCATGAGCCCGGCGTTTACGAAACTCACGACCATCACGGTCGATGCTGAAGAACTTTGAATGAGGGCTGTGATTGCAAAACCCGTCAGTGTTCCGGTGAAACGGTTGCGGGTCATGACCGATAGAATGTTGCGCAAGCGGTCGCCGGCGGCTTTTTGAAGTCCCTCGCTCATCACTTTCATACCGTAAAGGAACAAGCAAACGGAACCGAGGAGAGCTAAAAAGTCAAAAAAACTGTAGTTCATTACCTGAGGTAAATGGTGAAAATTAGTGACACAAAGTTATAATAAATCTTTTAAATTTCTTAACTTTGCACTCGAAAAATCACCGAGTGCTTGCTACCTCGTTAAAAACAAGAATTATGAACAACATTTCCAATCAGCGTTTTTCGCTGCCGTTTCTCATTCTCGCAGTGCTCTTCTGCGTGTGTCTTATCGTCGCCAATCTCGTTGAGATAAAGACCGTTTCGCTTGGGTTCCTCACCGTTACCGCCGGCATGGTGGTGTTCCCCGTGAGCTACATTATTAATGACTGCATTGTGGAGGTCTACGGATTCCGCAAGGCGCGCATGGTCATTTGGCTCGGCTTTCTCATGAATCTGCTCGTCACCCTGCTGCTTCAGCTTGCCATCATGCTGCCCGGCGACTCGTCGTGGACAGCCCAAGACGCCATGGTCGCCATCTATGGCGGCGTGCCCCGCATTCTTGTCGCCTCTTTCCTGGCGTTTATATGCGGGTCGATGGTCAACGCCTGGGTCATGAGCCGCATGAAAGTTTCCTCTCAAGGGCGCCATTTTTCGCTGCGCGCCATTGTCAGCACCCTCTGGGGCGAAGGGGTCGACTCGGTCATCTTCTTCCCGATAGCATTTGGAGGCATGCTCCCCTGGAACACTATATTCCATCTCATCGTGGCTCAAACGCTCCTTAAAACGGCATATGAAATGCTCATCCTGCCCGTTACCCTTGCCGTGGTAAAACGGTTGAAACGCATCGAATCGCTCGACACCTACGACACCGACCTCAAGTTCTCACTCTGGTGACCCGCTCCGCCGCTAAAACGGCGGCAAAGGCGCCTTGACTTGCCCGAATGCTCTTTTTGCGTTGACCGCTGCGTTTTTTGCGCGGGAGCTTAAAACGATTTTTAGCAAAATTTCGTAGTTTTGCGCTATAAGCCGTTTTTAGCTATGTGGTGGAATCCTGAATATTTCAATATCCTGCTCGCAGTCATGGCTGCGCTTGCCGTGATAGTCTTTATTGCGCTTCATTTTGTCGAGGCGGGCTACGGCATGATGTACACCCGTCGTTGGGGAGTCACCGTCGGCAACCGTCTCGGATGGGTGTTAATGGAAGCCCCCGTGTTTGTGGCGATGGCTGCGTTGTGGTATTTCTCTCCTCGACGATTCGAAACAGCGCCGTTGGTGATGTTTCTCCTGTTTGAACTTCATTATTTCCAGCGGTCGTTTGTGTTTCCGCTGCTCATCCGCGGCAAGGGGAGCATGCCGGTCGCCATCATCCTCATGGGGGTGGTGTTCAATCTGCTCAACGCCCTTATGCAAGGCGGATGGATATTCTATGTGTCACCCTCCGGGCGCTATCCCGAGTCGTGGCTCGCCTCTCCTCAGTTCGTGCTTGGCGCGGCTGTGTTTTTCCTCGGAATGGGTATCAACATCCACAGCGACAGCGTGATCCGCAATCTTCGCGCGCCGGGCGACACCCGCCATTACATTCCCCGCCGGGGAATGTTTCGCTATGTCTCGTCGGCAAACTATTTCGGCGAATTTGTCGAATGGACCGGCTTCGCCATTCTCACATGGTCATGTGCCGGAGCTGTTTTTGCCTTGTGGACCTTTGCCAATCTCGCTCCGCGTGCCGGTAAAATCCATGAGCGCTACAAGCGGGAATTTGGCGATGAATTCACTCGGCTTAACGTGAAAAAGATAATACCCTACATATATTAATAAGATTATTAATAAGATATGTACGAAAACTCCAAACTCTTTACTCCGGTCAATATCGGTCCCGTGACGTTGCGCAACCGCGCTATCCGCTCGGCGGCATTTGAAGGAATGTGTCCTGGCAACAGTCCGTCTCAGCAATTGAAAGACTATCATGTGTCGGTGGCTCAGGGCGGAGTGGGGATGACCACACTCGCCTATGCCTCGGTGACACGCAACGGACTCTCTTTCCCTCGCCAACTGTGGATGAGGCGCGAAATTGTGGAGCCTTTGCGCGACATCACCGACGCCATCCATGCCGCCGGAGCGAAAGCGTCGATTCAGCTGGGGCATTGCGGCAACATGTCACACAAGTCTACAGCCGGCGAAACCCCCATATCGGCGACCGGACGCTTCAACATATATTCTCCCACGCCCGTCAGGCGCATGCACGACGATGAAATCATCGCCATGAGCCGTTCATTTGGCGATGCCGTGCGTCTTGCGCGCGACGCCGGGATGGACTGCGTGGAGATTCATGCGGGCCACGGCTACCTCATCAGCCAGTTCCTTTCGCCCTATACCAATCGTCGTCGTGACCGCTGGGGCGGTTCGCTCGACAACAGGATGCGCTTCATGCGCCTGTGCATGGAGGAGGTGATGAAAGCCGCCGGCAATGACATCGGGGTGGTCGTCAAGACCAATATGCGCGACGGATTCAAGGGAGGCGTTGAGATTGACGAAGGCATCCTTATCGCAAAAGAACTTGAGCTGCTCGGCGCGCATGCGCTTGTGCTCTCGGGCGGATTTGTCAGCAAGGCGCCCATGTATGTGATGAGAGGGGAGATGCCCATCGGCGCCCTGACCCACTATATGGACACCTGGTGGCTCAAATATGGCGTGAGGATGTTCGGGCGCATGATGATTCCGTCGGTCCCCTACAAGGAGTGTTATTTCCTCGACGACGCGCGCGAGTTCAGGAAAGAGCTGAAAATGCCCCTCATCTATGTGGGCGGATGCTCGACGCGCGCAGGCATCGAGCGGGCGCTTGACGAAGGGTTTGACGCCGTGCAGATGGCTCGCGCGCTTCTGACGATGCCCGATTTCGTCAACCGCATGCGTCACGATGGCTTGGAATCGTCGGGATGCGAGCATGTGAATTATTGTATAGGCAGAATGTATTCGCTCGAAATGGCTTGCCACAAGTGCATGAAAGATCTGCCCGCTTCACTTAAAAAAGAGATAGAAGAAATAAAATCACGACAGTTATGAGATGGGCTGTAGTGACAGGCGCGTCATCGGGAATAGGGCTTGAATTTGCCCGTCAGCTCGCCAAGAAGCGTTTCTCGCTTGTGCTTGTCAGCAATCAGGAAAAGGAATTGAACGAGTGCGCCGAGCATCTTCGCTCGCTCTATTTTGTCGAGGCGTTGACTCTTTTCGCCGATTTGTCAATTCCCGAATCGGTCGCCGCGATCACCGGCTTTCTGACAGAAAAAGGAATAGTGCCCGAAGTGCTTGTGAACAATGCCGGCATATTTGACTTCCGCCAGGTGGCTGATTTGAGTGAAAACCGCATAGATATCTATATAGGGCTCCATGTCAGGGCGGTGACGATGCTGAGTGTCGAGATAGGGCGCATGATGGCGGGGCGCCGCCACGGCTATATCCTCAACATGTCGTCCATGTCATGCTGGATGCCCATGCCGGGCATTGCCCTCTACAGTTCCACCAAGGCATATATCAGGGCGTTTTCACGCGCCTTCCGCGTCGAGATGAAGGACAGCGGCGTGTCGGTGACTGTGGCTTGTCCCGGGGGGATTGCCACCAACTTGTTCGGACTTTCCGAGAAGTTGCAGCGCTTCGCCGTGAAAATCGGTGTGCTGGTGACTCCCGAGCGCTTTGTCAGGCGCGCGTTAAAAAAGATGTTCCGCCGCAAGGCTCAATACATAAACGGCGGGTTAAACAGATTGTCGATAGTTGCGGTCGCTTCGCTGCCTGAATGGGCTCGGCTAAAGGTGAAGCGCGTTGCATTTGATAATAAACGGAAATGATTGACGGAACATTCATCATTACAGGCGCCACCGGCGGAATCGGCGCCGCCATCACCCGCGGAGTGATTGAACGCGGCGCGCGTCACGTGATTTTAGCTTGCCGCAATGCCGAAAAATGTCGGGTGCTGATTGAAGAGATGCATTCCCGCTATGGCGTGAGTCCTGAATTCATGCCGTTGAATCTTGAGTCGTTCTCTTCAGTCAGGGAGTTTGCCTCCGCTTGCTCCGCGTGCGGCTTCTCGATTTCGGCTCTTTTTAACAATGCGGGCACGATGCCGGCAGGAGTGCGTGTCACTGACGACGGCTTCGAGTTGGCGACGCAGGTCAATTTCCTTTCAACCGGAATGCTCACTGAATTGCTGTTGCCGCTGATGTCAAGCGGCTCGGGGATAATTTTCACCACTTCGATGACGAGGCGCATAGTGGGGCTGCGTCACGACTGGCGGCAATGCGCTGTCGAGCATCACGGACGCTTCACTACCTACGGGCGTAGCAAGCTGATGCTCACTCACTATGCTCTTGATCTTTCCCTGCGGCTTGCCGACATGGGCGTTTCGGTCAATTGTTCCGATCCGGGCGTGGTCGACTCCGCTATAATCACTATGGGAAATCCTCTTGTCGACAAGCTTGCCGACATTCTGGTGCGTCCCGTCATCTCCACTCCCGCCCAGGGCGCCAAGCCGGCTCTTGACGCAGCAGGCAGCGGATTGACCGGTCAGATTTTCACCCTCTACGGGCATTCGCCCATTCCCGCGCGCTACTTGTCGCAGCCGCTTCATCCTGTCGCGCAGGCGGCGATCCACTCCTTGACGGCAATGTAAAATAAAGAAGAGCGCCACATTTCTGTGACGCTCTTTCTTTTTTATCGATTAATGGTTAAGTTGATTAACCGTTAACTTTCTTCATGTGAGCGATAAGATCGAGCACCTTGTTAGAGTAGCCGATTTCGTTGTCATACCAAGATACAACCTTAACGAAAGTCGGAGTCAACTGGATACCTGCGTTCTTGTCGAAGATAGAAGTGCGGGGATCGCCGAGGAAGTCGCTTGAAACAACTGCATCTTCAGTGTAACCGAGGATACCTTTGAGTTCGCCTTCTGAAGCTTCCTTCATAGCTGCGCAGATTTCGTCGTAAGTTGCGGGCTTAGCAAGGTTTACAGTAAGGTCAACAACTGATACGTCGAGGGTGGGGACACGCATTGACATACCGGTGAGCTTGCCGTTGAGTTCGGGGATTACTTTACCTACAGCCTTAGCAGCTCCGGTTGAAGAGGGGATGATGTTGCCTGAAGCGGCACGGCCACCACGCCAGTCCTTCATTGAGGGACCGTCAACAGTCTTCTGAGTAGCGGTAGTAGAGTGAACGGTAGTCATGAGACCTTCAACAACGCCAAACTTGTCGTTAAGAACCTTGGTGATAGGTGCAAGACAGTTGGTGGTGCAAGATGCGTTTGAAACGAACTGAGTTCCCTTTTCATACTTGTCGAGGTTAACACCGCAAACAAACATGGGGGTGTCGTCCTTAGAAGGAGCTGACATAACTACATATTTAGCGCCGGCTTCGATGTGGCCCTGAGCTTTTTCCTTAGTAAGGAAAAGACCGGTTGACTCAACAACGTATTCTGCTCCGACAGCGCCCCAAGCGATTTCAGCGGGGTTCTTGCATGCAGTCACGCGGATTTCCTTGCCGTTTACGATAAGAAGGCTCTTCTCCATGTTGTAGTCTACTGTGCCGTCGAAATGACCGTGCATAGTGTCATACTTCAACATGTAAGCCATGTAGTCAACGGGAAGAAGGTCGTTGATAGCTACAACTTCGATGTCATCTCTCTTAGTAGAGGCACGGAAAACAAAGCGTCCGATGCGGCCGAAACCGTTAATACCTATTTTTGTCATAGTAATTTATAAATAAATTGGGTTATACAATCATCTACCTTAGAATAAATTCAGGCTGCAAAATTACTATTTTTTTTTGAAAAATGTAGCTTGACGGGAAAAATAAAAGAAAAATTTCTTTAATTTTTGCTTAGGCTCATTTTTTTCGCTTATGCCGTAAACCGACATAAGCTCCAATCTGTTTGGATAAAGTGTAAAATTTGTTTAATTTTGCACGAGATGACTATCGCATGTTGCGGAAACTAATATTAATACACAATAAATTATGGGAAAATTTCTGACTGAATTTAAAGAATTTGCCATGAAAGGCAATGTTATCGACATGGCGGTCGGCGTTATCATTGGCGGCGCGTTTGGAAAAATCGTGACTTCGCTTGTCAATGACGTTATCATGCCTGTGGTGGGCGTAGCTACCGGCGGACTCGATTTCAAGGAGCATAAATGGATTCTGAAAGAGGCAGTGATGAACGGCGACGAGATCGTTAGCCCGGAAGTCGCCATGACCTACGGAATGTTCATCCAGAACATTGTCGATTTCATAATCGTGGCGTTCTGTATTTTCATGGCGATACGCATCATCTCAAAGATGAAGAAGCAGGCTGAAGAGGCTCCCGCTCCTGATCCCGCTCCAAGCCAGGAAGAAGTGCTCCTCACCGAAATCCGCGACCTTTTGAAGCAGCAGAACGAAATCAAGAAATAATCTCAACTTAAATTTGAAATAAAAACATGGCAAAGGTAATAATAATCGGCGCCGGCGGAGTAGGGACCGTGGTGGCTCATAAATGCGCCCAGAATCCCGACGTGTTCACCGAAATAGTCCTTGCGTCGCGCACAAAGAGCAAGTGTGACGCCATCGCGAAGGCTATCGGCGCCCCCAATATCGTCACTGACCGTGTCGACGCCGACAATGTCGATGACCTCGTGGCGCTTTTCCGCCGCCACAATCCTCAGTTGGTGATCAACGTGGCGCTCCCTTACCAGGACCTCACCATCATGGACGCTTGTCTTGAATGTGGAGTGAACTACCTCGACACCGCTAACTACGAACCCAAGGATGAGGCCCACTTCGAGTATTCATGGCAATGGGCTTACCGCGAACGCTTCGAGAAGGCTGGATTGACCGCCATCCTCGGATGCGGATTCGACCCGGGAGTGTCGGGCGTATTCACCGCTTATGCGGCAAAGCATTATTTCTCCGAAATGGAGTATCTTGACATCGTGGACTGCAACGCCGGCGACCACGGAAAAGCGTTTGCTACCAACTTCAACCCTGAAATCAACATCCGCGAGATTACTCAGAACGGGCGCTACTATCAGGAGGGCAAGTGGGTTGTCACCAAGCCCCTTGAAATCCATGCCCCGCTGAACTATCCCAACATCGGTCCCCGCGACTCCTATCTTCTCTATCATGAAGAACTCGAATCGCTCGTGATCAACTTCCCCACCATCAAGCGCGCCCGCTTCTGGATGACCTTCGGACAGGAATATCTCACCCATCTGCGCGTGATTCAGAATATCGGAATGGCTCGCATCGACGAGGTAGACTACAACGGAACCAAGATTGTCCCCTTGCAGTTCCTCAAGGCGGTTCTCCCCAATCCTCAGGATCTTGGCGAAAACTACCACGGCGAGACTTCGATAGGCTGCCGCATATCGGGTAAAGACAAGGAAGGCAAGCACCTCACCTATTATATATATAATAATTGCAGCCATGAGGCGGCGTTCAAGGAAACCGGAATGCAGGCGGTGAGCTACACCACCGGAGTTCCAGCCATGACAGGAGCCATGATGTTCCTCACCGGCAAATGGGTGAAGCCCGGCGTACACAATGTGGAGGAATTTGATCCCGATCCATTCCTCGACGTGCTCGCCAAGCAGGGATTGCCCTGGAACGAAGTGTTCAACGGCGACCTTGAAGTCGACAAAGTTTAACCTGATTCATCAGAACGAAAAAGCGTCGGAGTGTTTCTCCGGCGCTTTTTCATTATCAGGATTGAATTTGGTGAATCAGTCGATTTTGGTGCCGCGGAATACGGTGCCTTTCAGGTCGGGACCGAAGTAGAAGCCGGGCTGTGTCGGCTGGTTGTAGGCTACGTTTTGCGTCGCGATGCTGATGCGGTACACCGGGTCCTCAAGGAAGGTCTGGAAGCGATATTTTGTGGGTATTGTCGACACGTATAGTCTCAGAGCCGAGTTGTCGGCAGCGCGCAGCAGCACCTCTTCGCGCCAGTCGCCGATGATGTCGCCCTGAAGGCATGGGGTGGCTTTGGTCCCGTTGTTTGACACGCAGCCGTCGAAGACAGTCAGCGGCACGGCTTCACCCTTCTCCCAGTCATACTTGAAGACAGTGTTGTGGTCGAGCAGTTCCCGCAGCAGGTCGCCGTCCCACCACACAGCCATGTTTACCGGAACGTGAGCCTTGCCGGCTCCCTTGAATTCATGTGCCGGCGACACAAGCTCGCCCTTGAACGAACGCACGCCTCCCGTGTTGGGCGACCACACTTCCACTCCGGGATAACGAGGGTCGATATCGGCAGCCATGCACCTGCCTATGTCGAGATCGCTCGGATAGCGCAGGAGCACCTCGCCGGTAGCGGCGTCGCGCAGCGTCGAGCCGTCGATTTTGTTTTCGTGGCAACACCACACCTGGAAATTTCTGCTCGCAGGGTCAAACATAGTCATGTGCATCGCGTCGCCGTGATACATCCCTGTGGAGTAAAGCCCGGTTCCGTCATGGTCCACAGCCATCTGCCCGTAGATGATTTCGTCACATCCGTCGCCGTCCACGTCGCCTACGCGCAGATTGTGGTTGCCTTGCCCTGCATAGCTCCCGCAGCCGGGGTTGTCGCTGTCGAAAACCCATCGCGAAGTGAGCTCTTTGCCGTCCCAGTCAAATGCCGCCAGCACTGAGCGAGTGTAGTAGCCGCGACACATCACCACGCTCGGATGAGAGCCGTCGAGATAAGCCACGCAGGCGAGGAAACGGTCGCTGCGGTTGGCTTTAATATCGCCCCAGTCGGCAGGGTCGCCCCGTTGAGGGATATAATCAATCGTTTTCATCGCTGCTCCGGTCTCGCCGTTGAACACGGTGAGATATTCCCTGCCCTCGAGAATGCGTCCTGTTTCGCTTCGCCAGTCGGCTTCGGGGTCGCCTATGACTTTCCCGACAGCGTCGGTTGTGCCGTCGGCTGTGCGGCACACCATCTCCGCCTTTCCGTCAAGGTCGAGGTCATAGACCATGAACTGAGTGTAGTGGGCTCCCGAGCGGATGTTGCGCCCGAGATCTATGCGCCACAGGCGTTCGCCGTTGAGGCGGTAGCAGTCGATAAACTGCGTTCCCGTATATCCGTTGTGCCCGTTGTCATGAGCGTTTGACGGATCCCATTTCAAGATAATTTCATACTCTCCGTCGCCGTCAACGTCGCCGATAGAAGCGTCGTTGGGCGAGTAGTGGCATGTGCTGCCGTCGGGCATCGTCTGCGGAGCCGGAGCCGACAGCGGAATGTTCAGATACCCCTCGGGCGCGTCGGCGGGAAGCGTGTATCTCCCGGCGAGAGTGCCGCGCGTGGGCACCACGGAGTATTCGACCGCGCCGTTTCCCTTGTAGGCGTCTTTAAAAAAGGTGGTTTTCTTTATGGGCGACGAGTTGAGCTTTTTACCGTCGCGATAAACGTCAAATGCCTGATTCTCTCCATCGGCTTCAAGATATCGCCATGACACGGTTACCGTGTCGGTGTTGTCACGGATAGCGATGACCCCTCGTCCGAGCGGTTCCTTTTTTAGCTTGTAGTAATCATATTGTGGACCCGCTGCAAATGAGAGTAGCGGCAAGGCTAAGTGAAGCAGCAATGAGTGTAGTTTCATGACTGTGGAATTTTTTGATTTTACATCAAAGATAAAACATTATTTTCAATCGGCATATAAAAATGCCCCGGCAACCGATTATTCAGATATAATTCTTAAATTTGTCCAAGATACGTTTATTGAAATTTTATGACCATGAAATCCCTGTTTCGCCTTCTGCTTGCCGTTTCAATCATTTTCGGCGCGAGTGATGCCGCTTTCGCCGCTCTTTCTTATAATACACAGCTCCGTGACAGCATTCTGTCGCGCATTTCGGGTGCGGCTGTCTCCGCCGAGAGTGTCAGCATCCTCAAATTCGGCGCGAAAGGCGACGGTGTCGCCGATTGCAAAAAGGCTTTTGACAAGGCGATGCGCTACGCCGACAAAAAAGGTGGCGCCCGCATCACCGTTCCCGCAGGAATCTACTATATGAAGGGTCCGTTGACGCTCACTAATAATGTGTGCGTCAATCTGGAGGAGGGCGCGGTGCTCAAATTTGCCCCGGAGCCTGAGCATTATCCCGTGGTGGCAACAAGCTGGGAAGGCACTTTCCTTTATAACTACTCTCCGATGATATATGCCTTCGGGCTTCATGACGTGGCGATAACCGGCGAGGGGACTATCGACGGAAACGCCATGTCGACTTTCGCCACATGGAAAAAGAACCAGAAACCCGCTCAGATGCGTAGCCGCGACATGAATCACCGCGGCGTTGACGTGGCTGAACGACGGTTTGGCGACGGAGACTGGCTGCGTCCCCATCTGGTTCAGTTCTATCAATGTGAGAATGTCACCATGGAGGGTGTCAAAATAATCAACTCGCCATTCTGGTGTGTGCATTTGCTTCAGAGCAGTAATGTGATATGCCGCTCGCTCCGCTACGACGCGAAGCTCGTTAACAATGACGGCATTGACCCCGACAGTTCGAGCGACGTGCTGATCGAAGATATTTATTTTGACAACGGCGACGACAACATCGCCATCAAGAGCGGCCGCGACAATGACGGCTGGAGCGCCGCGCGTCCCTGCGAGAATATCGTCATCCGCAATTGCCATTTCAAGGGGCTTCATGCCGTGGTGCTCGGCAGCGAGATGTCAGGCGGAGTGCGCAACGTGTTTGTGGAGGATTGCGATTATGCCGGATATTGCAAGCGGGGCATATATGTCAAGACCAATCCTGACCGTGGCGGGTTTGTGAAAAATCTTTATGTGAAAAATTGCGTTTTTGATGAGGTTGAGGATCTTTTCTACATCACCAGCAAGTATGCCGGCGAGGGGCTCGACAACAATCATTTTTCCGAAATAGAGAATATCGTGGTCGACGGATTGAGATGCCGCAAAGCCTCAAAGGCGGCGTTGGTGCTCCAGGGCACTTCCGAAAAACCGATATCAAACGTCGTTTTCAACAATGTCGAGGCGGGCGAGGCTGAGATAGGCGTAAGCTTTTCCAATACCCGGAATGTGGAGATGGGCGAGTGTCACATAGGCGGCACCGTCGACATCCCCACTCAGGTTACCGCTAAAGACAACCTGTTTAACCGATAATCATGAAAATAACAGCAATGATGTTCAATAGTTTTCGTGCCGTCGGCACGTTTTTGATGGGTGTGGCGGCGGTTCAGGCGTTCGCCGCTCTTCCCGAAGTGCTTCCGGCTCCGAATTCCGAAGTGTCGCCCGACACTCGGTTGTCAATTGTTTTCCCCTCGTGCCCTGAAGTTGGGAACTCGGGCGTGATAAGGATATTTGACGCGTCGACCGACAAGCAGGTCGATTCGCTTGACCTGTCGATTCCCGCAGGACCCTCCAAGCCCACAACATTGCCCAAAGCGCCCTACACGCTTGAACCATATAATTATTTCAAGCCGAGACTCACCAATGCCAACTGCGTGCCCGGAACACCGTCGGGGACGGCGGCGCGCGACACTTCGCGCTATCAGCTGTCAATCATAGGCGGATTCACCGACGGCTTCCACTTCTATCCCGTCATCGTTAAGGATAACCGCGCGGAAATCTATCCCCACAATAATCTGCTCGAATATGGCAAAGAGTATTATGTGACTGTTCCCCCGTCGGCATTCTCCCTTGAGAAGGGAAAATTCAAAGGAATAAGCAAAAAAGACGGTTGGCGGTTCAAGACTCGGGCAGAAGCGCCTGCCGCCGACAAGCGCGATCTCGTCGTGGCTCGTGACGGTTCGGGTGATTTCCTCACGGTGCAGGGCGCCATCGACCATGTGCCTGATTTCGCTTCGGAGCCGTGGCATATATTCGTTAAGAACGGCGACTATGAGGAGCTGGTCTATTTCCGCAATAAGTCGTTGCTTACCATCGAGGGTGAGAGCCGCGACAGCGTCTACATCCATTATCCTAATAACGAGGTGTTCAATCCTCATCCCGCCGATGTCAGCACCAACGAATGGCTGGGCACATTCCCGTCGCGTCGTGCGGCATTTACAGTCGACCATTGCAGCGACGTGACTCTCCGCAACTTCACCGTAGCCACCACGCTTGTTGGGCAGGCTGAAGGGCTGTTGGTGAACGGTAACCGTACCCGCCTTGAAAATCTCACCGTTCTCGGGTCGGGCGACGCGCTGCAAGCCAACGGATCCACATATATCGCCAATTGCCGCATCGAAGGGCATGGCGACACCGTGCTCGGACGCGGACCCTGCTTTTTCTACGGCAGCACCCTCGTGTCGCGCGGAGCGTTTGCATGGATTCGCAACGGAACCTCCAATCATGGCGATGTGCTCGTCGATTGCACCCTCATCGGAGTTGGCGACAGGTCTTATTTTGCCCGCACTAATGGCACTTATCCAAATGCCGAATTTGTGTTGATCGACTGTCGTGTCGAAGGGATTCCCGCCGAGGGGTGGGCTGGGCTTGAACGCGGTAATTCCGATTATGTGCGCTATTGGGAAGCGGGAACGGTGAATCTTTCCGACGGCAAGCCTGCCGATCTTTCACGGCGCGCCCCCGGGTCAAGGGTGCTGGATGCCGTCGCCGACAGCGCGCTGATCAATCTTTATCGCAATCCGGCATGGGTGCTCGGCGGCTGGAATCCTGAATGAATGGAATAGCCGCCAATCTGCCGAAAACTCATAATGTGGAAAAAATTGCCGGTGAGGGGTGTATTGTCGTGGATTATTGCTAACTTTGCGCTCTAATCGGATATGGCAAAGACTAATACCACATTACATCAGCGGGAAATGCTGCCTGAGCCCACGGTGAGACGTTTGCCGTGGTATCTCGCCTACGTAAGCCTGTTAAAGGCTGCCGGGGTGGAATATGTCTCCTCGACTCAGATTTCCAAGCAGCTTCATGTCGACGCCTCGATGATAGCCAAGGATCTCTCTTTCCTTAATATAAAGGGTAAAACCCGCATCGGATATGAAGTGACCCGCCTGGAGCACGAGCTTCAGGATTTTCTCCGCTTTAAAGTGGTGCATAACGCCGTGATGATAGGGGTGGGCAGTCTTGGAAGCGCCCTCATCAGCGACTCCGGCCTTGATAACTACGGCTTGCATATCGTGGCGGGTTTTGACGTCGATCCGCGCCGCACCGGGCAAACGGTGTGTGGAGTGCCCGTATATGACGTGTCGGAGCTTGACGCGCGCATGGCTGAGCTCAATGCCGAGATAGCCATCATAGCCGTCCCGGTTGACCATGCCCAGGAGATGAGCGACAAGGCTGTGGCGGCGGGCATAAAGGCGCTGTGGAACTTTACCCCTTTCCGCATCACCGCTCCTGACGGAATAGTGATTCAGAACACATCGATTTACGCCCATCTGGCGGTTATGTATGACCGCCTTGATGCGAATAACGGTAATAATTCAGGCGACAAATGAAAGTGCTGGTATTTGACCGAAACTCGGCTGATGAGTTTAAGGCAGCCGACGCGGCAGTTGAGATGATTCCCGACTCGGCTATCATCAAAGACGGCAAGCCGTTTTTCATTCCTGCGAGTTCCGACCGGTGGACCTATTCCTGCGGTGTGGCTTTGCGGGTGTGCCGTCTTGGAAAGAATATGCCTGAAAAATTTGCTCCACGCTACATTGACGCTTATGCACCTTGCATCACCACCAAACCTGTCGCCGCTGGTGGTCCCAATGCCCTCGACCGTTGCCATGAGGGAGCTGTGATACTCGGCGAGTGGCGTTCTCCCGAAGATGTCCCTGACTCATTTGAATTTTATGTCGGGGATGCCCTTTTAGCAAAAATTCCTGTCGACAAGACGCTTGCTGCACGGATGGTGGCGCTTGCCGGAAGCAGGGGAGTGATGAAAATAGGCGACATCATTGTGATGAACGAAGATTGCGTCGCCGAGAATCTGCCCGTCGACACCCGCATTTCCGCTCGTGGAGAGTCAGCGGATGAACCGCTCCTCGGTTTTTCAGTGAAATAGCGTCGGCTCAGTTTCGGAGTATCCTGCCATAAGCGCGATTATTTCTGATTGCAGGCATCAATAATCAATTTGCGAAATACCGTTCAATTTCATTACGGCGTTGTTTTTCATGCCTATACGGAACATTTTTAATAAGATTGGGTATGATATTGATTGCCAATTGAATTTTTTCATCGTTATTTTGTGATTGAAAAATTGAAATTGTTGCAATGAGAAATAGTTTAATAAGTCTGCTGTGTGTGATGATGTCGCTAATACCTTTAGCGACATCCGCTCAGCGCAACGGAGATGAACAAGGGTTTGACATTCCCGAAAACCTTCAGCTCCCTCAGGATCGCGCGGAACTTGAAAAAGCCCTTAACGGATGGTGGAGCGACGCCCGCAAGAACTATGACGAGCGCATGTCATGGTATAACGACGCGAAGTTCGGGTGTTTCATACACTGGGGCGTATATTCAGTGCCTGCGGGTGTATGGAAAGGCAAAGAGCTTGGAGGCTACTCCGAGCATCTCATGAGAAAAGGAACTATTCCTCTGGCTCAATATAAAAAAGAACTTGTAGAGCCTTTCAATCCGGCTGAATTTGACGCTGACGAGTGGATGCGCCACGTTAAGGACGCCGGAATGAAGTATTTTATAATCACGGCAAAACATCACGATGGATTTGCCATGTTCCCCTCCGACGCTTATCCCTATGACATACGTCTCACCGCCTATAAAGGCGCCGACTTGATGAAGCAGCTGCGTGACGCGGCAAAAAGAAATGGCGTGAAATTCGGATTCTATTACTCCCACGCTTTTGACTGGGAGCATCCCGACGCGCCCGGAAATGACTGGGACTATGACAATCCCGGCGGTGACAAGCTGCTTGGAGGAGCCAACTGGTGGCTGGGCGAGAAGAAAGGATTTCTGCCTAATGCCGAAAAATATGTGGTTGAGAAGTCTATCCCTCAGATTCAGGAACTCATAGCGCTCTATGACCCCGATATATTGTGGTTTGACACTCCGTCTAAATTGCCGCTATATTTGAACGTGCGCATTCTTGAGGCTATCCGTGAAGCTGACAAGGAGAACAAAATTGTGGTCAATGGGCGCTTGGCTCGATTCGCTTCGGGAAATCTCGGCGACTATGCCAACACCGGCGACCGTGCCGCGTACTTTCCCGTGACTCAGGGCTACTGGGAGTCTATCCCCACCACCAATGAGTCCTACGGCTACAGTGTTGTCGACACAGTTCGCAAGACTCCGAAACATTTCGTTCAGCTCGTGGCGAGCGCCGCTTCAAAGGGTGGAAACATTCTGATGAACGTGGGTCCCATGGGCAATGGCAAGTGGGATGAAAAGGATGTCGAGATATTCCGCGGAGTGGGCGAATGGCTGAAAGTGAACGGCGAAGGCATTTATGGCGCCGAGCGTTCCGACCTGCCCGTGCAGCAATGGGGAGTCACCACTTGGAAAGGCGACACTCTCTATGCCCATGTGTTTGACTGGGTTGACGACGGCAAACTCGTTTTGGGCGGACTCCGCTCAAATATTAAATCGGGCTATTGGGTAGCCGACAAGAACGTGCCTGTGACATTCAGCCGTCTCAATGATGATGACTATGTAATTGATATCCCCGCTAAGGCTCTCGACGATAAAAACTCGCTGCTCGCGCTGGTAGTCGACAAGCGTGTGCCCGGCAACAATCCCGTGAGGCTTCTCGACCATAAGCGCGCCAACCGCCTGCTCGTTTTCGATGCCGAGCGCGTCGGCTCGGGACTCGGATATGGCGACGGAAAGGTGAACCGCAACTATGTGAAGAACTGGACTCGGAATGACCAGATGATGGAATGGAACACCCGCCTTAACTCTCCTGCTGAATATGACGTGTATATCGACTACAACACTTCGACTCCCGATGACTCGGGAACCGTCATCCTGGAGATTGGCGGGAAAGAGTTTCCGGTGCAATATACTCCCTTTGTCGAACGCCGCGGCACCAACTCGCTGAAAGCCGCAACGGTGTCGCTCAATCCGGGAGAAACTAAATTCATTTTGAAAGGTAGGAGCTTTAAAGGCAAGGAATATATGTGTCCCATGGCTGTCAGGCTCGAACCTGTGGTGAAGAAGTGATTATTTTATTTTTTGGTTAGATAGGGTCACTTGCCTCCGGAAGATTCTTCTCTTCCGGGGGCAAATGTTTGTAAACGGCGATGGCACGTGGGGAGCTTTCTCTATTTATGGGTATTGGACAGATGGATAAAAAAGCCTAACTTTGCGCTGAAAAAACGTGTAACAGTCTATATTGTTTATATTTGAAATGATAACGAGAACCCTTACTCTGATTGCTGCCGTGCTGATTGCCGCAATCTCTGCGAGAGCCCAGTCGTTGAGCGTGTCGGATGCGAATATAGTTGGGCATGTTGTCGATGCCGGGACTGACGAGCATATTCCCGGAGCAGTTGTGAAAGTTTTGAATTCCGATTTGGTGACGATGACCGACGGATCGGGGCACTACGTGTTCCGCGACCTTAAGCCCGGAAGCTACACGGTCGAAGTGTCGTTCATGGGCTACGCTCCTCAAAAGAAGAACGTCGACGTGAAGCAGCGCCAAACCATGGAGCTTAATTTCGAGATTTCTCCCGACGCGTTTATGCTTGACCAGGTCGTGGTCACTTCCTCCAAGACTGAGACCAAACGCCGTGAGAGTCCCTCGCTCGTCAACGTGCTTTCGGGAAAAACATTTCTCAACGTGGGCGCCTGCTCGCTTGCCGACGGGCTTGATTTCCAGCCGGGAGTAAGGGTTGAAAACGATTGTCAGAACTGCGGTTTCACCCAGGTGAGAATAAACGGTCTCGACGGACACTACTCGCAGATACTCATGAATTCACGACCGGTGTTTTCGGCGTTGACCGGTGTCTACGGGCTCGAGCAGATTCCCGCCAATATGATCGACCGCGTGGAGGTGATGCGTGGAGGCGGCTCGGCATTGTTCGGCTCCTCGGCAGTGGGAGGAACCATCAATATAATCACCAAAGACCCGCTTGCCAATTCAGCGCAGGTTGCCCACACGCTGACAAGCATCGGGCCTTCGGGAGCGTTGGACAATAACACCACTCTCAACGCGTCGGTGGTGACCGACAATAACAAAGCGGGACTGTTCATTTACGGGCAAAGCCGCTACCGCGACGGATATGACCACAATGATGACGGTTTCACCGAAGTGGCTCAGCTGAAAAGCCAGACTCTCGGCGCCCGCGGCTTTTTCAGGACAGGCGAAAATTCCAAGCTCACGCTTGAATATCACAACACCCACGAGTATCGCCGAGGCGGAGACAATCTCGACGAGCCCGCCCATCTCGCCATGATTGCCGAGCAAGTCGACCATAATATCCATGCCGGGGAGGCTACGATGGACTTCTGGCTGCGTGACCGCCGTGACCATCTGTCGGTCTTTGCCGCCACTCAGGACACCAAGCGTCAGAGCTACTATGGCTCCGACATGGACCCAAACGCCTACGGGCGCACCTCCGACATCGTCGTGACAGCCGGAAGCCAGTGGACCCATCCCATGGACCGCTTCCTGTTCATGCCGGCTGAACTTGTTGCCGGTGTCGAATACTCCTACAATCGACTTCACGACGTGACAGTGGGCTATGACCACGACATCTTGCAGACGGTCAACATCTATAGCGCCTATCTTCAGAACGAATGGCGAAACGACAAGTGGGGATTCCTTGCCGGCGCCCGTGTCGACAAGCACTCGCTGATACATTCGCCCGTCGTGTCGCCGCGTGTCAACCTGCGCTTCAATCCGTCGAACGACTTCAATTTCCGAGCTTCCTATTCTACCGGTTTCCGTTCCCCTCAGGCTTATGACGAGGACTTCCACGTGGCTATCGTGGGAGGTGACCGAGTGGTGACTGTCCTTGCTCCGGGGCTGAAGCAGGAAAGTTCCCAGAGCGTGAGCCTCTCTGCCGATATGTACCATCGCTTCGGAAATGTCCAGACCAATCTGCTTGTGGAGGGCTTCTTCACCGATTTGCGCGACGTGTTTGCCCTGCGTCAGCTCGACGGAGTGGACGAAAACGGCAATGCCGTGCTTGAGCGCTACAATGGCTCAGGTGCCCGTGTGATGGGATTCAATGTCGAGGCAAAGGCATTCTTCTCGTCCCATTTCGACATTCAGGGCGGAGTGACCGTGCAGCGCAGCCGCTACAAGAAGCCCGAAGCGTGGAGCGACGACCCCGCCGTGCCCTCGGTCAAGAAGATGTTCCGCACCCCCGACATCTACGGCTATTTTAACGCTAACTGGGAAATAGTCCATTCGCTGCGCGCGTCGTTCACCGGAACCGCTACCGGACCCATGCTGGTGCAGCATCTCGCCGGATCGGGAACCGATGTCGACCTTGCCGTGCGCACCCAGTCATTCTTCGACGCCTCGGTCAAGCTCACCTACACTTTCCGCCTGTGGAACCGCGTGAATCTTGACGTTTCGGCAGGAGTTAAAAACATCTTCAACTCTTATCAGAACGATTTTGACCTCGGACCTACCCGTGACTCGGGCTATATCTATGGACCCGCGCTGCCGCGTTGCATCACGGCGGGCATCTCGCTCAATCTTTGACGGCTGCTCTCCCGCCGCCGCGCCTCATTGCTCCCTCTGCCGCTTTCTATCGTAGGAAATGGACGGGGGAGCTTATTTTTCGACGTTTCTTTAAGGGATTTTTCAAAAATTCTGGTTAAGTTTGTACTTTATTAATCACTAAAAAAGAGGTGATGCAGAAAGTCAAACCAAAGAAAGCTTTAGGTCAGCATTTTCTGACCGATTTGTCGGTCGCGTCACGCATTGCGTCGACTCTCGACGCTTATAAGGGCATGCCGGTGCTTGAAATCGGTCCGGGAATGGGTGTGCTCACCCGTTTTCTGATTGACGGCGGTCATGATGTGCGTGTAGTCGAGATCGACGATGAGAGCGTGAGCTATCTGAAAGAGAATTTTCCCGAGCTTGAAGGGCGCATAGTCGAAGGCGATTTCCTTAAAATGGACCTCACCGACGTTATGGGCGCCGATAAGTTCTGTGTGATAGGAAACTACCCCTACAATATCTCGTCGCAGATATTTTTCAAGGTTCTTGAATATCGCGATTCGATTCCTTGCTGTTCCGGAATGTTGCAGCGTGAGGTAGCCGAGCGTCTTGCGTCGGTTCCCGGTTCGAAAGCCTACGGCATTCTGAGCGTGTTGCTTCAGGCATGGTATGACGTGGAATATCTTTTCACGGTCGATGAGAATGTGTTTAACCCGCCGCCCAAGGTGAAGTCGGGCGTCATTCGCTGCGTGCGCAACGGTGTGACCGATCTCGGCTGTGACGAGCGGCTGTTCAAACTCATTGTCAAGACCTCTTTCGGGCAGCGTCGCAAAACTCTCCGCAATTCGCTCCGCGGCATTCTTCCGGCGGGGATTGAGATTGACGATGACGCCGTGTGGAAAGAGCGTCCCGAGCAGCTTAGCGTTGCCGATTTTGTGAACTTGACCAACAAAGTCGCCGCCATGCGTGGCGACGTGTCAGCCGAAACTGAACAATGAAAGAATTTACCCCTGAATATCTTGACCAGATTCGTGACATTATAGAGTGTCACGACGAAACATTGGCGCGAAGCGAGCTGGCTCAGCTTCACCCCGCCGACATCGCCGAGCTATATAAGGATCTCGATCTCGAAGAAGCCGAGTTCCTCTTCAGGCAGCTCGATGGCGAAAAGGCTGCCGACGTGTTGATGGAACTTGACGAGGACGACCGCCACAAGCTGCTCAGCGCCATGTCGAGCGAAGACATTGCCAAGCAGGTCATTGACCATCTTGACACCGACGATGCCGTCGACATCATCCAGGAGCTCGACGAGGAGGACCGCGATGAAATCCTCTCGCACATCGACGACATGGAACAGGCGGGCGACATCATCGACCTCTTGAAATATGACGAGGACACCGCCGGCGGTTTGATGGGAACCGAGATGATCGTCGTGAACGAAAACTGGAGTATGCCCCAGTGTGTCCAGGAAATGCGCAAGCAAGCCGAGGACATGGACGAGATCTACAACGTCTACGTCGTCGACAATGATTATAAACTGCGCGGAGTGTTCCCGCTGAAAAAAATGATCACCCACCCGTCGGTGTCAAAGATTAAACATGTCATGGAGACCGATCCCGTCGCTGTCAAAACCGACACTCCAATCGACGATCTTACACTTGACTTCGAAAAATATGACCTTGTCGCCATGCCGGTCATCGACTCGATAGGGCGACTCGTGGGACAGATTACCGTCGACGACGTCATGGACGAGGCGCGCGAGCAGCGTGAGCGCGACTACCAGTTGGCATCAGGTCTTTCAGCCGATGTCGAGAGTAATGACACTGTCTTCTACCAGGCTAAGGCGCGCCTGCCCTGGTTGCTTATCGGCATGATAGGCGGTATCGGCAACTCGCTCATCCTCGGACACTTTGAATCGGGATTTGCCATGAATCCCGCCATGGCGCTCTTCATCCCGCTCATCGGAGGCACCGGAGGAAACGTCGGCATCCAGTCGTCGGCTATTATCGTGCAGGGACTTGCCAACGGCTCGCTCGACGTGAAAGGCGCCGCCAAGCAGATATTCAAAGAGTGTGGAGTGGGCTTGCTCAACGCCTGCATCATCTCGCTGCTGGTGCTCGTCTACAACATCTTCTCGCTCGGGCCCACTCAGGTCACCACCATCGCCGTCTCCCTGTCGCTGTTTGCCGTGGTGGTGTTTGCCTCGATTTTCGGCACCTTCGTGCCCCTGACTCTGGAGCGGTTCAAGATTGACCCCGCGCTTGCCACCGGACCCTTCATCTCGATTACCAACGATATTATCGGNATGGTCATCTACATGTCCATCAGTTCGNCGCTGTTAAACGCTTTTGGCACCAATCTGTGACATCTTTTTGGCGCGATTTTTGTTATATAAGTATTATAACTAACACTAAACATTACAATTATGGAAAAGATAGAACCCGGCAAATATGTCGAGATGGTATATGACCTCTATGAAGTGAATCCCGAAGGGGATAAATTGGTGCANCAGGTGTCGCCCGAAGACCCCGAAAAGATTGTGTTCGGAGTGACTCGCGGTGTCATCGTTCCGCTTGAAAAGGCTATCGAAGGACTTTCAACCGGCGACAAGTTCGACGTGAAAGTTTCGGCAAAAGAGGCTTTCGGCGAATATGACCCCGAGCAGGTGGCTCGCCTTGAAAAATACATCTTTGAGGTCGACGGCAAGTTTGANGCCGATCATGTGAAAGTCGGCGCCGTTATCCCCATGATGACTGCCGACGGCTACCGCATCTCAGGAAAAGTAACCGAAGTGACCGACACTGAGGTTGTCATGGACTTCAACCATCCTCTTGCAGGAAAAGACGTGCGTTTCGAAGGCACGGTCGGTGTTGTCCGCGACGCTACTCCCGAGGANATTCAGCCTGCGAGCGGTTGTGGCTGCGGCGGCAACTGCGGCGAAGGCGGTTGCGGTGACGGCGGTTGTGGCGAAGGCTGCGGCGGTTGCCACTAATCCATCCCCGCAAAGACGGAAAATAAAACCGAGGTAATCATTAAAACGATTGCCTCGGTTATTTTTTTGCGGAGATATCACTCAATTTCGGATTAGTCGGTGGGGGAGTCCCAGTCGTCGCTGCGGAAGGGAATGAGGGGCAGATAATTTCCGCCATACAGTGTGCCCGGGAGGAAGTCGCGGAATCCATAACGCACCGCCACCGGTTCAGGCACCTCCTTGCTTGAAACCACCATCTCGTTGGTCTGCCAGTGGAGCCACACCGAGTCGGCGGGATGAAATACCTTGTCGGGACCGGCAAGTTCAAACCCCTTCACGTCATAGTTGCGGCAGATGCCGTTTGACGGCGAATGTATTGCCACCCATGCGGCGCCGTCGATGAAGCGGTGGGACTTATAGCACGGACTCTCGGCGAAAAACTGCTTTTTGCCATAGGTTTTATTGAGAGCCAGATGCCCCAGACGGTGTCCTGCCGACGCCTTGTCGCCCGGGTGTATATTGTAGCGTTCATAAGGCTTCACGAGGTCGTTGGTCGAAATCATGCCGCTGTTGGGGATTCTCTTCACCGCTTCCCATTGCGCCTCCCTCAGGAATGGCGAGCGCCCTTTCTCGCCCTTGTCGCCATACTGATAGGGGGCGATCTCCACGGCGTAAAACGGAATGTCGCCGAGTCCTATTTCGTCGCGCCATCTCTTCACCATCGCCGCCAGCCGGTCGGCATAGGTGGCATAGGTCGCCACGTTGGAACATCCCTGATACCATATAATCCCGCGGTAAGCGTAGTTCTTCAGCGGGTTGAACATGGCGTTATACATGAGCATAGGTCGGTGATAGGGCACGATTTTTTCGATATCCTCGGGATTGAGCGACACGTCGCTATATTCCATCAGCAGCTCCCGGGGAGTCCAGCTTTCTACTTTGGCTCCGCCATAGGCGGCGCTGACGATTCCCACCGGCACGTCGAGCACGTCGGCAAGCTGCGTCGCGTAGTGCCATGCCAGCGCGCTGTAGGTCGGCGAGGTGTCGGGCGAGGGAATAGTCCACTCGGCTGCGATTGTGTCGACAAGCTCATAGTTTTGAGCCAGCGGCACGGTGAAGAATCTCACCTTGTCGGCATACTGTCTCGATTTCACAATTTCGTCATATCCGCCCTCGACACAGCACCCCGGAAATCCCTTGAGCGGCATCTCCATGTTGGACTGTCCCGAAGCGAGCCACACTTCGCCGATCAGCACATTTTTTAGCGTAGTCGGTTCGCCGTCTGAGATGGTGAGCGTGTGGGGAGTGAAACTCCCCTCGGGCGTTTCGACGGCAAGACACCATTCACCGGTGCGGTCGGTGATAGTTCTATAAGTCTTTCCGTTCCACGACGGGTTGACGGTTATTTCTGCTCCCGGGTCGGCTTTTCCATATATGCGGCAGTAGCTGTTCTGCTGAAGCACCATGTTGTCGGTCATCAGCGGTCCGGGCGTTACCCGCGCAAAGGCGGCGACGGCGGCGGTCAGTAGCGCTGCTAAGGTCAGTATTCCCTTTTTCGTTTTCATGATAGGTGGAGATTGTGTTTAATGACGGTATAGACGTGAATAAAAAGAATAAGGACGGGACTTGTCAGCCCGTCCTTATGAGTATCAAAGTTAAATCCGTGATGGATTATTTTTCCAAGTGAGGACCTGCTGCAACGAGAGCCTTGCCGGCTTCATTGTTCTCATACTTCTTGAAGTTGTTGATGAAGCGAGAAGCGAGGTCGTCGGCTTTCTTATACCACTCTTCTGCGTTGGCATAAGTGTCGCGGGGGTCAAGGATTTTGGGATCTACGCCCGGAAGTTCGGTCGGAATCTCGAAATCGAAGATAGGAAGCTTCTTGGTCGGAGCGTTCAGGATAGCGCCGTCAAGGATAGCGTCGATAATNCCGCGGGTGTCGCGGATAGAGATACGCTTGCCGGTTCCGTTCCATCCGGTGTTCACCAAATAAGCCTTTGCTCCGCTCTTTTCCATGCGCTTAACGAGTTCTTCAGCGTATTTTGTGGGGTGGAGTTCAAGGAATGCCTGGCCGAAGCATGCTGAGAAGGTAGGAGTCGGCTCGGTGATGCCGCGTTCAGTACCTGCAAGCTTAGCGGTGAATCCTGAAAGGAAGTAATATTTGGTCTGCTCCGGAGTAAGGATAGACACGGGAGGCAACACGCCGAATGCGTCAGCTGAAAGGAAGATCACATTCTTGGCAGCCGGACCGGCAGATACCGGGCGAACGATGCTTTCGATGTGGTTGATCGGGTAAGAAACGCGGGTGTTTTCAGTCACGCTCTTATCCTTGAAGTCGATTTTGCCTTCAGCGTCAACAGTCACGTTCTCAAGAAGAGCGTCGCGAGTGATTGCGTTGTAGATATCGGGTTCGCTTTCCTTATCGAGGTTGATAACCTTTGCATAGCATCCGCCTTCGAAGTTGAACACTCCGTTGTCGTCCCAGCCGTGCTCGTCGTCACCGATGAGAAGACGTTTCGGGTCGGTTGAAAGGGTGGTTTTGCCTGTTCCTGAAAGACCGAAGAAGATAGCGGTGTTTTCGCCGTTCTTGTCGGTGTTGGCTGAACAGTGCATTGAAGCGATGCCTGAAAGGGGAAGGAAGTAGTTCATCATTGAGAACATACCCTTCTTCATTTCGCCGCCATACCAAGTGTTGATGATCACCTGCTCGCGTGAAGTGATGTTGAAAACTACAGCGGTTTCTGAGTTAAGACCGAGTTCCTTGTAGTTTTCTACTTTAGCCTTTGATGCGTTGTAAACAACGAAGTCGGGCTTGAAGTCCTTGAGTTCTTCTTCGGTGGGGGCGATGAACATGTTGGTCACGAAGTGAGCCTGCCATGCAACCTCCATGATGAAGCGCACTGCCATGCGGGTGTCCTTGTTGGCGCCGCAGAAACGGTCAACGACATAGAGTTTCTTGTTAGAAAGCTCTTTAACGGCAATTTCCTTGACAGCCTTCCAAGTGGCTTCGGTCACGGGCTTGTTGTCGTTCTTGTATTCTTCGGTTGTCCACCAAACAGTGTCCTTTGACTTGTCGTCAAGTACGATGAATTTATCCTTGGGTGAACGGCCGGTATAAACGCCTGTCATCACGTTGACAGCGCCAAGTTCAGTTACTACTCCTTTTTCAAAGCCTTCAAGTGAAGGAAGAGTCTCTTCTTTGAAAAGCTCATCGTAAGAAGGATTGTAGATTACCTCAGTTGTACCGGTAATCCCGTACTGGGTCAAATCAATTTTGCTCATTTTTTGTCAGACATTAAATTATTGAGAATTATTAAATCTTTATTAACCGTGTCGCGCGTTAGCCGTTGCCGACGCGCCTATTGTACCGATTGCAAAGTTAGCTACTTTTTTTTAATCATGAAGCTAAAATACGGAATTTTTTCCGTATTAGTTTTTTTTAATAAAAACTGTGGCAATTCAGCCTCTCTGAATCTCTGCTTTCGTGTGTTTCCATTGTGAAAATGATTTTCATGCCGCGATGGTTCGCCGGGCGCTTTCCTTATATGATTTTTTAGCAATTAGGGTTAATTTGTTTAACTTTGCGCAGTAGAATCAACAAAAATCCAAGATGCGCATAGATATCCTCACCGTTCTCCCCGAGATGCTTGAATCGCCCCTGAACTGCTCCATACTGAAAAGAGCGCAGGATAAAGGGCTTGCTGAAATAGTGGTACACAACCTTCGTGAATACACCACCAATAAGCACCGGAAAGTGGACGACTACCCCTTTGGAGGCGAAGCCGGCATGGTGATGCAGATAGAGCCTGTCGACCGTGCCATTTCCCACCTGAAAAGCCAGCGCCATTATGACGAGGTGATTTTCACCTCTCCCGACGGCGAGCAGCTGACTCAGCCGATGGCTAACAGCCTTTCCATGCTCGACAACATTATTATCCTCTGCGGACATTACAAAGGTGTGGACTATCGCATAAGGGAACATCTCATCACCCGCGAGATTACCATCGGCGACTATGTGCTCACTGGCGGCGAAATTCCTGCCGTCGTCATCACCGACGCGATCGTGAGGCTCATTCCCGGAGCCATCGGCGACGAGCAAAGCGCCCTCAGCGACTCGTTTCAGGACAATCTTCTGGCTCCACCCATCTATACGCGCCCTGCCGAATATAAAGGGTGGAAAGTGCCCGACATCCTTCTCTCCGGGCATGAAGCTAAAATCGACCAGTGGCGCCATGAACAGGCGATCGAGCGCACTCGTCGGCTCCGTCCCGGGCTTCTCGACGACTGATGCTACTGGCTGATGATTGACTTCAGCTCCTCGTCGGTGGCGGTGAGGCGTCGGCGGCACTCGGCGAGCAGTTCGGTGGCGCGTCGGGTGTAGGTGGCGAGCAGGTCAATGTCGAGCGCGTCGCTCTGCATGCGTCTTATTATGTCTTCAAGTTCGGCGACAGCCTGATTGTAGGTCATGTCGGCGACAGGGGTGAATTTAGGCTGGTTGTCCATTATCGTCATTACTGTTTTATTGAAATTATTATACCGTCGGCAACGGTGGTCTCCATCTCGCTTCCCGCAGGAACGCTTTCAGCCGACGTGACGGCATGTCCGTTATAGCGGGTGATCGAATATCCGCGTCTCAGTGTCGCTGCCGGCGACAGCGCGTCGAGCAAAGCGGCTATCGAGTCGAGTTTTGTGGAGCGGCGTTTTATCGCTTCAGGAAGAATCATGGCGAGCGACGTCTCCATCGATTGCAGGCGTGACATTTGCGGAGCTATCCTCCCGGCGGCTATCCGGTGTAGCCCGAGAGTGAAACGCTCCAGCCTTGCCTTGGCGCGGTCGAGCGCCGCCTGAGGCAGTCCCGGAAGGCGCCCCTCGATGATGCCGAGCTGCTCCTTACAGCCCGTTATGCGGTCACTGACGGCATGATGTATCTCAAGACCGAGGCGGTCAAGTTCGTCGATAAGCTCTTTCCCCTTGGCGAGAAGCCATTCCGCTGCGGCGGTAGGGGTCTTCACTCTTATGCAAGCCACGTAGTCGAGAATGGTCACGTCGCGCTCATGCCCTATGCCCACAATCACCGGGATGGGAAACTGAGCCACGTGGGCGGCAAGTTCATAATTTTCAAATCCGAGCAGGTCGCTTGTCGCGCCGCCCCCTCTGATAATCACCACGCAGTCCCATGAGTCTATGTCCTCGTTGATTGCGTCGAGCGCGGCTATACACGACTCGGCGGCGCGCTCCCCCTGCATTATTGCCGGGAAAAGCCGGGTGGTGAATCTTATGTGCAGCGGATTGGCTCCGAGCTGATTCATGAAGTCGCCATATCCTGCCGCGCCCTCTGCCGACACGATAGCTATGCGCAGAAGCGGATTCTCCCAAGTGAGGCTGCGGTTCAGGTCAAAGATGCCTTCGGCTTTCAACCGGGCTATCATCTCGTTGCGGCGGCGCAGAAGGTCGCCCATCGTATAGCTCGGGTCCACGCCGTTGATGACAAGCGAAAGCCCGTAGACGGGGTGCATCGACACCGACGCCTTGACCATCACCTTCATCCCCGAGGCAAATTTTTGTCCCGTGGCGTGAAAAAACTCCGCGCTGATGCGTGAATAGACATTAGCCCATATCGCCGCCCGGGCTTTAGCCTCGGTGGCACCTGTCGCCTCATTCTTCTGAAGCAGCTCCATGTAGCAGTGTCCGCCTCTGACGGCGACATCGCTCAGCTCGGCGGTGACCCACACGTTCTGGGTCTCCTTGACCATGACAAGCGATGCCACATACTTGGTGAGCTGCAGCAGTGTTACCGGTTTCGTTTCCACTCGGCGGCTACTTGGAGAGGTTCATCCGTTTTCCGTCCCAGCGATAGGTCATCGACGGCAGCAGGTCGGCTCCGATAAGCGAATACACGTCGGGCGACAGAAACTCGCTGAGGTTGTTCTTCAGCGTGAGGGTGCGGCTGTCGGGGTCGTAGGTATATTCGGCAAGCATGAACGGAATCATCGCGCTGACATCGGCGCCGCTCTTTTTCGCCGCCGGAGTCATCCAGTCGCTGAGCGACGGGGCGCTGAACAGATTGTCGCCGAGCTGAGCCCATGAGCGCGAATAGAAAGTGATGTGGCTGTCATGAGCCGGAGTGGCTACGGTCTGTATCAGGGCTATGATCGTGTCGTTGTTGGCTGGCAGGAGCGACAGTTGATAGGACGAGGCGTCGGTCATGGCGATTTTCATGTCGGTGGGCGTCAGCGCTGTGATGCGCGACTTTCCCTGGAGGGCGTTGGTCGACGCGGTCGACAAGCCGCCGTTGAAGTAATCTACCATGTCGAGGCGCACATTGCGGTCAAGCAGCGGAAAAACGGTTTTGGGCGCGTCGGCAAACGCGCTTGCCGCCGTCAGCTGCGCTTCAGCCACAGGGGCGAAAACCGTTGCGGCGAGCAGCGCGGCAAATAAAACTTTGACAATTTTCATCGGTTTATCTCTTTTTGTGACGGGAGCCTGATGACTTCCCCTTTTTCATAAACTTGTCAAAGTTACCATTTTTTTCTTTTACGTCACTATCTTTACGGTCTCTTTTTCTGCGCGAGGAGAGACGGGAATAATCTTTTTCGGGATCAGCTATTTCAGCGTGAAGCTTATGCCCCACGAAATCAAAGCCGGTGAGCCCTTCCACCACCCTGCGCGCGTCTGATTTCTTCACGTCAAAGAGCGAGTAGCCCGGCATGAGGTCGATTCTGCCCACGTCCACGCGCTGACCGTGGATGGCGTGATTGAGGATGTCGATGAGGTTGCCCGCATAGAAACCGTCGTTTTTACCGGCGTTCACATAGATGCGCGCCATGCCGCGGTCGGCGGTGCGGCGGTCCTTTTCGGCGGCGCTTTTCGGAGCGCGCTCCTTGCGGTCGCCCTTCTTGGGCTTCTCGTCGATGAAGTCGATCACCGGCGCGTCCTTATAATAGTCGAGCAGTCGGTTGAATTCGAGCGAAACAACTCGTTTCAGCAGGTCCTCCTCCGAGAGCCAGCTCAGCTTGCGGCTCACTCCGGGCAGATACTTTGCGATTTCATCGTCGTCCACTTTTACTTTTTCAAGACGGTCGGCGAGGTTATACAGCTGTTTCTCGATGATGTGGGCGGGAGTCGGCACCTCGGCGCGTTCGAAAGTCTTGCCGATGCGCTTCTCGATGTCCTTCAGCTTTCCGCGTTCGCGCGAGTGGATGATGGCGATTGAAACGCCGGTTTTTCCCGCTCTGCCTGTACGCCCCGAGCGGTGGGTGTAGGTTGCGATATCGTCGGGAAGTCCGTAGTTTATAACGTGGGTGAGGTCGCTCACGTCAAGTCCTCGGGCGGCTACGTCGGTCGCCACGAGCAGTCTCAGCACTCTGTCGCGGAACTTCTTCATCACCATGTCGCGCTGCGCCTGCGACAGCTCGCCGTGGAGCGAATCGGCGTTATATCCGTCCTGAATAAGTTTGTCGGCTATCTCCTGGGTCTCCCTGCGGGTGCGGCAGAAGATGATGCCGTATATATTGGGATTGTCGTCGGCTATGCGTTTAAGCGCGAGATACTTGTCGCGGGCGTGTACCATGTAATAAATGTGGCGCACGTTCTCGGCTCCGGTATTCTTCGTGCCCACCACAAACTCCTCGGGGTCCTTCATATAGGTGGCGGCGATTTTAGCGATTTCAGGCGGCATTGTCGCCGAGAAGAGCAGCATCTTGCGGTTTTCGGGCACATGGCTCAGAATCTCGTTGATGTCGTCGACAAATCCCATGTTGAGCATTTCGTCGGCTTCGTCGAGAATCACCGTGTGAACGTCGTCGAGTTTCACCACGCCGCGTCTTATCAGGTCCATGAGTCTGCCCGGGGTGGCTACAATAACGTGTACCCCCTTTCGCAGCGACCTTATCTGGCTCTCGATGCTTGAGCCGCCATACACCGGCAGCACTTTAAGATCGGGAGTATATTTGGAAAAGTCCGAGAGGTCGCCCCCGATCTGGAGGCAAAGCTCGCGCGTAGGAGCGATGATGAGCGCTTGCGGAACCACCCTTGATGTGTCGATGCGCTGAAGCACCGGAAGTCCGAATGCGGCGGTCTTTCCCGTTCCGGTCTGGGCGAGGGCGATCACGTCGCCGTCTTCGTTAAGCAAGTGGGGGATAACCTTTTCTTGTACTGGCATAGGATTTTCAAATCCCATATCTTTAATGGCTCGCAGCAGATCGTCTCTGACTCCGAGCTCTTCGAATGTCTTCATAAATAATTGATTTTTTTGAGAATATTATTTTTCACGCATGAACAGGTTGATAGGGGTACCCGTAAAGTCCCACTTCTCCCTTATCTTGTTTTCAAGATAGCGGCGATAAGGCTCTTTCACCCACTGCGGCAGATTGCAGAAGAATACGAATGTGGGTATAACCTGTTCCTTAAGCATGGTCACATACTTGATTTTGATATATTTGCCCTTGTTTGCGGGAGGGGGATAGGCTCCGATCACCTCCTGCATGTAGGTGTTCAGTTGCGACGTGGGGATGATTCTGCCTCGGTTCTTGTAGACCTCCACGGCGGTTTCGATCACTTTGTAGATTCGCTGCTTGGTCAGCGCCGAGGTGAAGATGATGGGGAAGTCGGTGAACGGTGCGAAGCGTTTGCGTATCGCCTCCTCGAAGTGTTTGATGGCTTTCTGCGACTTGTCCTCAACGAGGTCCCACTTGTTCACACACACCACGAGCCCCTTCTTGTTGCGCTGTATTAGCGAGAAGATGTTCACGTCCTGGCTCTCGATGCCGAGAGTGGCGTCGATCATCAGTATGCACACGTCTGATGCCTCGATGGCGCGTATCGAGCGAATCACCGAGTAATACTCGATATCCTCGTTCACCTTGGCTTTCTTGCGTATTCCGGCGGTGTCGACAAGATAGAAGTCGAAGCCAAATTTCTCATAGCGCGTGTAGATTGAATCGCGCGTCGTTCCGGCTATGTTAGTGACTATGTTGCGGTCCTCGCCGATAAAGGCGTTGATTATCGATGACTTGCCGGCGTTGGGGCGTCCTACTATGGCAAAGCGGGGTATCTGTTCAAGATTGTCCTCGTCGGTGTCGTCTTCGGGAAGATCCTTGACTATCTCGTCGAGAAGGTCGCCCGTGCCCGAGCCGCTTGCCGAAGAGATGGGGAACGGCTCGCCGAGACCGAGTTTGTAGAAATCGGCGACATTATACATCCAGTCGTTGGAGTCCACCTTGTTGGCTACGAGAATCACCGGCTTCTTGGAGCGGCGAAGGATTTTTGCCACGTGGTCGTCAAGGTCGGTCACGCCGTTCATGGTGTCGACTACGAATAGAATCACGTCGGCCTCCTCGATGGCGAGCTCTACCTGCTTGTTTATTTCGCTTTCGAAAATATCTTCCGAGTTAACTACCCAACCGCCGGTGTCGACGATTGAGAACTCTTTTCCGCACCAGTCCACTTTGCCATACTGGCGGTCACGTGTCGTTCCGGCGGTGTCGTCGACAATGGCGGTGCGTGATTGTGTGAGGCGGTTGAAAAGTGTGGATTTGCCCACGTTAGGACGTCCTACTATTGCTACAAGTCTTCCCATATCTTTGCTCGTGTTAAAATTTTTAGAATACAAATTTAACTGTTTTAACCTATATTTTCTTCATATTTGGTTAATAACTGTTGAAACGCAGCCGCTATTTTCAATTTTAGCGTTTAGCGGAGGCTCGATTTTAATTAAATCTACAATAACAACACCGTCAAGGCTCATTTTGTTAAATAATAAAAATTAATTAACTTTCTTGCGGATAACCGGGTTGTTTTTGCAGATGGCGGTATGAAATCTCGCCGTTTTTTGTTAGTTTTGTGAAATCCAATTCCCCGCCGCCGTTTTGCGGGAATGCGGTGATGTTACAATTCAAGAAACAAAGATAGTTATGAAATACGTTGGCGCGCATGTGTCGGTAGAAGGGGGTGTCAGCAACGCCCCGGTCAATGCATATAATATAGGAGCGAAAGCGTTCGCGCTCTTCACCCGCAACCCCTCGCGATGGAAAAGCAAAGCTATTTCCGACAAAGAGGCTGAAAAATTCAAGGAAAATTGTGAGAAATATGGCTACCGCCCATGTCAGATACTGCCCCACGACAGCTACCTGATAAACCTCGGCTCGCCCGATGCCGAGAAGCTCGCCATGTCGCGCGAAGCTTTTCTCGACGAGATTCAGCGGTGCATGCAGCTGGGGCTCACCATGCTAAACTTCCATCCCGGAAGCCATCTCAACGCCATCGCCGTCGATGACTGTCTCGACCTTATCGCCGACTCCATCAACTGGGCGCTCGACAAGACCGCCGGAGTGAAAGCCGTGATTGAGAACACAGCCGGACAAGGCTCCAATCTCGGTTTCAGTTTCGAGCAGATTGCCCGCATCATCGACAGGGTGGAAGACAAGTCGAGGGTAGGCGTGTGTGTCGACACCTGCCACGCTTATACCGCGGGATATGACCTTGCCACCCCCGACGGTTATGCCCGCGNGTGGGACAATTTCGGCAGCGCGATAGGTTTCGNCTATCTCAGCGGAATGCACATCAACGACAGCAAGAAAGGGCTCGGNTCAAAGGTGGACCGCCATGAGAGTCTTGGCAAAGGCGCCATCGGNNGNNNGCTTTTTGAAATGCTCATGAACGATCCGCGCATGGACGGNATACCCCTCATTCTCGAAACCCCCGACATGGANGCNTGGCGTGANGAAATCGCNTGGATGTACAGNNGCGTGAAGTAGCTCCNCGCGGCANAGTGGANAANTTNANNTTAGCGAATCAAAACCCAAAAACCTTATAGATTTATGGACAAGCAACACCGCTTTTGCGTGATAATGTGTGGCGGAATCGGTAGCCGTTTCTGGCCTTACAGCCGTTCGGCTAAGCCTAAGCAGTTTATCGACTTTTTCGGAACGGGCAGGTCTTTGCTCCAGATGAGCTATGACCGAATCCTCCCTATGGTGCCGAAGGAGAATGTCATAATCGTGACAAANGAGCAGTATGCTCCCCTCGTCAGGGAACAGCTTCCCGAGCTTGGCGAAAACCAGATTCTTCTGGAGCCGGCGCGACGCAACACCGCGCCNTGCATAGCGTGGGCGGCTTATCACATCCGCGCCATCGATCCCGAGGCGTCGATGATTGTCACCCCCAGCGACCACATCATCACTCGCGAACGTGAATTTGAGAAAGCGATCGAAACAGGATTTGAATTTGTGGAAAACCACGACGCTCTCCTCACGCTCGGAATCAAGCCCTCGCGTCCTGAAACCGGNTACGGTTATATTCAGATAGGAAATCCCGAAACTGAAAATATCCTGAAAGTGAAAACCTTCACTGAAAAACCCGATTTGCAGCTTGCCAAGGTGTTCTTTGAAAGCGGCGAGTTTTTCTGGAATTCGGGGATATTCCTGTGGAGCGTGAAGTCAATCATCCAGGCGCTCCACGCCTACGCTCCTGACCTNACCAACACCTTCGACAAGGGCGACACCCTTTTCGGCACTCCCGAAGAGCGCGGTTTCATCGACCGCGAATTTCCCGGCTGCGTCAACATCTCGATCGACTACGCCGTGATGGAGCGCGCCGCCAACGTCTATGTCGAGTGNGTCAACTTCGGTTGGAACGACCTCGGCACCTGGAGCGCCCTCTATGACAACTCGCCCAAGAACGCCGATGCCAACGTCACCCAGAATTGCCGCGTGCTTGCCTATGAGTCAAGAGGCAATATGTTTGCCGTNGCCGGNGATAAGCTGGTGGTGGTCAAGGGNCTCAATGATTATATAGTCGCNGATGCCGGCGACGTGCTCCTCGTGTGTCCCAAGGCTGATGAGCAGCACATAAAACAATANGTAAACGATGTAAAAATAAGTTATGGCGACAAATTCCTCTAACAATGCATCCCACAATGTGCCTGAACCNGAGTTTCCGTTCAAGCACATCCTCCCCATACAGATTCGCTTCAATGACATCGACATGCTCGGGCATGTCAACAACACCACCTACTTCAAATTCTTCGACCTGGCGAAATGCCGCTATTTCGAAGACCTCCTGCCGGGATCGCTCGACTGGAAAGAGATAAACGTNGTGGTGGCTAATATTAACTGCGATTTCTTCGCTCCGACATTNTTTAATGAGTCGGTGGCGGTGTGCACGACCGTCACTAAAGTGGGCGAGAAAAGTTTCCGCATGGAGCAGCGTCTCTATGAAACCGTCACCGGGCAGGTGAAATGTATATGCCGCACGGTCATGGTGGGCTATGACCTGAGCAAAGGCGCTTCGATGGCGATAACTCAGGAATGGCGTGATGCTATCGAACGCTATGAAGGTCGCCCCGTATGAGCCGCACTCTCTATGTGACCGATCTTGACGGCACGTTCCTCACCCCTGAAAGCCGGGTGAGCGACGTGAGCGCGGCGATNGTGAGCCGTCTCAGCCGGGAGGGCGCGATGATTACTGTCGCTACCGCACGCACTCCGGCTACGGTCGAGCCGCTTCTGAAGCGNGTGTTCACCATTCCCCCCGCTATCGTCATGACCGGCGCCACGCTTTGGGACCGCCNCGCCAAGGAGTATATCGANCCNAGGNTCATCAGCCCTGAAGCGGTGATCGAGATTGGAGAGCGCGCAGCCAAGTATGGNATAAACCCCTTTGTCTACACTCTGCCTGTCGACGACGTGATGCAGGTCTATCACAGCGGCGCCATGTCGGAGCAGGATGAAAAATTTGTAAGGGAGCGTCAATCATTGAACCTCAAATTTTTCAATCTCGACGTGTCGCTNGAAGAGTCGCTTTCACATCCGCGCGTCATTCTCTTCTTTGCCATGGGGAAAATTGAAAATGTCAATGCCCTTGCCGACGATCTNCGCNCCCATGTCGACTGTTCGGTCAGCAACTATGTCGACATTTTCGGNAAAG
>JAAVEM010000020.1:0-19462 GCA_014801235.1 Bacteroides sp. | reverse complement strand
GGNATNATCGAGGTCTTCGCTCCCGGGATAAGCAAAGCTGCCGCCGTGAAGCGCCTCGCCCATGATTGCGCNGCCGACCGTGTGGTGGTCTTCGGCGACAATCTCAATGATCTTTCCATGATGGAGATTGCCGATGTGAGCGTCGCCGTGGGCAATGCCTTGCCTGAAGTGAAGCGCCGCGCCGACGTGGTGATAGGGCGCAATGACGAGGATGCCGTGGCGCGGTTCATTGAAGAAGATTTCAACNGTCATCGCTGATGCCCAACATTTATGACATAAGACAGTATGGCACCATGGCGTTTTTCGTCATAGCCGTGGGGCTTGTGCTNCTGTTCCTCTATGTCTCCGAGCGCATAGTCAACGATGTAGCCACCCAGGAGCGTGAACGCATGGAGATATGGGCTGATGCCACCNAGGCTATCATCAACATGGACAATCCNGCCGACGACTCCCGCCCGGCTGCCGACATTGATTTTCTNCTGCGCATCATCGAGGGCAACCGCACTATCCCGGTGCTCCTCACCGACGACGGCGGCNCCATCATCATGCACCGCAATTTCAGCCTNCCCGAGGAGATCGATTCCCTTAACCCGCTCTACATTTCGGAGGTGAACGAGGCTTTCCTCAAGGAAAAGCTTGCCGGGCTGCGAGGCACCTCCAATGTCATCCACATCATAATCTCGCCCGGCAACACCCAGCACCTCTACTATGAGGACAGCCGGTTGCTGAAGATGCTCAACTACTACCCCTACATNCAGCTCCTCGTGATGCTCATCTTTGTGGCTGTGGTCTATTTCGCAGTCACCTCGACCAAGAAAGCTGAGCAAAACAAAGTGTGGGTAGGACTNTCCAAGGAGACCGCTCATCAGCTCGGAACCCCCATCTCCTCCNTGATGGCGTGGCTCGAACTGCTCGACTCCATGGGTGTCGACAAGGAAATGGTGGGGGAGATGGACAAAGACGTGAAGCGGTTGTCGACCATCGCCTCGCGCTTCGGGAAAATCGGTTCACGCCCTCAAATGGAGCTGACCGATGTCAACAGCGTCGTGACCGACGCATGCCAATACATGGCAACCCGCATATCCCGCCGCATAAAACTCAGCGTCGACATCTCTCCCCGGGCGCTCGAGGTAAATCTCAGCGATTCGCTGTTTCAGTGGGTCATGGAAAATCTCATCAAAAACGCTGTCGACGCTATGGATGCCGAGGGGTCGATTTCAGTAGTGACACGCCGCGAGCGCTCCAATGCCGTGATTGAAGTCGCCGACACGGGGAAGGGCATGCCGCGCAAACGCTTCAAGACCGTGTTCAATCCGGGCTACACCACCAAGAAGCGCGGATGGGGTCTNGGNCTCGCCCTCGCCAAGCGCATCATCGAGCAGTATCATGGCGGCAGCATCTACGTAGCCTCCTCCGAGATCGGTGTAGGCACCACCTTCCGCATCGAGCTACCCCTCGCCAAGTANCAAAATATCCCTCAATTGANAACNNGNCCATAAANNANATNGGGTNNCNNGNCATGNCNTGNNACCCNATNTTCNTATTAATGTCNTTTNNATTACTTGACCACCTTGTCGGCTTCAACGTGACCGTCGGCATAGATGATGCGGCGTACGGAGATTCCGTTTGCAGGTTCGGGAATGCGGCGTCCGTCAAGCGAGTAATACTCGATGGCGACAACCTCNGATGCTGAAGCTCCGTCAGCCTCGATGTTNGTGATACCGGCGGTATAAGCGGGNTAATACTCGTTGACAGCGTCGATTGCGTCGGCGTTCTGAGCCTTCACGATATGNTCCACGATGCTGTTGAGGAAGACCTCCACGTTGGTATACCACTGCTTCTCCGAGTCNAGAGTGTAGAGGTTGGCGTCTGAAGCGTCNTTGGGNTTAAGACCGTTGGCTATNTCCCATTCGTCGGGCATGCCGTCCTTGTCAGTGTCATATCCCGCCGGGCGCGACTCTGAGGTCAGTACGGGATAGCTTGCTGTTTTGGGATTCTCCTCGGCGTCGGGGTCATTGATGAAGTCGAGTATTCCCGNCGTGTTTGAAGTGGCGAATGTCGTTCCGGCGCTATTGGTGTAGGGCACGTTGCCATAGAAAGTGACGGTTCCAGTGCTNGCCTCCTCGAAGTTGCGCACGTCGACAGCATCTCTTGAAAGGCTTGAACCGCAATAAAGCAGAATCTTGTCATAGGTGGTTTCTGCGTCATGAGTGGTGACAACACCCGGATCAACCTGTTCGTCAAGCTTCAGCTTCACGCAATCGTCGCCGTTGCTGTTCTTTTCATAGGTTTGATCGCTGCCAAAAAGATGGGCGGTATCCTTTATATACAACTCNCTCTTTATGGTGTAGAGACCGTTGTCGTTGGAAACACCCTTCCAGTCATAATTCTGGGGTGAATATGTGGCGGCAGTCACGTAGTTTCCGTTGATGTAATAGCGTGACGAGTAGCCATAGAGTTCCGGATGGTCTTCGCTGGCGTTGCCCGATTTGGCAACGGATATTTGTGTCACGGTAGTCTTGTTTTTGGTGCCGGGACCAGCTTTGTAGTAATTGTTCACGATATTGATGTAGCCGCCGCCGGGACCTCCGTAGCAAGCGGAGCCGTTGCCCCAGTTATACATGACGCAATTGCGGAAGTCAACCCGCTCGGCATGAACCGTGCTCTCGTACTTGGTCTTGTCATAACCTTCCCAGCTATATCTCGCTCCGTTGAAACGCGGCGCGCGATTNTGCACATGGGCGATGAAGTTGTGATGGAACGAAGCTCCTTTTCCTCCCCATATACCGCCATAGCTGTGGGCGCCTTTAGTGTGCCCCGGATTGGCGAGACCCTCTGTGACGTTACACCACTGCATGGTGAAGTCGGCGTTGTCATAGAATGAAGCGACCTCNTCGATACTCCATGAGAAAGAGCAGTGGTCAAACATCAGGTTTTTGAAATTACGGGCGAAAATCGCGTCGGCNCCGTCATTCACGTCCTTCACCTGCGAGCGTCGGNNGCGNATGAAGCGTATNATGATATTGTTGCCGTTNGGTCTCAAGGTGTTGTAGCGCAGCGTGATTCCGTTGCCGGGNGCNGTNTGTCCTGCGATGGTGGTGTTTGCTCCGATTTTCAACTCTTTTTTCAGGTCAATGTAGCCGCTCACGTCGAAAACTACTATCTTTTTTGAATTGCCGTCGACGGCNGCGCGNAGCGACCCGGTGCCGCTATCGTTAAGGTTGGTCACATGAATGACTTTTCCGCCGCGTCCGCCGGTGGTGTANCGTCCATGCCCCTCGGCTCCGGGAAAGGCGGGAGCCTGTTCCTGAGCGGTGGCGCCCACGGTAAGCGACGCAGCTGCTATCAGAGAGAATATTTTTTTCATCGGTTTAAGGTGTGGATGAGTTAATGTAATTTATATGATAATGAGAATGCAAAGGTCGCATTTCACAAGCAGTTATGCAAATTTATTCAATATTAAATTGTTAAATCACATAAAAATTGCTTTTGATTTGAAAAGCCGGCTATCAAAAACGAAGCATATGGGCAAATGTAGTGACATGGCGTGCCATGTCAACTAAGCACCACCTGACTATCAACTAATTGACCCCGTTGCCCTACCAAAATGAATGGATTGAATTGTGGTTCAGCCATTATATCGGTGAGGATGGTTTTTAACAATGGGGTGACTGTGTTATAGAAGAGGGTTTTCATTTCTTGTCGAGGGATTCGTAATAAAGCGTGAGCTCTTTCTTTTCTGCCGCCGAACCTCGTTGATTAACTCGCTCAACTATAAAATCGCGATATTTTATCCAGTCGAGCGTGTCATAGTCAACGTCCCAAAATATAACTTTCCTTATTCTTGGAGGTGTTGCTTTAGATTGGCGAGGGCGTGTCACTTCTTCATATCTTATAACTTCAAAATAGGATTGAAGAAGATATAGGAAGCCGGTGTCAAACCCTAATTTCTTTTCGATTGCCCGCGATTGCTCGAGAGTTATCTTACGCTTGCCTTTTATGATAGCGTTAATAGTTTGATAATGGATTTGGGTTTGTGCAGACAAATCCCGCTGGGAAATGTTTAGTTTCAGCAGTTTTCTTGCGATGATTTTTCCAGGCGGAATCCCTTTGTATTTTTCAATCTTGAAATCCATGCTGCAAATATAACAAAATAAACAAATATGTTTACCTGTCGGTCGCGTTAATTTGCGATAAAATATCGCAGTCGAGCGTGTTGGTCAGGGTCGAAGGACGAAGTGAAATCGGCGGGAATATGTCCCCGGAGGGGGCGTTAATGGTTAGCTTCGGGGCGATGTCGCCGTCGGGCGGCATCGTCCCGGGGTAAAATCGGGGAAAGAAGCCGCTTCCTGTAAGGGGGCTTTATAAGCGGATTAAGTCCCTCGGCTGGGAACTCTTTCCACAGTACACATAAAGGCATGGGCGTCATGCTCGACGCCCATGCCTTTATGTGTTAGTGAATCTTCAGGGAAAGAGGTTTATTCGTCAGCGTCGTCTTCTATAGAGAAGTCGTCCACGTCGAGAAATTCATCGTCAAGGTCTATTTCATCCTCCTTGGTGTCCTCCTTTTTCTTGTCGGTCTTCAGGCTGACTTTCTTTTTGGCGGGTTCGCTGCCGTTTTCCGTGCCCTTAAGAGCCTCCATGATTTTGGCTTCAAGTTCGTCGGCGAGTTCGGGATTGTCGGCTATCACGCGTTTTGCGGCAACGCTTCCCTGGGCGAGTTTCTGACCGTCATAGCTGAACCATGACCCGCTCTTTCCGATGATGCCAAACTCCACGCCGAGGTCAAGGATTTCGCCGGGACGCGAGATGCCTTCGCCAAACATGATGTCAAACTCGGCGCGCTTGAATGGGGGCGCTACTTTGTTTTTCACCACTTTCACCTTGGTGCGTTTTCCGAGCACGTCGTCGCCGTCTTTGATTGAGTTGGACGGACGGATGTCGATTCTGACCGAGGCATAGAACTTGAGGGCGTTACCGCCGGTGGTGGTTTCCGACGGGCCAAACATCACGCCGATTTTGTCGCGCAGCTGATTGATGAAAATGCAGCAGGTGTTGGTGCGCGAAATTGAGCCTGTCAGCTTACGCATTGCCTGCGACATCAGTCGAGCCTGAAGACCCACATTGCGGTCGCCCATGTCGCCCTCGATTTCGCTCTTGGGGGTAAGCGCTGCCACCGAGTCGATCACGATGATGTCGATTGCCGACGAGCGTATGAGCTGATCGGCGATTTCAAGCGCCTGTTCGCCGTTGTCGGGCTGCGAGATGAGAAGGTTGTCCACGTCCACGCCGAGTTTCTGGGCATAGAAGCGGTCAAATGCGTGTTCGGCGTCGATTATCGCCGCGGTTCCTCCTCGCTTCTGCGCCTCGGCGATGGCATGGATAGCGAGAGTGGTTTTACCCGATGACTCGGGACCATATATCTCGATCACTCTTCCGCGGGGGAATCCGCCCACTCCGAGCGCATAGTTAAGACCTATCGAGCCGGTGGGAATCACGTCGACATCCTCGATGCTGTCGTCGCCGAGTTTCATGACGGCGCCCCTGCCATAGCTCTTTTCGATTTTAGCCATTGCCTGAGCGAGCGCCTCTCTCTTGGCTGCTGCGGGATCGGCTGCGTCGCCCTTTTTAATAGCGGCTTTCTTTGGTTTTTCCATATCTGTATAGTTTTAATTGTTTTCTGATTTTATTTTATGCAAAGATAAGGGGGAAGCGGGGTATTTTAATTGCCCGCCGATGTTAAAATAAATTAATGAAATCTTGGGCGGAACACTCCTGAAATCGAAAAAGCGTCGTTGTCATCGACAACGACGCTTTCAAGCGGTGCGTACGGGACTCGAACCCGTGACCCCATGCGTGACAGGCATGTATTCTAACCAACTGAACTAACGCACCATTGATTGTGATGCAAAGTTATGCTTTCCTCGGCAATTTTCCAAATAACATCTCAATTATTTTCATCTTGGAGGGCAATTTTTCTCAGATTAGGCTTGAAAATTAACATTTGGCTCCTTTTCGGTGTTATAATAGGTAGAAAAATAAATTTACGACATGACTATGAAATTAGGAACTACCGCTCTCCACGTGACATATTCCGACGTGGAACTGAGAGAAAGAGTGCTTGACTACGTGGACCGAAGCAATGACGGAATCGGCTTTAAGGATATTTGTACCTATATTCTCACCGACGCGCGTGAGGAGGGTAAACTCGATGCTCCTCAGTCAGAGAGCTACGAGTGGGAATCGCTCGACCGCAAGGACGTGTTGCGCATTGACCGCATATTGTGGCAGGCTATACTTGACCAGAAGCTGATGATTGATTTTGACGCATCTCATTATCAGGCTGTCGACACCTATTTTGTGAAAGTGCCCGCAGGGGAATAAGTTTAACCTAAAAAATTGCAGAGATGACCGACAGAAAGAGAATTGTCATAATGGGCGCCACCTCGGGACTGGGGCTGCGTCTCGCCGAGGCATACGCCGCGATGGGGTGGCGTGTAGGAGTTGCCGGACGCAAAGAAGCGCCCATGAAAGAGCTTAAAGAGATATTTCCCACCCAGGTGGAGTGGGCGCGCATCGACGTGACACGCGCCGACGCGCCTTCAAAGTTGCTCGATCTTATATCGCGCCTTGGCGGAATGGATGTTTACCTGCACTGCGCCGGAGTGGGCTATGAGAACCCCGACCTTGATATAGACAAGGACGTGGCGACTGTCGAGACAAATGCGGTGGGTTTCACGCGTATGATCGACCTTGCCTATCGCTTCTTCAGCAAGATGAGCGAAAAGGGCGTCAGGGGGCAGATTGCCGTGATCTCTTCCGTAGCCGGCACCAAAGGCATAGGACGGCTGGCAAGCTATTCGGCATCGAAAAAATATCAGCAGACCTACATTCAGGCTCTTGAGCAGCTTGCCAACGCCGAGAAAGCGAAGGTTGACTTTACCGATATACGTCCCGGATGGGTGCGCACACCATTGCTTGAGGCTGAACGCCTTTATCCCATGACAATGGAGATGGACGAGGCGGTTCCTCTGGTGATCAAGGCTATCGCGCGCCGTTCGCGCATAGCGGTGATTGACCGCCGCTGGGCAGTGGCTGTTTTCTTCTGGAGGCTTATTCCCGGTAAGTTGTGGGTGAAGCTACCCATTACCATCTCACGCCCCGCCACTCCCCGGCAGACTGAGGAGGACCGTGAACTTGCCACGACTTAAAGCCGTCGGTTCGGGAACGAACTTAGCGGCGACGGCGCACTGAGCGTGTTGCCGACGAAGATGAGTTGCCTGATGACTTCGGCTGTTTCGCTTTCTTGACTTTCGTGGTCTTGGGCTTGGAGGCTCTCTTCGCCCTTGACGAAGTGCTCCTNACNGTGGTCACTTTCTCGTCGCGCGATGCTATTGTGTCGCCCGANGCAAGACGCTCTCTCTCCTCGCGCTGAGCGATAATNTCCTCGCGGGTCGGCACCCACATCTTTTTCTCGTAGTTCACGAGATAGTTCTGGATGCTGTCCTGAGCCTTCTTCATNTCGTCGGGGTCAGGATAGAGNTGCATCATCGAGCGGTTGCGCAGATTGCGGGTCTTGTAGATGTCGCCTTCATAGAGCCCGAGCTGGAAGAAGTCGTCATANTTGTATTGGGCGAGGTTGTTGTCGTCGTCAATGAAGATNGATTGCTGAATGAGATGGGGANGCAGCGAGCTCATCTTCACCCAGAACATGGGATATTTCACNGCCTCGCCGCCGAAGTCGCCTGAACGGTGAAGCACCGGGCAGATCGCCTCGACGGTGGTGCGCATGCGGTTGCTGCGCTTGTCGAGCTCCCATTTTTCAAGAATATANTAGCTGAGCACCTCGTTGCAAGGCACGTCGCTCTCCTCGATNGNGAAACGNGGATTCTTTTCAGTCGAGCCCTTGGCGTCGGCATAAAGGATGTGGAAGCGGTCGAGCATGTCGCGCACGTTCACTTTATACTGGTCNGTAAACACTTCCCTGCCGTCGAGATACTCGTAAGCCGAGAGTTCGCCCGACGCAAGCAGGCGCATGATGATGCGGAAAAGGTTCTCCTGCCCTTCGCTCAAGTCTTCGGGATAATACAGCGGAGCGTTCTTCACCTGTTCGAGGTCAAGTTGGCGATAGACCACTTTCATCCACTGGGCGTCGGCGTTGCTGCGCTCAGGCTCGTCAAANAACTGTTGCATGCGCTCGGTCACGTTAGCCCCTTTGCCCTGATTTTTTGACGCGGAGGTCTCTCTGTTTCCACGGCGCACTTCCGACGAGCTCGAAGACTGCTGGGCTGAAGCCGCTGAAGTCGACGCTACAATGGCGAGCACTATCCAGAATATATGTTGTAAATGCTTCATGACTGAAATATTTCTTTAGTTTACAATTACTTCCATCGGGGCGAGTTCGCGTTCGATGCCGTCGGGTCCGATCGCNCGCACCCTTGAAATGTAGAATCGTTTNCCTCGGCTCAAGCGTCGGAACGAGTCTTTCTGGCGCTGAGAGAACTGGCTCCCNTGCGACACTTCGGGAATGGCGTTGCCCATCGAATCAAAGAACACGGTTTCAAAACTCAACACCTTGTAGTTCACGTTGAGAAGATCGTCGTCTATGGCGGCTTCTATGCCCGGAGCGGCAAGAAGAAGAGTTTTGGCAAACGGTTTTGAACCCTTGTAGCGCTCGGTGTTGCCCTTGCCGTCGCTGAATGAGATGTAGGGTGTGGGATCGGGCAGTTTACGCACTCGGAATGTGGTCGACGCCACCGTCTGCTGCCGTCCGTCGATAGAGGCTGTGACAGTCACCACGGCGTCGGTGCCCACCTTTGACGGGCGCGCCACCCATGAGTCGCCTTTACGGGTGAGGGTGCCGTTGGTCATTGTCGCCGACACTGCCGACGTTGGAACGCCCGGCACCGATATGCTCATCGGGTTGTCGATTCCGGCATAGAGCACGTTCATCATCGTCGCCGATATGGTGGCNGTGGGTTCGATGACGGTGTAGGATGANGTGAAATCATGGCGGGTCACCGAGCCGTCGCCGTGAGGCACTTCAAGATAACCCTTGTAGTCAAATGTTCCCGTGCTGCCCGCAACGGTTTCAAACAGCCCCATGTCATTGTCGAGCTGCTTGCCGTTGATGAATATGAGCGGACGCTGGGTGGTGTCGACTGCAGCAAGCACGATGTTTGCCGAATACTTGCTTCCGCGCATCACGTTGCGCGACTGCGGGATGACGAATGCGTTGAGCTCGTTCACCCTCACGTCGCCGGCGTCGACATTGGAAAGCAGCGTCGACAGCGCCTCCCCTTCGGCATAGCGCAAGTCGTTCTGAAGCTTGGTNAGCAGGGTTATTGCCGCCACCACGGGCTTNTTGTCAAACATTGACTCCTCCCACAACTGCGGGAGCACCGAGCCCGACTTTGACACCTCGCCGGTGGCGAGCGCCGTGCTGATGTTGGCGCGCTTCACCGAGTCNGTCATCAGTCCGGCGATATAGTTGCGGTAGGCATCCACGCGCTGGCGCAGGTCCTTTCCACGCTGATTTGCCGGATTAAGCATTATCACCGACGCCACTTCGAGGTTGTCCTGATTGAGGATGTTGGANATGTCNGCNTCCTTGCCGTCGGCCTCGACTGCGATCATCTGCTTCAGCGAGTCTATGTGGGAATAGAGGGCGGCGGTGTTGCGGCGCACTTCGGTCGCNTTGTCATACCACACTCCGCCCTTGTCGGGGTTCTGTTCGTTGAACGCTTCCAGCCGCCTGTAGAGCACGTCGTTNCGCTCCGTCACGTTGTCGTTGGAGCGTGACAGTCCGTGTTCAACCTGCTTGAATCCTTCCAGCACATCGCTCGACACATTGAGCGCAAGCATTGCTGTCAGGACGATATACATCAGGTTGATCATCTTCTGACGTGGCGACAGTCCGCGGGTGTTATTGCTTCCCATTGGTTTGCATCATGTTGATTGTCATGGCATGGAGCATCTTCTCATAGACGGCGTTGAGCTGCTGCATGTAGCGCGCCATCTTCTCGGTTTCTTCGCAATATCGTTCGCTCATCGAAGATGATTTCTCATACATGTCACGAATATCTTTAATACCTTTATTTACTTTGTCGATTGAATCGAGCTGTGAGCTTACGCTCTTGAGCTGGATTTCATAGATGGTGTTNAGNCCGGCGATGTTGCGGTTGAGCGACTGCATTTCCTGGACGTAGCCGGTCGAGCTCTGGTTGATGTTGTCAGAGTTTTCGGTGATGGTTCGATAGGATGCGAGAAGCACTTCCGACACCTCGTTGAGCGCCTGGGTNGTTTGACGCAGCTGGTCGAGCTGAGCCGACAGCGCNGTCATCTGCAGCGCGCACTCCTCGCCCGGTGTCGCTCCNTCGGGNATGAGCGGAGCTGCCGCGGGAGCCGCCTGGGCGGTTTTAGACTGTGGCTGCTGAGCCGAGCTTCCGGCTATCACCACGCCNCCGTTGNCGCCGTTGAAGTCGGGACGGTCCTCGGGGTCCTTTGACGCAAGCACCGGAAACACCTCTTCCCAGTGATATTCACGAGGCGGACGGTCGAAAGCCGTGAGGATAAACATCANCACCTCGGTTCCCATACCGATCGACAGCAGCATATTGCCGCCGGGGAGGTGGAGGATTTTGAAAAGCGCGCCCCAAATCACGATTGCGGCGCCGATAGAGTAGGCGAAGTTGAAGAAGCGCTGTCCTTTTTCTCCTGACAGAAAACGCTCCACGCTATTCTTGTATCTTTTTATTTTACCCATTGCAGTGAAATCTGTGTGTGTTATTTTTTCTGACCTTTTGCAAAGCCGATTTGAGTTCTTACGTTACGGAATCCGATATAGCTGCGCTGCTCGTTCTGGTACTCCCACATGCGCAGGTCGCTGCGCACGTTGTGAGCCACATCTTTCCATGAACCTCCGCGCACGATTTTACGCTTCATGCGGTAGGGGTCCTCGATGGCGGCGTTGTAGCGGTATTCGGGGTTAAGGTCGCTGGTGAGCTTGCTGATGCTTTCAGTGTATGCCGTCGAGGTCCATTCGCTCACGTTGCCCGCCATGTCATACAGCCCGAAATCGTTTGGCGAGTAGGTTCCTACACGCGAAGTGATGATGTGTCCGTCGCGCACGTAGTTTCCTTCGTCGGGCTTGAAGTTGGCGTAGAAACAACCCTTGTCCTCGGTGAGAGGCAGCTCGCCGTCCCACGGATAGATGTTTTCACTCTTTCCGGCGCGTGCCGCATACTCCCATTCGGCTTCAGTGGGAAGACGGTAGGGCTCGATGTAGACACCCTCCTTGCCCAGTGAACGGCGCAGGAAGTTGGTGCGCCAGTTGCTGAAGGCGTTAGCCTGTTCCCAGCTCACGCCCACCACGGGATAGTCGTTGTAGCCTCCGTGGGAGAAATAGAGTCTCACGTAGGGCTCGTTGTAGGCGTTGTCAAAGTCGTTTATCCAAGCCGTGGTGTCGGGATATACATTTACTATATAGGTGTTGACGAAGTCATAGTCGCCGGTGAGCCCGCGGGTGATGGTCTGACGGATGATTTCACCGTCGTCGTTGATGAAAGCGGTGTCCTTTGAGATGATAGGATTCTCGGTGGGCACGGGCTTGTCGGTGTCATATTCGCGGCGGGCGGGGTTCATGCGGTTTTTGCGCTTTGCCGCCTCGGTGTGGTTATATGTCTCGTAGCGATATGTCATCTGCTCGGGGTCAAGCTCCTTGACGCCGGTGATGGGGTTGATGCGATACACGCTTTCGATGGCGCGGGCCTCGTCCTCGTTGGGGTTACGCCAGGGGATGGGCTTGCTCCAGTTGAGGAACGGTCCGATGGGGTTGCCCTCGCGGTCCTCCTCGATTTTGAACGCTTCGTTGCCGCCGTAGGCAGGATCGGCAAGGCGTTCGCGGATGATAGAGTCGCGCACCCAGTAGACAAACTGTTTATACTTGCTGTTGGTGATTTCGGTTTCGTCCATCCAGAATCCGTCGACCGAAATGCCGCGCGCGTCGGCGCGCAGATTCCAGGCGCTGTCGGCTTTCGCCGGACCTGCTTTGATGGAACCGCGGTCGATAAGCACCATGCCGTAGGGGGTCGGCTCAGCCCATGACGAGGCTCCGACTCCCACGACTTCGCCGCCTGAGCTTCCTCTTCCGCCCACCGCGCATGAGGTGGCGAGCGTGGCGGTAAGTATAGTTATGAACAGATATTTTAAAAGTAGTCTCATATCGATTGTTACATTATGCGTATGCTCTTATGTTTATGTCTGTTTTTCTCTCCGAGGTCAAGTTTAAGACGGTAGCCCGCCCACACCTCGTGGCTTCCATTGCTGACGCGGGATATTGCCGACACGGGATAGTCATAACTGTAGCCGATGAAAAAATCCTTGTATTGAGCGCCGAGAATCAGTGAAACGGCATCGTTGTATCGGTAGCCGAGTCCTGCGGTCAAAAATTTCTTGTAGCGCGCTCTGACGGTGAATTCAGCGGTAGTAAACGTGAAATCGGTTTTTACCAGCATCGATGGTTGTATTTCAAATAACGTATTTTTCACCGGAATATTGCCGTCGGCGATAAAATATGCTATTCTTCCTGCTTTGAATTCATATTCATTTTCGGTTCCCGAGCCGTCGGTCGACATGGTGACGGCGGGTTCGTTGACGTGGGTCACCGAGATTCCCGCGCGGAAATAGCGGTGGGTGTAGAAGGCGCCTATCTCGAGGTCAAACGAGGTGCCGTGGACATCGGTCGTGGGGATACCGTCGTCAGTGCTTTCGTGGAAGTCGTCGCCGTCGGGGAGAATCACTTCCGAGCCCTTGAACGACTCGTCAAACAACCCGAGCTGGAATCCGATCGAGAGCTCGCCTTTCCACAGCTTGAGCTTGTAGGAGCCTTGCGCCCCGAAGGTCATGTTTTTGTAAAGTCCCATGCTTTCCTGCTGGAGCACGAGTCCCACCCCTATGCGTTTCGAGCCGAGTTTCAGCGGCATTTCGCCGAGGGCGAGAAACGTGACCGGGGCGTTGGGTATCCCGGTCCACTGCATTCGCGAGCCGGCGCGGATGTTCAGATAGTCCGACGTGCCTGTCGCGGCTGCGTTGTAGTAGCTGGGCACCTCGAAATATTGCGTGAACTGTGCGTCGACCTGAGCCCTCGCCACGAAGGCGGTTGAGCAGCACAGGATGACGGCGAGCAGAATCGATATCGGACGGCAGTGGAGCATTTATTCGAAGTAGAATGATAGAACCACCATTTGGGTGGTAGCTTTTTTTAATGAATTGGTGAATTTGATTCCTGTGGGATCGTCCTCGAAGTCGGGGCGGTCATGCTGAAGAATGTCTGACAGCCCGAAGCAGAACTTGATTTCGGGACTCAGCTTGAAATAGGGGAGGTAGATGTCACATCCGAACCCCGCCGTGAGCATGAAGTCGGCGCTTTTCAGCCTCAGCGGCTCGCGCGGAACCTTCTTGGAAACGTCAAACACTCCCATCACGCCGCCCACCAGATAGGGGCGCACGTTGTGGTAGCGGGTAGCTGAAAACTTCAAGTCGACAGGCAGAACCACGTAGTTTGACTTTATGTTCTGCTGCTCCCATGAGTCGTTGGTCATGTCGTGCATTTTCACCACTCGGTTGCCGAAGTACATTCCCGGAGTGAAGCGGACGTTGAAATAATCGTTGAGCCTCACGTCGAGCAAGCCGTTGACGCAGAAACCGGGCGAAAAATCAGGCTGTTCCATAAACCACGCTTCGCCGTCGGCGGTGATAAAACCGTTGTGGGTGAACGAGAAATCCAGCGTGTGCATTCCTATGGAGAACCCGAGATGCCATGGGCGAAGGTCGGCATAGGGGCGGTTAAGCAGCTTGTCGTTGCGCTGTTGCGCCACCGCCGCCGCGCAGCATGACAGCATCATGCAGCAACATAACAAAATCTTATATGGAAGTCGGTTCAGATTCATCTTATTTATAACGGCGGTCAATGAGTCTTTATTGTTGCGCAATGATGACTAAAATACTATATTTGCTGAAAAAAAGATGGAGATAAGACCCACACGCAGCGATGACATCCCCGCGATAGAGGCTATATTTGACTCGGCGCGGCGCTATATGCGCCTCACCGGCAACATGGAGCAATGGAACGACGGATATCCCGACGCCGGCTCCGTTGCTGCCGACATGGAACGTGGCGTGAGCTATGTGATGGAAAATTCCGAGGGCAAGGTGGTGGCTACGTTTGCTTTCATTCCCGGCGAGGAACCTACTTATCGAGAGATTGCCGGACGATGGCTCAGTGACCGCCCCTATTGCACCGTTCATCGCATAGCCTCCGACGGCAGCGCGCGCGGAGTGCTGAGCCGGTGTGTTAAGTGGGGCTTCGACCGCGCCGACAGCATCAGAATCGACACCCATGCCGACAATCGCCCCATGCGCGCGGCTCTTGCCGAGTGCGGTTTCACGGAGTGTGGCGTGATTCATCTTCTCAACGGCGACGAGCGCATAGCATTTCAAAAAGATATTTCTACATTATAAGGAAAAATTATTTTCAAATTATTATCTTTGCGACAAGTAAGTAACTGTTTATTTATATAGCGATTATGAAGTCTTATTTCTGTTCGGCTATGGCGATAGCCGGAGTGCTTTCAGTGATGTCGGCATGCAATACCGGTGGCTCAAGATCGGTGACATCGCCTGACGGTAATGTGAAAATTGAATTTAATCTTACTAAGGAGGGTGAACCTACCTATCAGGCATGGTACAAAGGTCAGCTCATCGTGGATGCCTCGGGTCTCGGTTTTGAAGCCGAGGGGCTTCCGTCGCTCACCGATGGCTTCAAGGTGACAGGAATATCCCAGAAGTCGGAGGATGAAACCTGGGTTCCGGTGTGGGGCGAGTCCGATTCCATCCGCAATAATTATAACTCGCTGGTGATAAAGATGCGGAAAGACGCCGACTCGGTGAAAATAAAGATGGGAATAGAATTCCGCGCCTATGACGACGGCGTGGCATTCCGCTATGTTTTCCCAAAGCAGAAGACCAAGCGCATCGTGATAACCGACGAGAAGTCGCAGTTTGCCATGACCGGCGACCACACAGCCTGGTGGATTCCCGGCGATTATGACACTCAGGAATATGAATATGTGAAGTCGGCGCTCAGCGAGATTCGCGGCAAGAACGAAGGCGACAAGTTGGGCAACGTGTCGCAGACAGGTTTCTCGCCTACCGGCGTGCAGACGTCCCTCATGCTCAAGACTGCCGACAGCATCTATCTCAATATCCATGAAGCCGCTCTTGTCGACTTCCCGGCTATGCATCTCGACCTGAACGACTCCACGATGGTGTTCACCTCGTGGCTCACCCCGTCGCCCGACGGAACCAAGGCTGTCATCGAAACTCCGTTCAAAACCCCCTGGCGAGTGGTGATGGTCTCTGACAAGGCTACCGACATTCTTGCCACTCAGATCATATATAATCTTAACGAACCGTGTGCCATCGACGACACTTCGTGGATCAAGCCCGTCAAGTTTATGGGCGTGTGGTGGGAAATGATTACCGGAAAAAGCGAGTGGTCCTATACCAACGCTGAAAATTTTGACCTCGCCACCTTTGACTATTCCACGGCTACACCCCACGGCAAGCATGGCGCCAACAATGAAAACGTGAAAAGATACATCGATTTCGCCGCTGAAAACGGAATGGACCAGCTGCTTGTCGAAGGCTGGAACGTGGGCTGGGAAGACTGGTTTGGCAAGGAGAAGGACTATGTGTTTGATTTCGTCACCCCCTATCCCGACTTTGACATAGCCATGCTCAACGATTACGCCAAGTCAAAGGGCATAAAGCTGATGATGCACCATGAAACCTCGGGGTCGATTCCCAACTACGAGCGCCATCTTGACCGCGCTTATGACCTTATGAACCAGTATGGCTACAATGCCGTCAAGAGCGGTTATGTGGGTCCCATTCTCCCCAAGGGCAGATACCATTACGGACAGGCTGAGGTGAACCACTATCTCGACGCGATAAAGAAAGCCGCTGAAAAGAAGATTATGGTGGATGCCCATGAGGCGGTGCGTCCCACGGGATTGGCTCGCACTTATCCCAACCTGCTTGCCAACGAGAGCGCCATGGGAACGGAATATCAGTCCATGTCGCCCGGACACGTGACCATCCTTCCGTTCACCCGTCTTAAAGGCGGACCGATGGACTTCACTCCCGGCATCTTCAAGATGGACCTGAGCACTTTCGCTCCTAACAATCACAACAAGAAGCGCTCCACTATCGCCAATCAGCTCGCGCTCTACGTGACGATGTATTCGCCGCTTCAGATGGCTGCCGACTTCCCCGAGCATTATGCCGAGAAGGCTGATGCGTTCCAGTTCATAAAGGATGTGCCTGTCGACTGGAGCGAGAGCCATTATCTCGATGCCGAGCCGGGCGAGTTCATTATTGCCGCGCGCAGGGAGAAAAACGGCGACAGCTGGTATGTGGGCGGAGTCACCAATGAAAATGCGCGTGAAGTCACCCTGCCGATGTCGTTCCTCGCCCCCGGCGTTCAGTATGAGGCGACTTTCTATACCGATGCCGCCGACACCGACTGCGACACCAATCCTGAAACCTATGAAATCAAGAAAGAGACTGTCACATCCGAGTCGGCTCCGGTGCTGAGAATGGCTCGCGGCGGCGGTTTCGCCATCTCGATCGTTCCTAAAAAATAAAGATTAATCTTCTCGGCGGGCGCTTGATCAATGACCAAGTGCCCGCTTTTTTTGTTATATTTGTGAAAAACTGTGATTCAATGAAAAAGATAGGATTATTTTGTGCCGCGCTGGTGGTTGCCCTCCGGTGTTTAGGCATTACAAACGGTGTCATTTCCACCACCACGCCCTCCGGGCGCCATGTCGTCGTAAAGGCGATGGACGGAAATGTTTTCAGAGTGAGCAACACGGCTTCGGGAGAAACGCCGAAAACCACTCAGGCGGCAGCGCTTGCCGTCGGCGAGTTTCATGGCGGTGTTGCCGGCGATTCCATAAATGCGGTGCTTGCGTTGCCGTCGGGCGTCTCGGCGACGTTAAACCGGCGTTCAGGCGCGGTGACTTTCCGCGACTCCTCGGGACGGCTGCTCACCGACGAGGGAATGAGGGAAAATAAGGCTGGATTGCGCTCGATCAAACTCATTCCGTCGGAGAAGGGAGGCGCTTTTTATGGCGGCGGAGAGCGAGGCCACAGCTTTGACGTGCAGAGCGACACGCTTGTCATGTACAACCGACAGAACTATGGCTACACCGAGGGGGATCCGCGCATCAGCCAGATGAATATATGCGTTCCGCTGTTTGTCAGCAAAAACGGCGGCTACGGAGTGCTGTTTGATGACTATGCCGCGGCTAAGCTCATCATGGGCGATCCCATCGTCTACGCCACTGAGAGCCCGCAGCCCGTCTCTTATTATTTTATCTATGGCGAGGGAACGCTGTCGGGTGTGGTCAGGGAATATTCCGCGCTGACGGGGCGGCAGAAGCTCCCGCCGTTCTGGGCGCTTGGCTATATCACGTCAAAATATGGCTACAAGACCGAGGCTGAGACGCGCGGAGTGATTGACACCCTCAAGACCGAAGGCTATCCCGTGGACGGTGTTGTGCTTGACCTCTACTGGTATGGCAAGGAGACCGACATGGGGCGGCTCGAATGGAACAAGGATCAGTGGCAGAATCACAAGGGAATGCTCGCCGACCTCAAGAAGCAGGGGGTGAACACGGTGATTATCTCCCAGCCTTACATTAATAAGATAGGGGCTATCGACAACTACAATGAGCTTGCGTCCAAGGGGCTACTCACCAAGGACAAGGATGGCAATATAAACGACGTGACCACCTGGGTAGGCGAGGCGGGAATGTTTGACGTGGCAAATCCCGACACTCGCCGCTGGCTGCGCGAGCGTTACCGCGCTCTTACCGATGAGGGCGTGACTGGATGGTGGGGCGACCTGGGCGAGCCCGAGGTGCATCCCGAGACGATCGTGCATGCCAACGGCGAGACGGCACGACAATATCATAATGTCTACGGCAACGTGTGGAGCTCCATTATATATGACCTTTTCAATGACGAGTATCCCGACACCCGATTGATGACCCTGATGCGCGGCGGAACGACAGGCTTGCAGCGTTACAGCGTGTTCCCCTGGTCGACCGACGTGTCGCGCTCTTGGGGCGGACTACAGCCCCAGGTTAAGATAATGCTCAATTCAGGACTGAGCGGACTTGGCTATATGTCGCATGACGTGGGCGGTTTCGCTATCGATGAAGCCAATCCGATTGATCCGGAGCTCTACGTGCGCTGGCTTCAGCTCGGAACCTTCTCGCCCGTGTTGCGCACCCACTCCCAGCGTTTCGCCGAGCCCTACCATTATCCGGAATACCGCGACATCATCCTGCCGCTCGTGAAGATGCGCTATGAGTGGTTGCCCTACAACTATACGCTTGCCTATGAGAACGCCGCCAAGGGCTATCCGCTCGTTCGTCCGCTCAATTTCGAAAGCGTGGGCGCCACCCCCTATGATTCGATTGTCGATGAATACATGTGGGGCTCCGAGGTGCTCGTCGCGCCGGTGCTGGAGAAGGGCGCGGTGTCGCGCGAAGTCGTCTTTCCTGCCGGGGTGTGGATTGACTATGCCGACCCGGCGATGGCTTATGCCGGACCCGACACCGTCACCTATGCGGCTCCTCTCGACCGGTTGCCGCTGTTCATAAAGAACGGGGCGTTCATCCCGCTTGCCGAATATGAGATGGAGAATACCGGAGAATATGACGCGTCGCGCTACACGGTGCGTTACTATCCGCGTGGCTATGTCAGGAGTTCCTACACCATGTATGAAGACAATCGCCTGTCCAACAGCTCGCTTGAGCGCGGCGATTTCGCCTTGATTCAATTTGACGGCGACGCTTCAGCCAAAGAGATACGCGTCAAGATGGAGCTCACCGGCGATTATCCGGGCATGGCTGCCGATAAAGAGATTTCGCTTGAACTTCCTGGCATCGCTCCGACTGACATTGCTGGCGTGACTGTCAACGGAAAAGCGGTGACGATTGGTGAAAAGATGTTAAAAATAGGAATTGCATTGAATGTTAATTCGCCTGTAAATGTGGTGATTAAGAAAAAGTAGAAAAATTTTCCATCAGGGAGGTGAACCATTTCATCTCCCTGATGTTTTAATAGTACATAGCAAAATTACTTTTTCCATTGCAAGAAATGTGATAATGATTGGTTTATTAAAAGCATTAGAGGCTGTCGAGATGACAGCCTTTTGTGTTATATGTCCCACCCTTCTCTTGCCGCGACAGTGGGCAGCGTGTCTTAACGGGTCAATGCAAATAATGGGTTGAAATGTTAAAAAACAACGGGAGTGTAATCTTTTCATGCGCATAGCTTGGATAGCCTGAAAAGGAAGAAGGGTATGTCCGTCACTCCGCGGAACTGG
>JAAVEM010000019.1 GCA_014801235.1 Bacteroides sp. | reverse complement strand
CGAGGTTTCCGGCGTAGGTGAGCTTGTCGAGGTTGACGATGCGGTAGTCGGGATATTTGTTGACGAACAGGCGAACCACGTGGCTGCCGATGAATCCGGCTCCGCCGGTTATGAGGATGTTACGCTTCATGATTTTATGGCTAAAATTTGATTAATTTTTTTTGCGTCACCATATACGCATGGTGAATCATATGGTCGATCAGGGAATGCCCCGTATTCTAATTTAATGTTAAGATTGTGCTCTTTGATGAAAGTTTCAACGCGCTCAGCGAGGCTGACTGGTTGCCCGTTGCAACAGTTTATGATTCCGTTTATATCGCGCTGCATTACAACGGCGGAAATTAAATGAGCTAACTCATCTACGTTAATAAAATCATATTTATTTTTTCCGGTTGTAAAAGGAAACGTAGGTTTTCCGTCTTCCTCTGCTTTTAGTATTTTTCCAAATATGGAGTTGCTTTTTTTATCGTCGCCCAAGATATAGTAGCATCTCAGCCATTGTAACAGGCAATCGTGTTGTTGGGTATATAAGGTTACCGCTCTTCTTAGCGCGTCTTTGGCGATTCCGTACATTGAAGTGGGATTACATGGAGTGTTCTCGTCTATAGCTCCTTCCCAATATCCAATCTCATGCATGGTGCCCATTACAGCCAACTGTTTAAGTCCACCGTCGATCATGCGCGAGATGAAGTTAAAGTGTGCTGATAAATCAGACATGTGGGTAGTGGCATTGTGAACGAAACCGTTGCGCCACGCCATGTGTAGGCATGCGTCAGGCGCGCCAAGCAATTGATATATATTTCCTTCGGGCAGATTGAACAGGTTGAAGTCGATGCGGTGAGCTCTGTGATCTACCTCTTTTGTTGAAATGTCGCAAGCAATGACCTCGCATCCTCGATTCAATAATGTTGTGACGACGTGTCGACCGATATATCCGTTAGCTCCGGTTACTAAAATTTTCATATTTTCAGTATGGAAGATTAAATCTCAAAAGGAGAATCAAAGTTTTTGAGAATAGGATGGTGTTGATCCTTTTCTGACAGGATTGCCTCTTCAAGAGCTATGCCCCAATCGATGCCGAGCGAGGGGTCGATGATGGAGATTCCGCCGTCGGCTTCGGGATGGTAATAATTGTCGCATTTGTATTGGAACACGGCGATGTCGGAGAGCACCGCGAAGCCGTGGGCGAAGCCGCGGGGAATGAAGAACTGACGGTGGTTTTCTTCCGTGAGCAGGCAAGATACATGTTTGCCGTAAGTGGGGGAGCCTTTTCTGATGTCCACAGCCACATCCAACACTTGACCTCTTACGCAGCGCACGAGTTTTGCCTGAGCATAAGGGGGGCGCTGGAAATGCAGTCCGCGCATCACACCTCGAGTGGAGCATGATTCGTTGTCCTGCACGAAATCGACAGGACGGACTTCAGCGTCAAATGTTTTTTTGTTGTAGCTTTCAAAGAAATATCCGCGGGCATCGGCGAATACGCGCGGTTCAAGGATTACAACTCCCTCAATATCGGTTTTAATTACGTTCATGACTTAATAGAATTTTTGGAGATTTTCTTCTTCTGCGATTTTTATGAGATATTTACCATACTGATTCTTGAGCATCGGCTTGGCGAGTTCACGGAGTTTGTTTGCCGAAATCCAGCCGTTTGCATAGGCTATTCCTTCAAGGCATGCTATTTTAAGACCTTGGCGTTTTTCAAGGACTTCCACATATATAGATGCTTCAGCGAGGGAGTCATGAGTTCCTGTGTCGAGCCATGCGAAACCTCGTGGCAGAGTCTGCACTTTAAGTTCTCCATCCTTTAGAAACTCCTGATTGACAGTTGTGATCTCAAGTTCGCCGCGAGCCGACGGTTTTATTGAGGCTGCGACATCAACGACTTTGTTGGGGTAGAAATAGAGTCCGACAACGGCATAGTTTGATTTTGGATGTTCCGGTTTTTCTTCAATTGAGAGGCAATTGCCGTCTTTGTCGAATTCAGCCACTCCGTAACGCTCGGGATCATTCACCCAATATCCGAATACGGTCGCTTTACCATCTTTTTCGGCTGTTTTGACTGAGTTTTTGAGCACTTCCGAAAATCCGACTCCATGGAAGATGTTGTCGCCGAGAACAAGACATGCTGAGTCATCGCCGATGAAATCTTTTCCGATTATAAATGCCTGCGCTAATCCGTCGGGTGAAGGTTGCTCGGCATATGTGAAATTTACGCCGTAGTCGCTTCCATCTCCGAGAAGCCGCTTGAAGCCGGGCAAGTCCTGAGGTGTCGAGATAATGAGGATGTCTCTTATCCCGGCAAGCATCAGGGTTGAAATGGGATAATAAACCATAGGCTTGTCAAAAACGGGGAGCATCTGCTTGGAAACTCCTTTGGTGATCGGATATAGGCGAGTGCCCGATCCTCCGGCAAGTACAATTCCTTTCATTTTATTCGGTTTTGAGTGTTATGTCGTCGGTTCGTGGATGTACGAACTCAAAATTTTCAGTATTTTGATGCAGTGTGCGACAAGCCGAATCGTGTTGTTGTCGGGCTTGCCGATGTAATTCATCGACTCAGATCAGCGCTATTTTTGCTATAATCCTGAAATATTGTCGAGCACCAAGCGCTTAATGAATACTTGTTATATATGTCAGGCGGAATATTTTCGTAAGGCGCATCTATAAATTCATTAGGAATAAATGGTTTTTTCCGGTCTATTACCAGAATATTGTTAGGGTTGTAGAAATCATAATTGACTATATCAGAATTTGTGGTCACTAATTTCCTTTTGAATCCAAGGGTTTCCATGCATCTGATAGTTAATCCGGATTGTTTAGGATGGTTTACGTCAATTATAATTTTTGATTTTTGATAAAGTTCTTCTAATTCTTCGTTTGAAATGGATGAAAAATGTACTGCGGTCTTATCTATGTCCCTGCATTCTTTATGAAGGAAAAGATATTTGTAGAACATTATTTTTCCTTGAAAATAAAAGTAGGTAAATGCTTTTTTGCCTTGCTTTTCAATTTGTTTAGTGAGAGTGGTTATTATGCGATAACGGTCGCTATGTGTTGTCCCTACAAACATCAACGTATATTCGTCAGTCTTTTTTGATTTGGCAAGTGACGAGTATTCGTCGTAGTAGAACAGCGGCAAAAATGTTATGTTGAATTTTTCGCAGTCAGATCTATCAAAAGAGTATCTGTAATCGAAGTTGTTCAGAAGATTGAGCGCATTGGGGTTGTTTTTGATGGAATCCCAATGATATACTATGGAAGTGCTCTCGGGATGTGTGTTGAGAAGTTTTTTTAGATTGTGCTCAGAGAATGACTCTCCTCTTATGAAGAAGATATAATCATAGTGTTGATGGCGTGTCAGATTGATTATTTTAGAATGATATTTATTTATGTAGCCGGCAATGAGATTTCGATTTATGCGGATTAACGCTTTTGTCAAAAACGAATTACCGGGACGTTCATCAAAAAAATCTACCGATGCTCCTAATTCGATCAGCTTAGACTGAATTTTTTCCGGAATTCCAAAGTATTTTGGAGCAATAAAGAGTATTTTTTTTCCTGTTAAATCCATTACTTGTACAATCCTTTTTGTTTCATTTCTTCAATAGACTTTTCATAGCCGTCTTTTTGTATCGGCTGAGAATCTACCCATTTGCAGAATCGTTCAATTCCTCGTTCAAAACTCCATTTAGGTTCATAACCGAGCAATGCGCGGGCTTTGGATATATCTGCAAAATTATGGCGGATATCACCAAGACGATAGTTGCCTGATATTGTTAGCGGCACGTCAATGCCATAATATTTTTTGAGGGTATTTGCTACGGTGAGGACATCGGTTGCCACGCCTGTGCCTATATTGAAAGCATGTCCGCTAACTTCGGGCGTTGTAATGCCAAGTATTGTTGCGTCGACAACATCGTCAATATATACGAAATCGCGGGTTTCAAGTCCATCCTCAAAAATATTTATTCCATTGCCATTCTTTATTCGGGTGGAGAAAATTGAAAGAATGCCTGTATAAGGATTGCTTAATGACTGCCCCGGACCGTAGACGTTTTGATAACGGAAGGATACTGATTCGATTCCTATGCTCTTGCAAACAAGATGGACTAACTGGCCTTGAACCTGTTTTGTGATTCCGTATACCGAGCCGGGATGAATCAGAGATTCTTCAGTGGTAGCGACGAGCTTGAGGGGTTGATCGCATCCGGTGTATTTTACCTCAAAGTCTCCGTTGGACATGGAGGTTTCCGGGCGTTCATCGGGATATACGAACGCATTGAGTTCTTCGCTCCAATATCTTCCTTCTCCATAAATGGCGCGTGATTCAGCGACAACCACACGCTTTACATTTGTTTTTTCATTGGTGAGTATATCAAGGAGAATGGCTGTTCCTCCGATATTGACATTGACGTATTTTTCTATTTCATACATTGATTGTCCCGTCCCTGTTTCAGCAGCAAGGTGGAGAACGGCATCAACCCCTTCCAGGGCTTTTTTCCAATCATCGCGTGAGGTGACGGTTCCTTTTATGAAGTTTACCTTATCTTTGATGCTTTTATATAGCGGAGACGTGACCTCGGGGTTGTCTCCATGAATTTGTGGCGAAAGATTGTCTAAAACGGTCACGTTAAACCCTTTTTGAATGAGTTTCAGTGCCACATTCGAGCCGATAAAACCAGCCCCGCCGGTGATAAGAACATGTTTCATAGAGCGAGTAATAACTATTTTATATGAAAGATCCGTCAGGAGCGGTTTTTTCCCAACGCTTTGTTGTCTCATTATATCGTTTGATTATTTTAGCCGGAATACCTGCGGCAATACAATTGTCGGGGATGCTGCGGTTTACTACAGCATGCGCCCCTATTATTGCTCCATTGCCTATTGTTACTCCAGGCATTATCATTGCGCTTTCTCCAATCCACACGTTAGAGCCAATTTTTACCGGATTGACGAAATAGTATCTTGAGACTGGGGGAATGGACGGCGAGGTGTCATCATCGCCTCCTTTGTAGCATCCATGAGAGTTGTCGGAGATATATACGTGTGAGGCTATCAAGACGTTGTCGCCGATTGTGACAGATTCCAATGCCGCTATGTGCACGGAATCGTTCATCTGCACTTTGTTGCCGATTTTGATTTTAATACAATCATCTTTTCCGGTGCAAAGAGCTTCGATCCTACAATTGATTCCTGTTGTCAGTCCGATTCCAAGATCAATCATGGATTTCCCGCGGATTATCATTCCTCGTCTTATTATACGGGCTTTTTTCCAAATAAGTTTGGTCTTTATCACTGTCATGCATAGACCAATTTTGTTTAGCAATGAATACTTATTTGAAATTTTTTCGATAATGCGTGTCATTGTTTTATTTGTGCAGGTATTGACGTTGCGCGATGAGTCTTAACAGTTTCAATCGGTAGGAGAGCATTTGCAAGAAAGACTTAGAACTTTTTCGCGCTGTGCATGATGTGTTGGAGTCATGGCGGCGGAAGAGGATTCCTTTGAAAGGAATGAATTTAACGGTTCCGTTTAGTTCGGCAAGCATCGCTATCCAGCCTTCCTGGAAAATGGGAAGCGATTTAGGATAGGGGAGGGCGTATTCAAGCACCTCACGCCTGAAAGCCATGCAACACCCGAGATAGGAATTTTTATAGAGATTTTTCCAAAATCCGGGACCTGATTTGCGTTCAGCGAAAAAAGACGGAGCGGTGGCATTTAATTTTCCGTCGACAACAATCGCGTCGTGAACTATGCAGGCGCAATCATTAAGCGCTTCTACACATGCTTGCGCTTTGCCAGGGAGCCAGACATCATCTTGATCAGAAAGAAATATATATTCCCCCGATGCATGGCGAAGGGCGTTTTCAAAGTTGCCATTGACACCGTGATCGGTAGAGTTATTGAATATTTTTATCCGGGGGTCGCCATAGGATTTCAAAATTTCTATGGTTGAATCGGTTGATCCGTCGTCAGAGACGATTAATTCGTCATCAGAGTCTAACTGCGCTAAAATAGAATCAACTTGTTCACGAAGATATTTCTCTCCGTTATAGGTTGCCATGCAGACAGAAATCATAAGATATATTCTTTAAGAAAGATTGAAATTGGCGTTAGTTTCTTAGATTGCGCGCAAAGGGAAGCGCATCTTTTTAGCGTCACTAAAAAAATCCAGAATCGATCACTTGCTTTTATTGGTTGATAATGCTTTACCGAGCTACAGAAATTTTTGTAGCGAGCTATTTTTTGAGTTATCGTGTCTTCTTTATCACTGAACGACTGGATGCAATCAAGATCAATCACAAACGCCCGGTCATATTTTCGGGCAAATCGTTCGATGAATTGAAAATCGGCAAAGTCCAGCCACACTTTTTCATTATATCCTCCGGCATTGATGAATGCGGCGGTGTTGATCATCATTCCGCTGTTGATAATGGCATAATTTCCCGGGTTGATAATGCCAGCCGGAGCTGAATCGGATAGCTTGGCGAAGTAGCGGTTGATTTTTACCGGTGACATATATTTGCCGTCGACAGCAATTCTTACATGGGGCAAAAATAGTTTTATGTCGGGATTTTCTTTGACAGCGCGATCATATTCCCTTATTATGCCGTCATGAAAAAAAGTGTCTTGGTCAGAGATGAAAATCCAGTCAAAACCGTGTTTGATGGCATAATCGGCGGCGTAATTATAGGCGTGGCTCAAACCTTGATTTGAGGTGTCGCTCACATAATGAATTTTGGCGTTATGAACTGACGGAGTTTTCCCCGGAACCGGGGAATTGTCATATATAAGAAAACTTTTAGCGGAAGCTTTGGTTAGGGTTTGATAGGCAATCGAATCCTCTAAATCTTTCTTATACAGGATTATTACTACGAGTAAATTTAGATCCATAGATTGCAGGCTAATGAGTCAGGATGCCGGGCTGCCGAGATATTATTCTTTGTCGCATCTTGGCAAGCACAAACAAAATGAAAGCTAAAACTATTATTATCGGAACGGCGATAATGAAGCTGTTAAGTTTGAAGAAATACAGATTAATGTCAGTTTCAATGCCGCATGCCGCACCATAGAGCCATGCTGAAACTGCTATTCCCAACAGGGTCTTGTGACGTGTTTTAAAAAACAGTTTGCGGAAATATCCTGTCGCCCATCCCAAAATGTAGGAAAACAGCAAGCCGCCGAATAATCCGAAATAGAGATATGCCACGATATTGTGTCGGGCATTAGGACCGCCGATATCCCCGTTTTTTGAGAAAAAATTGAAGAGATCCAACCCTATCGGATTGGGTAATTCGGAGTAGGAGTATATTCTGAAAAATCCGAGGAATGAGGAGAATATCGATTTGAAAGGTTGGGAATCATCCACCTGCTCGATTAAGTTATTGGGATAAGCGTAATAATAAGTGTCTCCAAATGAAAGTATTCTTACGCCGAGCATTTCAATTCCGGTAGATAAGTTGCCGAATTTTAGAATATTGACCGCAATAGTCAAAAATGCAAGGACAAACAGAATTTTGAATTCGTATTTTGAAAGATATGAATTTAACTTTGAATAAGTTTCTCTAAATGCAACCACATAGTAAAAGAAGGCGGTGCCAAAAATGAGCACAGAACCTCTTGAACCGCTTAAAATGCAGGTTATGACTACATAGATTAAGTAGAATATAGCAAATTTGCGAAGCAATGGAGCTGAGTTATTTTTTTGCATGTAGTAGAATCCCATTATAATGGTAAATGCGCGGCATATTGAAATAAATCGAGTAAGAATGCCCGCTCCGCCCGCATCAGCCATCATGTTGAGGCGTGATGACATGAATATTGGAATACCCATCATCTTATATTGAATCATCTGGGAGAAAAAGTCGATTATGGCTGCTGAAATGAACACATATTTTGTGAACTGATTTATGTCTTTGATGTGCCTTTCATTGCGGAGGATAAATTTTAATTTATTTTTATAGCCATATCTGAATCCAAAGTAGAAGCATAGTTGAGTGGTGCAATAGCTGAAAAAGTAGATATTGTCCATAAGTTTGGCGAAATGCAGGAACAGCACTACGGCACAACCCATGCAAGAGCCTAATATCATGAACGATAGCGGATCCAATACTGATTTCCAATAAGGCTTGAATGCTATGAAATAGATGAATATTGACAGGACTATGCATAATCCCATCAGCATCCAGTTGTCGTTGACATGTATGAAAAACTCAGCAATACTCACCGTCTACGTATTATATCGGCTGTTTTTACTCTTAAGTAATAATAAAGGTAGCCTGTTATGCCTAAATTTTCTTTTATAATCCTTGCTCTCGAGGAAAAAAAGACGGGATCGCCTGAAATAGATGAACCTCCAACTAAGAAATTGCACACAGTTACGGGAATATAGATGAATTTGATATTCTTGCCCCATAAAAGAATGTTCTCGTGATAGTCGGAATATGTTCTGTATTTAAGATCGTAGGGATATTTTTTTAGTACATCGATAGGATAAAATATTGCCTGATGACAAATGTTTCTTCTGATCAAATCCCATTTTGAAAATTTTCCACAATATTTTTTCCCGATCGGCTGTAGTATCACATCTCCGTAGTAAACGGATTTTGGGTTGTTGATGTGACTGCTGACAGCCTCGATCACTGTGTTGTCAATAAGTAAGTCGTCGGCGCCGAGGAAATAGATGTAGTCACCGGTGGCGGCGGCGATGCCTTTGTTCATGGCGTCGTATATGCCTTTGTCGGGTTCGGAGACCCAATGGGCGACGGCGTTGGGGTGTTTGCCGTATTGGCTTCCGCCGGGGGCGTAGCGGCGTATGATGTCGACGGTTCCGTCGGTCGAGCCTCCGTCGATTAGGATGTACTCGATGTTGTCGTAGGTCTGGTCGACAACCGATTTTATCGTTTCTTCAATCGTGGCAGCGGCGTTGAATGACACGGTGACGATTGAAATCTTTAAATTGCTCATCAGATTCAATTTGTTAGATGAATGTTTTTTGTGAGTGACCGGTAAGAGGAATTCTCTATCACCCAGGTTCTTGCATTTTTTGAGAGAGTAGCGGCATCTGTGTTATTAAGCACCCAACGAATTCCGTCGAGAATAGCGTTGGATGATATGTCATCAGAAATATATCCTGTGTTTTTATGTTGAATCATTTCAGGGATGCCTCCAATATTGAATCCGACACATGGTAATCCGCAAGCCATTGATTCCAGAATGACGTTGGGATAGTTGTCGGCAATTGATGGTGTTACGAATAGGTCGCAAGCGTTGTATAGCATGACTAATGACAAATCGTCGTTTAATCTGCCGACATAGTTTATTTTGATTGGTGAATCTAAATGGATGGATGTATCGTCTGAATTACCGAAAACGACGCATTCAATATTGCTGTCATTCATGCTGTTGAGGGCCTTTTTCAGATATTCCCATCCTTTATATGGACTGTTGATGCTGTCGGCTCCAAATAATATCAGCTTTTTGTCAAAAGGTAGGTTCAATGCTTCTCGCGCCGCTCTTTTATCAAGAGGCTTGAATATGTCGGTATTTATAACATTCCGGAATACTGATATTTTATGGTTTTTGAATACGGCGCTTCTTGCCGCACAGTCGGCAAGCCATTGGCTTGGCGCCATAATGCGCAGGTTGTCATATCTGCTCCATTTTTTTAGCTTTTTTTTGAGTAGATGATAGGAAATGTCTTTTCTTCTACGGGATCCGTTGCGATTATAGAGCATCGGGCAATTGTGGCATTGCGTTTCATATCGATTGCATGACAGGCTGTAATGGCAGCCGCCGGTCAAGGGCCACATGTCATGCAGAAACCAAATTACGGGTTTGCCGAGTTTTAGGATTTGCTCAACTCCTTTTATGGATAGCATGCTGTTGCAAACCCAGTGAAGCACGATTAGGTCAGCTTCCTTAACAGCCGCTTCATCAGCGAGGTTGAATCCTGTCAAAGGATTGGAAAATACAGCATAAGGATGAAATCGCTTTATGTTTCTTCCTGCTATTCCTGAGTAGAGTAATGATTTTAATTTGATTAAGGCGCCTTTTCCTGCCGGTTGAATTACTGAAGATGTTTTTGATGACTTATCTATAACCAGCATTTTGGAACTATGCCCGATAAGATTTAACGCTTCATTGTGGCGGAATGCGGCAATTGCGGCACCACCGGCTTTATCAGCTGAATTAATGTGCAGAATTTTAGCCATTGCCGAGTAATGATCTTAACAGATTTTTATAGGTGTTTTTGTGGGAGAGTAATGTGTCGGGTTTGATTTCAAAAGTGTCGGGTTCAGTGATGGATATTGAATCATTGTTATGATTAATCAATGAATAATACCGATTTTTATATTCTGTCGACAGATTTAACTCATTCATCATTCCAATGATTTTTCCATTATTGGGATCGGTATAATCTAGAATTATATTCTTGCCATTTAGAATGGTCTGTAAGACTATTGAATGAAAGCGCATACCGATACAAAAACGAGCATTTTTATATAAGGACATGACTTCGGTAAGCGATGGAGGGTCATTGTGAACTTTTATTCGGGCATCTTTTAGTGAAAAAGCTATTTTATTGAATAATGATCTATCATCGCCTCCGATGAAATAGGAATGCATGGGGACGAGATGAACCGGAATATCATATTTGTCAATGATTGACTTTATGATTTGAGTGAACATCTTCTCATTTTTTTCGCTATCGCCGCCATATTGATCGTTAGAAATGTCTCTGAAATTTACGGCGATGTATTCTTCTTTTGCCGAATCTGATTTATTTTTGCGGTAGAAGTCGGCACAAAAGAATGCCGGATCAATTGCAGAGGTTATATTGGCATCGCAATGTGCAGCATCATTAAGGTGCGCAAGGCATTCATTGAGTGATGTTGAATCTCGGAAGATCGTTATATCGGAATGCTGAACTAATGATTTGGCTACGGATATGTATTCTGGTGTTTTAAGTGGACCCCAGCCGCACCCGACAATCGCAGTAGGAATGCCTTTCTTTTTTGCATATTTGAAGGCGTAGTTAAGCATATACATTGGAATGATATCCATTAGAGGTCCTCCGCCGACAATTACTAAATCGGAATTTTTTACAGCTCGTTTTAACTCTCTTTTGGCAAGTGAGTTGAAAATCGATATGTTGTTGAGTCTTCTATTTGAAATTTCGATATAATATTCTGAATCTTCGAGTAATGTTCTCTGTGAGAATTCAGGGACAATAGAGCCTAACTTTATGTCGAATGCGGGTAGGATTTCTGAAAACAAGTTGATTATTCCGGCTAATATCGCTCGATCACCGATTGTTTCAGTTCCGTACCACCCTATGATTGTTATTGTCATTGAGAGTATAAAAATTAGAAGCGTTTATACTGTTGACCTTGCATGTATCGGTCCTTGAATATTTGATAGGCAAATATGAATAATCCTTTAATTGTTGGAATATCTGAATAATGTACGCAACTGGCACATTCGGTCAATATCCGTTTGTTGACTTCTTTACCTTTCGGTGAGCGAATTAAAGATGAGGCGGAGGTACCAATAAGCGAGCCTATGGTGTCGCTTGCGGTTGCACAATAGGATAAATCCAGGTTTTCATCTATCGTAACATCACGAAATCTGTAATAGCATTGTGCAAGTCTGGACGCTCCATTGGTCTTTAGAAAGTAATAATTTGCAAAGGCTCTGAATTTGTCTATTGGAGATTTGCGTATAGATGTTTCTGCGTTTAGTGATTGGAAAAATTCAAGGGCTAAGAGTCGGCTTCGTTCATCTTTCATCACATAATAATCAGCGTCGTTGAAAGTGTGAATTCTTTTATTGGGGACAGCCAAATGATAGTAAACTTTGAACGGGTATTGCTTTAGGTAATCAGCCGTTTCTCTTATATAGGGAACATTAGTATTTGAAACGGTGCATCCTATATTGAATGAGTCGCAATATTTGTCAAGATTTTCTTGGAAATGTTTTAGAATTTTTTCACTGCGTTGGAATGCGAGCGGAATTCCTCTCGTATGGTCATGAACCGTTCCAACTCCATCAATGGATAATGTCAAGCCGACTTTTACTCCTTTGGCGTTGGCTTTTGATTTTAATAGAATTAATGTAGAATAAAGTTTTTCCGGAATTAAGCCATTGGAGATTACATGAATATTCTTTAAGCTCTTTACCGATAGAACTGCATCGAAAATTGGCTCAATGTCTTTGATCATTGTTAATTCTCCACCATTGATTCCGATTGTGGAAACTTTAGAGAAAAAAGGCTGTGCTAATATGCGAGTCAGTTCTTCGGGATTGATGTCTTGATTATTTTTGACTTTCCAAACATTACAAGTTACGCACCGGGAATTGCACCTGCCGGTTATCGGCATTTGTATTACTCTTGGCTTTCGCCTAATTCTGAGTGTATTTATAATTTGGTCAAAAAATAAACGGCCTACGAATCTTAACATTTCTAAGTTTAGTTATCAATAAATTATATAGGTCAGGCATTCCAACGATAATTTTCACTTTCTGCATAATCAGTATTGAAGTGAACGTAATTGCTATGCACAATAGAAAATTTATATACATGTTGGATATCGGACAGAAATACTTGAAAGAGGAAAGAATTATGCCAATAATCAGTCCGGACAATATGGGGCGACACAATGAACTTATAAAATTTAGGAAATTTTCTTCCATTACAATTTTAATGAGCGCCACGTGGTATATTATAAAAGCTAAGATGAATGCAAGGACAATGAGACTGGCTAAGAAATCGATATTTTTACTTAGAATCCCTATTACAATTGCTCCAACAGAAACGATGAACGATAGCAAACCGGAAAAGAATAATAATTTGACTTTTCCGGTAGACTGAAATACCGCGCCAACCGCTGATTGAACGATTTGGATTCCGATACTTAGTGATAGTATTTTAAAGATGCTAATTGATGGAACCCATTGTTCGCCGAACAAAATTAGAATTATATCGCTGGCGCAAGAGAAGCAGAAGCCGGTGAGTAAAAATCCGATGTATCCTAAATAGCGAGTGAGTTGCTTGTATTTTTCAAAAATAAATGTTCGATTGTCTTGATATTCACTTAGCAGAGGATGAAGCACTGGATTTATCACATTGGATAAGTTGTCTAGTGGCATCATCATGAGACGATATGATTTTTCATAGAAACCAAGGGTATTCATCCCCAAATAACGACCTATCAATAACGTGTCAGTGTTGCGGTAGCCGTAATTTAAAATATTAAAACCGATTTGATATGCTGAGTAGGGAAGTATGGATTTGATTATTGTGAAATTGAATCTTAGGCTGACTGTTATATTGTAGCATCGATAGCTGATTATGAAAAGTAGAATACTTCCGATGATGGGATTGATTAATAGTGCGTATACTCCTAAGCCGCTTAATGCTCCAATTACAGACAGAGCGCCTAATGAAGTCTGTACAACAATAGTTCTAATTGCAATATATTTAAACCTTTTCTCTTTAAAAAGTAGAGCGTTTGGAACAATGTTTACAACAGAAAAGAAGACGTTAACTATTAGTAGGAGGCAGATGTTTTCAAGAATATGATTGCTATAGAATTTGGATATTAATGGAATTGCTCCTAAAAACAGTATTGATGCAATTATAGCCAGATATATTGTAAATGAGAATAAATCTCTGATATCCGATTTCGTTAAATTTTTTTGCTGTATAATTGCAGGAGACAACCCTGATCCTGTAAGTAATGTTATGAAGCCAATGAAAACAGTTGCAATCGCAATAATAGCAAAATCCTCTGGGGTTAATAATCGGGCTAATATTGCAGAAATAAATATGCTAATAAAAACGCTGAAGTATTTTGCGATTGCAGTATAAGCGACTCCTTTAGCGAAATCGTGTTTAAAAGCCATAAATCTAATCTGAAGTGAATAGATGGAACACCTGTAGAAGTTCAATTCTGATTTAATTGGATAAATCAAAATTGAACTATGTTATGGATTTAGAATGGGGAGTGGAGCTCGTCGAACATGCTTTGGATTGTCTCGTTGGTTTTGAGATAGGAATCTTTGGCGAGCTGGTATATTTCGCTTATGAGAGGGAAGTTCTCGTCGTCCTGGGAATAGCAATTTATGGTGTGGATTGTTTCACCACGGCTGTTTAGGAAGGAGAGATAGGCGATTGGGGGGAAAAATTCGGGGTCATATTCTTGATCGGAAAGGTCAAGACTCACCGTGACGGCTCCCTGTCCGATTGCCGCCTGATAGGTGGAGGAGTAGCTTGAGGGAGTCCATGCTAATCGCTGGTCGTAGGTGCGTTGCTTGATGAGGCGAGCGAGTTCAAGATAGGTCTTTTCGTTCATCTGTATAGTAGATTATCTTTGACTTTATGGTTATCAGCATTGTGGACAGTTCTTCGAGGTTGTTTGAAATTTTGTCGGGCGAAAGTTTGCCTTTTGAATTGGTAAGTAACTGTCGGTTGATGTTGTAGATGTCAATGCCTAATTGCATTTTTGCGTTGTGGAATGACTGTAGTTCGGTCGTTTCTTTCAGATAGGGGATTTCGTTGAGCTCGATTATTGTCGCGCGGAGCTCTTTCATTCGCAGGAGAGCGAAGTCCCATTTGTTTGCCTGAATGTCTTTCTGGATGAGTTTGATCGATTCATTGTATTTTGCGATATCATGAATGGTCAGACTTCGTTCTATGTCTTTTCGTGTGGAGAGGATGGCATCGCGGGTGGCGATGCTTATTTTTTTCATCGTGAACAACTGATAGAGGGTTACTAACAGCGCGATGATTGTGAATATGTCGGCGACAATCGACAGCCAATTCATTTTTGGCGGAAGAATTTTGAGGTGGCATCTGTGTCTCGGGATGTATGTGTTGACGGATGCCTGGTTGAGGAGGTAGGAGTTGTTATGCGATTGGGTAATCGGAGAGGACGTTTTGTTTCGTTTCGGCGATGAATTCTTGCAGGAGTTCCTTTAGGCGGTTGTCGTCGATGGTAAGCTGTTGCATCGGTCCGTTTTTGGGATAGATGTCGAGGAAGACAACTTTTTCTTCGGTTTTTGAAGTTTCATGGGTCAGAGGAGGCTCACGAAGTGGTGGGGGATGTGAGCGGAAACTGTGAGGTTGAGGTTGGCGAGGGTTACGGCTACTATGATGTGGAGCGGGAAGCGGGTGGAGGGTCCTATGTAGGTTCCTCGGGCTCCTTTCCATTCTCCGTCGGTCACGATGACTTCATTGCCTTTTTGATAGGCGGGCGCTGATGTTTCTTCGGGGAAGAAGCAGGCTATCTCTTTGGAGGGGACGCTGTTGATGTACATGAACATCTTCATTTCGCGCTCGGGGATGGTGGCGAGGCGTCGGGTGTCGTCGTGCTTGTAGTCGTAGGTGTAGGCTACGTTGTGAAACTCTTTTTTTATGCGCTCGGCGTTGCTGAGCGTGGTGTGGAAGAAGAGGATGTCGCGCAGGAGCGGACCTCGGGTCTTTTTTACTCCGGTAGGGGTGTTGGCGTAGGTGTCGGTTTCGGCGACGAATACGCTTGTGCCGGGGACTCGGTCGGTTAGCTCGGCTCGGATTTCGTTGACGCTCTGCTTTAGGCATCGCATGGCAAACCAGTATTTGCGATTGTGGTCGACTGACGAGGCTACGTCCTGGAGCGCGGTGGTGAGCAGCTGAGGGTCGGAGAGGAGTTGGTCAAACCGGTTGGGGCGGAGGCGTGCGGCGTTGAGCCAGGTTGCACGGGTGTTGTCGATGGACAGCGGTTTTTCTAGACGCGCTTTTTCGGCAATCAGCGAGAGGGTTGAGTTCAGGCGGTTGGCGCGCACTGTTGTTTCCTCGGTTGTCAATTGGCTGTTGCCCGCATGGAATATATAGCGGTTGGCTGTGTCGAAATATCGGTCGGCAACCGCTTCGGCAGCATCGATTACGGGGATTGATTGTCCCGGGAGGGTGAGCACCTGGCTGGCGAGCATCCGAGTGGTTATGCTCATCATGTCGGTCATTGACAGCCCGCCACACAGGAAGCTGAAGAGCCACATCGCCCGGGCTTTTTCAAACACCGGCTGGCTTTCGAGGTCAAGCTGGATGAGTTTGCGTATCTCCTGGGGGGTGAGAAGGGCGCGGACTGACTCGCGGTTGCTCATCTCGGCGGTGCGGAATGCGGTTGTGTCGACTATGGCGCCTTTTTGCACCGCTGNGCGNCACACNGTGTAGATGAGCCGCAAGTAGGTGGCGCGGGTGTTTTCCGAGAGTCCTTCTTTTTCTACAATCCATGAGGAGAAGCCATCGACCCATGCGGCGTCGATTTCGGAGAGCGGAATGTCGTTNCCGTCAAGATATTGCTCCACTTTTCGGGCGCAGAATGCGAGCTTGCGAGCCGTGGAGGCTTTTCCGCGGCGGAACTGCTCTTCAATCTCCTTGNGGATTGTGTCGACCAATGCGTGGGTTATTACCTCGGTTTCTGCCATTGAAAAAAAAGGAACTGGCTTGAATTTCAGCAATACTTTAATTCCCCTCTGTCCTGCCGGAGTTCCGACGCCGGATAGAGGGTGTAGTCTCGCTGCGATGTTGAGATAGATTTCAGTCTATCAGCAATTGAGCGTTTGTCGAGCCACAATGTGACTGTCATGATGAATGGTAGAAATTCCGTTGCCGGTTTATCGGGCGGTTTTTCTATGTTGCAAAAATATAAAATAAATGTGGATTGAGCAAATTATTGGGGTTATTGTGGCAGGGGGGATTGTGCTAAAAATTAGATGGATGATTTTGTGTGTGTTAAATGTTTTTNTGTGGGGAATCGGTGTCGGGCGCGGGCTTCGGTTTGCGCATTTTGCCGAAGTTGGTTATGATCATTCCGCCGACAATTATGANCATCGCGATTGCTTGAATCCATCTCAAGTGGCTGAGTCCCATGAGCACGGCTGAGATGGTGGCAAATACAGGNAGCAGGTATTGGTAGAGTGAAACCAGCTCTGAACCGATGTTTTTTATGGCTGGCTGCACGAGGAAGTAGGCGATGAAGGTGGGGCAAAACAGGATGAATGCTATCTCAATCCACGGGGTTGCCTCGGTTGTGTGGAGAATGGGTAGATGTNCCATTTCGGGCACGAGGACGAGCGCNGGTATCGCNGCGAAGAGGAANACCCATCGCAGCATTGTGACCGGCTTGTAGATTTTGGTGGGNCCTTCGAGGATTACGAGGTAGAAGGCATAGCATATTGTCGACGCTACGGCGAGCAGATTGCCCAGCAAGCGGTCGCTGCCTTGGTTGCCGCTTCCTCCCGCCGCTTCAACAATCACCAGCACCGCTCCGGCAAATGACACNAGCACTCCCAGCCATTCGAGNAGGGAGGTGTGGCGATGCTGGAACAGCACTCCGATCAGGATGACGAATACCGGCGGCAGTGTCATGATGATGGAGATATCGATCGGGTCGCCATATTTCAGNGAGGTTACGAAGAGGAATATGAATCCGAACAGTCCTATGAATCCCGCCAGGAAAAANCGNAGCCAGTCNTGNCCGGCTATGCGNCGATGGGTNGTGAAGATTGAGGCTATCCAAAACAGGATGCATCCGCCTATGAGCCTCACTGCCGTTATTCCGTTGGCGCTCATCCAGTCGGGGATAAGAGCTTTGGTTGCCGATACATTGATNCCCCAGAAGATTGTNGCNAGCANTATGCAGGCGTTTCCGGCNATGAAGCCGCTATTGGCATGTGTTTTGGTGATGTTATTGTCAGTTGTNGNGTTCATTTTNNTGATTTGTTTTCGATTCATTGTTTATTAACAATTTTGGGTTGAAAAATTCTCGGTTGCCGCATGAATTTTAACATATTTCAAGNNGGCTATTGTCATCAAAACGTGCTTAAAATTAAAATTTTGATAGTTGAAAAATAAGTGNTATCTTTGCGGCGATAATGGTATTTCCAATTGCTCCAAGAGAGGGGNGTTGATTTCGNGCATTGAATTTTGAATGCTTGATTTCTGGAAATTTAAAAGGGAATCCGGTGAGAGTCCGGAACAGTACCCGCTGCTGTAAGTCCCATGATTAGGTAATCGCATATGTGCCATTGAAGCCCTCGGCTTTGAGAAGGCGCGATTTTACCGGGGATAAGTCAGAAGACCTGCCATTTAGTAATAGATGAAATCGCCCACGGGACTATGGGTAGGACTTCCGGTTGTTTTTATGTGCAGCTATGTCATTCTTATATCGGTCATAGTGACCAAATAAGAATTGCCTATATCCCGTTGACGTGCCTTGATTGGCGCTTCGGCGGGTTTCTTATTTGGTAATTATAAGATTAAAAATGACATATAGAGTTTTACTGTCGGTAATCGTTTTAATTGGCGCTTGTGGTGGAATTTCGGCTGAAGAGGCTGAGGACACGACTTCCATACACTTGAGCGAGGTGACTGTGAGCGCCGCTCATGTGAACCGCGACATTATTCCGGTACAGACGTTGTCGGGGGCGGAGTTGCGTCGGCTCAACAGTAATAATGTGGCTGATGCGCTGCGCTATTTTTCAGGTGTGCAGGTTAAGGATTATGGAGGAGTGGGCGGAATAAAGACCGTTAACATTCGTTCCATGGGCACGAATCACACGGGAGTGGTGTATGATGGCGTGGAACTCGGAAACGCCCAAAACGGGCAGATTGATCTGGGGCAATTTTCACTTGATAACATGGAGTCGCTCTCTTTGTATAACGGGCAAAAGAGCGAAATCCTGCAGCCGGCTAAAGATTTCGGTTCGGCAGGAACTATTTATATGAGAACCCGTGTTCCTGTTTTTGAGGATGATGAGTACTATCATGCGAGGGCGACTTTGCGAACCGGCTCCTTTGACCTGTTAAATCCGTCGGCTTTAGTGGAACTGAAATTGAGTGATAAAGTTTCGGCATCGCTCAGCGCGGAATGGGTTAACTCAAGCGGGAAGTATAAATTCCGGTACCGTCGAGTGAATCCTGCCGGTGAGCTTGCTTACGACACGACCGCCGTGAGGCAGAACGGCGACATTAACGCCACCCGCATCGAATTGAACGCCCACGGAGCTCTTAAGGCAGGGTCATGGACATTCAAGGCTTACAATTATAATTCGGAAAGGGGAGTGCCCGGCGCCATCGTGAATAATGTGTGGAGGCGCGGTGAGCGTCTATGGGACACTAACTCTTTTGTTCAAGGGCGATATACCGGCTTCTTCAATCGTTTCACTACGCTGAACAATATAAAATACGCTTTCTATCGCACCCATTATGTCAATAATGACGATAAGCAAGTGAAGATAGACAATCTCTATAAGCAGAAAGAAGTGTATTTTTCTTCGGCTAATGAATATGAGATAATGGACAATTGGCGCGTATCGGCAAGCTATGATTTTCAGTGGAATGCCTTGGACGCCGATGTGTATGGATTTGTTAAGCCCGACCGTATTTCGCAGTATGCTTCAGTGGCTACAGCTCTTAACTTGGATCGCTTCAAAGCGCAGGCGAGTGTTCTTGGGACATTTATAAATGACCACATAAAGGGGCAACAATCTCCCGGCAATAAACATGTTCTCTCGCCGGCATTGTTCTTGAACGGATATCCGATGCGCGATAAAAGCTTTTCATTGAGGGCGTTTTATAAGAGATCGTTCAGGATGCCGACATTCAATGACCTATATTATGCCGATATGGGCAACTCCAAGCTTTCGCCTGAGCGAGTCACTCAATACAATGTCGGAATTGTCTATGATCGGGCATTAACCAAGTCGGTCGTTTCTGCTGTGAGATTCAGCGCTGATGTTTATTACAATAAGGTGAAGGACAAAATTGTCGCATATCCCAAGGGGCAGCAATTCCGCTGGACGATGCTTAATCTCGGGCTGGTTGATATCCGTGGCATTGATGTGACCGGTTTTTTGACTATCAATCCGTTCAATGAATTTTATGTCACGTTGAGAGGACAATACACTTATCAGCGAGCCATCGACATCACCAATAGGGCTGATAACTATTACCGCGATCAAATTCCTTATATCCCTCATCATTCGGGATCGGCTGTGGTCAATGCTCAATGGCGCGGATGGAGTTTTAACTATTCGTGGATATATGTCGGGGAGAGATATAACCAACAGGAAAATATAAGATATAACTACACTCAGCCATGGTATACGTCAGACGTGTCTCTGAGTAAGGATTTGAAACTTGGCAGAGTAAATATGCGTGGGCTTATCGAAATTAATAATCTTTTAAGTCAGGACTATGACGTGATTCTTAATTATCCGATGCCTAAACGTAATTATCGTTTCACTGTAACTGTAGAGATATGAGGATTTGTAAACTATATTTTTTGTGGTTTTTTCTGCCGCTCCTAATGGTCGCCACAAGTTGTCGTGAGGACGAACTTGTGGTGCCTACGGAGTATGATATAATAGGCGATGAGGCGCTCGACGGTTCTATCCGCGGGTTTTATCTTGTGAACGAGGGCAATATGGGCTCGAATAAATGCACTCTTGATTTTTATGACTATCATACCGGGCTCTATTCCCGCAATTTTTATGCTGAAAGGAATCCTGAGGTCATAAAAGAGCTCGGAGATGTGGGGAATGATATAGGCATTTACGGGAGTAAGCTTTATGTGGTGGTCAACTGTTCTCACAAAGTTGAGGTGCTTGACGCCCGGTCAGGTGTCAGACTGGGACAGGTTGACATCCCTAATTGCCGCTATGTGAGATTTTATCGCGGGAAGGCTTATGTAAGTTCTTATGTCGGTCCTGTTCTTATTGACCCGGATGCCCCCAAAGGCGCAGTTTATGAGGTGGACACGCTTTCTCTTGCCGTAACCAGGAAAGTGTCGGTAGGCTATCAGCCTGAAGAGATGGAAATTGTTGACGACTATATGTATGTCGCAAATTCAGGAGGATATCGGGCTCCTAATTATGACAACACGGTCTCGGTTATTCAGATGGTCGATTTTAAGCAGGTGCAGCAAATCCCCGTGGGTATAAATCTTCATAGATTGAAAAAGGATCGCTACAACAAGCTATGGGTGACATCGAGAGGAGATTATCAATACAGACCGTCCCGGCTCTACGTGATGCAGAAGAAGCCGGGATTTAATCAAATGATAGTTTCCGACACGATACCGGTTGCTTGTTCGAATATGGCATTTTTCGATGACCGCATGTATTATTATGCGACGGAGTGGAATAATTACACTGCGTCCAATGCCATAAGTTACGGGATTATCGACATAAGGACTAAAGAGGTTATCTCTGATAATTTTATCACCGACGGAACTGACAAGGAAATAACAATTCCTTATGGAATAGCTGTGCATCCAGAAACCGGAGATATTTTTGTAACCGATGCGAAAAACTATGTCTCCTCAGGCACCCTGTATTGTTTCTCTCCCGACGGTCGCAAAAAATGGAGCGTCAGGACAGGGGATATTCCCGCTCACATAACATTCTTGAAGAAATGAAAAAGATTATATTGCTATTGATTCTGTCGATTGCGGCGATAGGTTGTGTTGAGAATATCCCGATGGTGAATCTGGGTATTGATGATGTGTATTACATTCCCCGAATGCAAAAATTGTATTTGCATCCGTCATTGACCGGTCATGAATATGAGTGGCGAGTGAATGGCAATAAGGTCAGCAGTGACCGCGACTATATTTTTATTGCTTCGGAAGAAGGAGTTTATGAGGTTGATTTGAAAATCATAGATCCTGACACGCCTTATGATTTTTCGTTCTCCATAAATGTGTTTCACGAGGAAATCGAGTATAGTCCTTATATAGCGAAGGTATATGAATATTGTCCTGCTCCGGGACAGTTCGTTAATGAGATGCCTCGATACGAGAACGGAGATACTTACGAGACAATACTTCAGAAGGTCGAGGAATCGATTTCCGGAACGAATGATATTATGATCACTCTTGGAGGTTATGGCGGCTATGTGACTTTTGGTTTTGACCATACAGTGATAAACGTTCCAGGGGAGTATGATTTCAGAATATGGGGTAACTGCTTTTATGAACTTCTGCAACCCGAGAAGAAGGGTGGTTCAGCAGAACCGGGTATAGTAATGGTGAGTTATGACGAGAATTGTAATGGCGTTCCTGACGATGCTTGGTATGAACTTGCCGGAAGTGAATATTATGCCGGAACAACCAGGCATGGCTATGAAATAACCTATCATCGTCCTAATCCTGATCGTCAGATAGTGGGGGACGAAGAAAACAGTCTTGACGACATATATTATGTCCGATGGATTGACAATGCAGGTTCTGATGGGTATATGGCAAAAAATATATTTCACAATCAGGACTATTATCCTCAATGGATTGACAGCGAAGCGATTTCCTTCAGAGGAAGTCTGTTGGCTCGGAACGGGGAAGATATAAGTGGAAGTGGTTCATACTACGTGTTATACAGTTATCCTTGGGGATATGTCGACAATCATCCAAATGAGTACGCTGACCTTAATTCCTTCGACATCTCTTGGGCGGTAGATGACGCCGGGATGCCGGTAAATCTTCCGGGAGTCGATTTTATTCGGGTGTATACGGGCGTGAATCAGTATTGCGGCTGGCTCGGAGAAACTTCGACTGAACTCAGCCGGGCTCAGGATCTTCACATCATGCTGCCCGGCATACCTAATCCTTGATATTGCTTTTTTTAGAATAAATTTCTTTTTTGTTAACAATAAATAAACTGATCATGAAGGTAAAATTATTTTCAATCGCTATCGGTTTGTCGGCGCTTACGGCTTCGGCTCATCCGATAGACTTTGACCGGATTCAGAATTGGACCGGTACCGGTCCTAACAGAGCGGCTTTGGTTATCCAATATAATGGAGCCGTCTATGGGACAGATTCTTATGTGTGGGGTTTCCGTTGGGAAGACGGAGAAAAACCAACGGGAGAAGCGATGATGAAGGCGATTTGCACCAATTCGTCACGGCTTTCCATGCTGACTCAATACACCGGTAGCATGGGCAGCACTCTATGTGGTGTGGGTTATAGTCTTAATCAGAATATCCTTAACCATCTGTTTTTCAATTTTGAAAAAGCGAAGACATTTGAATTTATTAATTTTGACTACTATAAGGTCAATGATTTGATGGGGCAGAAAGAGGCGCCCGGCGATAATGCCCCGCTTCTCGCTCAGGCAGCTATTGACAATGCCGCAGCGGGTTCTCATTTTATTCAGCATCCTTTCGACTATGCCACTTACGGTTATCCGGCATACGACTATGACTGCTGGCAGATGGATGAATCGGTTGACGCGCTTAAAGGAATGTCGTTATATGAACCTAAATGGCTCTCGGCGTGGTATGAAGGCTATTGGAGCTATTGGTGCGCCAATAATCCTGATCAGGACTGGATTTATTCGGGCTCGGGCTTCTCTGGGCGTGAACTGGTTGACGGAGCCGTTGACGGTTGGAGTTTCACTCAGTTTGAAAGCGCCATGGTGGGCGGAATGGGTGAAGGAATAGCTCCATGTGAAGACGGCGAAATCGTTTACATGCCTGCGCGTTTTGCGAAAAATGGAATTGATGCTTCAAAAAGCGTGCGTAACATAGGCATCGGAAGCAGTTCGATGCCCCTGATTGTTAAATTTGGTCATGTGGATAAAATAGACAATGTGGTCCTGAAGCTTAATTTCAATTCAAAATTGCCCTCGGCTGCCGATGTGCTCGATTTGCTTGCTGCTGATCCTGCTTTTTCATTTAGCGGCAATACGCTGAATATCGATGCTGACGGCGACGGAGTGTTTAACAACTCAGGCGATGACACTAATTGTTCAGGAGAATGGGCGCTTACCGAGTATGAGGATTGCCTGGTGCTTTCTTGTGAATCAGCTTCCGCTCCTGAGTATCTTCTGTATCTTCCTGAAACAGGGGAGCCGGCGGCGGTTCTTCCCGAGGCGATGACATTCGCGCTCTCTGATGAAAAGAATTATATTCCCGTGTTTGTTCAGCGTGCTGAGGAATACGACGCAATTAATTATTCGTGGTATAGGCGCACGGATTCTGACCAGATCACTTCAAGCAATTCCAATGATATCGTGAAATCAGTAGCGACTGCCGCCGCCACATTCGGACAACTGACCTATGCAGGGAATAAAGCCGGAGAGCTGTATATTCATGTAAGGGCGCGTACCGGCAAGGGGGCGTCTTATTCATATAGCAACCGATGCCATTTCACGCTTCTCCCTCCTGAGATACCGATTGAGCGGATTGAATTTGAGAAATCTTCCATAGATGCGCCTCTTAATTCAGCAATTGATAACGCATTTACTTTAATCCCGGAGAATGCTACCTACACAGGATTAACCTATGCGTCAAGCGATACTAAGGTCGCTACTGCAAATGCTACTGCATTTAGAACTACTAAAGTTGCGGGAAGCGCCACCATTTCAGTCTCGTCAACATGGGATCCTGAAGTTAAGGCTTCGTTTGATGTCGTTTCGGCGTTAAGGCATCCGGTTACCGACTTTGCGATAAAAGATGTTGTCGGCGATACGATTGTTTTAAACCCTAAGCAGATGATAGGAGTTATTGCCGATGTCACTCCTGCCGATGCCGATATTCCCGACTTTGACGTTACACTCACCGGCAACGGTAACGACCGCACTGATTACATTGCCACAATGTATAAGGTAAATTACTGGGACGAGAACAATACGCGCATTCAGTTCTATGAATTGAGCGGACATCGCGAGGGTGAATGTAAATTAACTCTGACGGCGACTGACGGCAGCGATGTCACCAAGACTTATATTGTAAAAGTGGAGAATCAAGACACCACTCCGCTGGAGAACGGTTATGTCGACGGTACGCTTGTCATGAATGAGGAATGGTTCGGACACACTAACGGAGGCATGAACTACATTACTCCTGAAGGCGAGATGATGTATCAGGTGTATGAACGTGAAAATCCCGGAATGTCATTTGGTTGCACGTCGCAATATGGGACTATCTGGGCTGATAAACTAATCGCAGTGTCAAAGCAGGCTGTTGATGCCGGCGATCCTCTTCCGGGGGGTGGACGCATTGTTGTTGCCGATGCAAAGACACTGAAGCGTATTGGTTCCATTGATGACCTTGTTTTCGGCGAGGAGACAAAGAGTGCGGATGGTCGCGCGGTTGTAGGCGCAACTCCTCAAAAAGTGTATGTAGGCACTTCAAATGGAATCTATATTGTTGATATAGAGAAAATTGAGGTGATAGGTAAAATTAATGCGTTTGATGAGAGTGGCGCTGCCGGGGCAGATTTGTATTCAGGTCAGATAGGCGACATGGTACACGCCGGTAAATATGTGTTCGGTATCAAGCAAGCCACCGGAGCTTTTGCCATTGATACAGAAACCGATCAAGTTGTGAAGAATTATCCGATGGTTACCGTTCAAGGTGTTACGCAGACTGCCGACGGACATATATGGATAGCTTCTACAGCCGATGGCAGAGGCGTGTTTACCTGCGTCAATCCCGAGACCCTTGAGATTGAAGAAGATATGAGCATAACATTGCCTGAAGGAATGTCATACCCCACATGTTCTTGGGGCGCATGGAGAAATACTCCGTTCGTTGGTAGCCACACAACAAACTGTATCTGGTTCTCAGTAGGCGGCGGCATTGCCGGCGGCTCCTCCAAAGATAAATATTATCAATGGGAGGTCGGCACTCCTGCAAGCGATATAAAACTCGTGTTTGACATGGAAACCGCAAATCTTACCGGCTCGAATTCGCGCGTAAAACAAAAGACCTACGGAACATTGCGTTATGATGATCGCTCGGGCGAGCTTATAGTGATGACAACAGAAGATTCCGCTTCAGGGCATTACCGCTACAATTGGACTCATTTCATTAATCCGGAAAACGGTGAAATCTTGCGCACTATCGCATTGCGTCCCTATTACTGGTTCCAGGCGTTTGCCATTTTCCCTGACAAACATGATGCTGTCATCAATCTTGAAAATGTTGTGATGGATGTATCTGATGATGAGAAAGTGATTGAGCTTTCAGAGCTTGTGTCAGATGCCGACAACATTGATGCCAACATCAAGTTGTCTCTGCTTGGTGAGCCGTCGGTATTTGCAGATGATGCTGCCGTTGCGACACATGCGACAGTTTCGCTTGACGGAAGTAAGCTTACCATCTCGCCCGTTTCGGCAGGCGAGCACAACTTTACTCTTGCCGCCGAGTCCAACGGACGTGTCGTGAGCAAAACTGTATCGGTGAAAGTGGGCGACGCTTCTGCGGGAATCGTCGGCACTGCCGACAACTCCCGCTCGGTTATATGTGACGGACAGCGTATCATTATCAACGGCTTTGACGGTTGCGATTTCGATATATTTGATATCGCCGGGCGTAAGGTTGCGTCTTTCCATGTCGACAGCGATGTATATGTCTTTGACTTCGGCGCTCACAGCGGAGTATATGCGGTTGCTTCAGGACATGAATTTGCGACAAAAGTGATCATTCGGTAATGAAACGCTTATTTGTATTCTTTCTCGCTTTCGTGGCGGCAATGTCTAAGGGCATTGCCGCTCCGGAGGCTGATTATACTCAGGGCATAATATGGGTTAACGAGGATTGGTACGGACATCAGAATTCTACCGTTAATTATCTGTTGCCCGATGATCCTGAAGGTAACTACTGGAAATATCGCATCATTCAGTCGGAAAACCCGGGCAAGGAGCTTGGATGCACCAATCAATATGGAGCATTGTGGCATGGCAGGCTCTATCTCATAGCCAAGCAGGATAAGGATCCGGGAGCGAGCGTCGCCGGTGGACGCATCACGGTCGCTGACGCGAAGACGATGAAAATACTTCATCAGCAGAGTATGATTGATCCCTCGGGAGCTCAATGCGATGGCAGAGGATTTCTCGGCGTTGACGAGCACAAGGGATATATCTCGACAAGCAACGGAGTTTGGATTTTTGACCTTGACACCTACACTGTGACGGGTCAGGTCGAAGGCTCAGCTAATCCTAATGCCGGAGGAGATAATGACAAGCCCAACACTGATCCCACAGGTTCTCTCTATCACGGACAGTCGGGAATGATGGTTTCAGCCGCAGGCAAAGTGTTTGTCGCCCATCAGCAATATGGTGTTCTCGTCATTGACCCGGTTGCCGATAAAGTCACTGATGTAATATCGATGGATATAGTTCAAGATGGTGCCGGGATAGGCTCTATCGTCAAGTCGAAAGATGGTTTTTTATGGCTTTCGGTTGCTGCAAATCGGCAAGGCACAGGCTCATTCCTTTATTGCATTGTCAGGCTTGACCCCTTGACGCTGAGCTATGAAATTGTCAATGTGCCCGAGGGAATGTATCCGCCATCCAATTCCTGGTATGCCTGGACTCCCGATGCGTTTGTCGCGTCTTCGGTGCAGAATTGCCTTTACTGGAAAGGTGGACCCAATCGCTGGTTCACGGGAACTAAAATCTATAAATTTGACTGTGACACCCGCCATCAGTCGCTTTTCATTGATTTGGAGGAGGAAGGCGCCAATTGGAAACTCTACGGTTGTGCCATCGGGGTCCATCCGGTCACCGACGAAATCTATATGGCGCTTTACCATGAATTTGGAACGCCAGCCTATATTACCCGGCGTTACTCTCCTCAGGGCGAAAAGATTCGCGACTATGACATGATTATGAACTACTGGTTCCCGTCGCTGCCGCTCTTTCCTCAGGCTGAACAGAAAGGGGATTCCGGCATTGGATATATTATTGGCGATGTCGAGTCGGCTTCAGGAACGGTCTACAATCTTCAAGGCGTTCTCGTGAAAACCGATGTTCCCTTCGGGGAATGGGACGGTTTGAATCCCGGAGTCTACGTGTGGCGTAGCGCCGCCGGTTCGCGCAAATTCATAGTCCCATAGTCCCATAGTCGAAACGGTATAATATGTGCAATAAGGCTTCGTCGGAATAACCGTCGGAGCCTTATTTTTGTCTAACATTATTGTCGGTTCGGCAATAAATAGAATGTGAAACTTTGGAAGTGTGGGGATGATTTTTTAATTTTGTATCAAAATATTCTTAAATCTGATTCCAACCTGACATAGTTGCACATAATGTGTGAAGCAGATGTTTTCGGTTATGTTGCTTGTCTTGTTGAAAATCTCATTCATCATAAACTCACAGCCATGAAGAGAAGAATGTCACTACTCGCCGCAATAACTGCAATGGGTCTGTCGGCAATGTCACAGACGTGGATATGGTATCCGGGTGATTATGAAATATGGCTCGGAAACAGAATGAATAATAATCGCACGGAGCGAGGCGCTTTTTTTCCGCCGTTCTGGAAAACCGATAGCCACTATGTCACCGTGGAGTTCAGCAAGGAGATCGATTTGCCTGAAGATGAGGTTATCGTCATCAAGGCTGAGGGTCGATATAATGTGAAGCTCGACGGGAAGTTGCAGTTTGGAGAACCTTCGAGATTTATTATACCGGCAGGCAAACATAAATTGAATATAAAGGTTTGGAATCAGGCGACTGTGCCGACGCTCTATGTCAAGGGAAAGAGTGTCAACACCGATTCTTCATGGAAGGTGACCAACGAAGACAAGGAGTGGATTGATGAGAGCGGAAAGGCGAGCGACACGTCAGCCACCACCTATGCCAGCGCAGGGTACTGGAATTTTGATGATATTGACGCGCCACCCTCGGCATTCAGGCTGCTGACCGAACCGAAAGAAAAGGTTGCCTGTGAGCTTAAGACTGCTGACGGAGCGCGGCTGTATGACTTCGGGAAAGAGACTTTTGGACAGGTCGTGATTAAAAATCCTATGGGCAACGGCGTGATAAGCATATATTATGGCGAAAGTCCCGAGGAGGCGCTTGATACTGCTTATTGCGAGACGCTCGACAAGGTTGAATTTAGCGCCAACGCGGTCACTGACCTTGCTACGAATGTCGCGATTGATAGAAAAAATGAATACACGCTTGATAATGCCAAGGCGTTCCGCTATGTCTATGTAGTGCCCGAGAAAGGGATTGGCTATGATGACGTGGCGATGCTCTATGAGTATGCGCCTGTCGAATATCGGGGCTCGTTCAAGTGCAGTGATCCGGAAATAAATGAAATGTGGGATGTCGGCGCATATACGATGCACCTGACTACGCGCGAATTTTTTATTGACGGCATTAAACGTGACCGTTGGGTGTGGAGCGGTGATGCAGTTCAGAGCTATCTCATGAACTATTACCTTTTCTTTGACAGTCCGACAGTGAAGCGCACCACGCGTTTGTTGCGAGGCAAGGATCCTGTCACGGCTCATATAAACACCATTATGGACTATACGCTTTATTGGTTCATCGGGATTTATGACTACTATCTCTACACGGGCGATAGGGAGTTTGTGGCGGAAATTTATCCGAAGATGCAGTCGTTGATGGACTATGTGCTCAGTCGCGCCAATAAGGACGGGATGCTTGAGGGAATGACCGGCGACTGGGTGTTTGTCGACTGGGCTGATTTCCCGATGAGTAAGCAGGGGGCTCTTTCATTTGAGCAGGTGCTGCTTTGTAAGAGCCTTGAAACGATGAAACTTTGCGCGGATATTGTGGGTGACAGCGCCGATGCGAAACTTTATGGAGAACTCGCGTCGGAATTGCGGGGTAAACTTCTCCCGACATTTTGGGACGAAAAGCGGCAGGCTCTTGTTCACAATGTGGAGAATGGAAGGAAGAGCGACCAGGACAATAGGTTTGCAAATATGTTTGCCATAACTTTTGACTACTTTGACGAGGCGACAACCGACTCGGTTATGAAAAACGTAATGCTTAATCCCGAAGTGCCCATGATCACCACGCCTTATATGCGTTTCTATGAACTTGAGGCGCTATGTGACCGTGGTTTGCAGAAACAAGTGCTTAAAGAGATGAAAGACTATTGGGGTGGCATGCTTAAAGAAGGGGCTACTTCGTTTTGGGAGAAATATAATCCCGAGGACAGCGGCGCGCAGCATTTGGCGATGTATGGACGCCCTTACGGCAAAAGCCTTTGTCACGCATGGGGCGCAAGCCCAATTTATCTGCTTGGCAAGTATTTTCTTGGGGTGAAACCTGTCAAGCCGGGTTATGAGGAGTTTTCAATAACTCCGGTTCTCGGCGGACTTAAATGGATGGAGGGCACCGTTCCGACACCTAACGGAGAGATTTCGCTCTATGTCGACAGCCGGGAAATCAGAGTTACTGCCACTGAGGGTAAAGGTTATATCACAATAAAGTCCAAAACGATGCCTGCAGCAAACTATGGCGTGTTTGAAAAAGTCGGTGCTGACACATATCGACTTTATATTGACTCTCCTCGCCAGATAAAGATAAAATATAAAGAAGTATAACGGAACTCTCCTACAAAATTTGAACGACCGGTATGAAACGACACTTTCTCGCCTTGACATTGTTGCTGACAGTTTGGATGTCGGCTGTGGCTCAACGCCACGTCAGCCAGGAGCGTATGGCTGAAGTATATGAGGAGTCGAGAACGCCTTATAAATACGGACTTGTGATTGCTCCCGACGATAACAATCACAAAATCGACTGTCCTACCGTGTTTCGGGAGGGTGACAAGTGGTACATGACTTATGTCGTCTACAACGGGCGCTCGGGAAAAGACGGCAGGGGATATGAGACTTGGATCGCCGAGAGTGACAATCTTCTTGAATGGACAACGCTTGGCAGAATTTTGTCATATAAGGATGAAGGATGGGACCGCAATCAGCGTGGCGGTTTCCCCGGTCTTATCGATATGGAATGGGGCGGAAGTTACGCTATGGAGCGTTATGATGACCGTTGCTGGATGACTTATATCGGTGGTGAAGGGACAGGCTATGAGGCGGTGAACGCTCCGCTCTACGTGGGGCTTGCATGGACGGAAAGTAGCCCTGCTACAGCCCATGAATGGCAGTCCCTCAATCGACCGATTCTGTCAATCGGCGATGAGGACGCGCAGTGGTGGGAGTCGCTGACTCAGTACAAGAGTACTGTTTATAAAGACCCTCATCGCATTCTCGAAGCGCCTTTCGTGATGTATTACAATGCCGGGGGAGTGAATCCCGCTACCGGCGTGAAAGGCGAACGTATCGGAATAGCTCTTTCCGACGATATGAAAAGCTGGCGCCGCTATGGCGGTAATCCGGTTTTTACCCATGAGGCTCAAGGGACAATTACAGGCGACGCGCAGATACAGAAAATGGGCGACATTTATGTGATGTTTTATTTTTCGGCTTTCAATCCCTCACGGCGATATAAAGCGTTCAATACATTCGCTTGTAGTTATGACCTCGTGACATGGGATGACTGGGAGGGGGATGACCTGATTTATCCCACCAAGGATTATGACGAGCTGTTTGCCCATAAAAGCTATCTCGTGAAGCATGACGGAATTGTCTATCATTTCTACTGTGCGGTAAATAATGCCGAGCAGCGTGGCATAGCCGTTGCGACAAGCAAACCGATGGGGCGTTCAGCGGTGCGCTTTCCAGAGCGACCCGAAACCGGGCGCCGAAAGCATGTCGATCTCAACCGCGGTTGGTCGACATGGCTTGGCGACGACAGTTTGAAAGCCGTGAAGGTGAACGTACCTCATAATTGGGACGACTATTACGGTTGCCGCCAATTCATTCACGGCAATCTGCACGGTGATGCAACCTATGTCAAGACATTCACTCAGCCGGCGATGGTGAAAGGGAAACGCTATTTTCTAAATTTTGAAGGAATAGGAACCTATGCGAGAGTCAAACTCAACGGAGCGGATTTGGGACGGCATCCGGCAGGGCGCGTGTCATTCACTCTGGATGTGACCGATTATCTGTGCTTTGATGGGGAAAATCGGCTGGAAGTCGTTGCCGAACATCCTGAGATGATTTCCGATATGCCGTGGGTATGTGGCGGGTGCTCTTCAGAGTGGGGGTTCAGCGAGGGCTCGCAGCCCTTTGGGATTTTTCGCCCGGTAGAGCTGGAAATTACTGACGAGGCGCGCATCGAGCCATTTGGCGTCCACATTTGGAATAATTCAGCCTGTGACACTGTTTTTGTTGAAACCGAGGTGAAAAACTATGGAGCGTCAAGAGCGGAAGTTGATCTTGTGAGCCGATTTGTCGATGCCGACGGCAAGCAGATGTTCCGTATGGCTGAGAGACTCATTCTTGAGCCGGGAGAAAGTCGACGCATTTATCAATCTGCTCGGATTGAAAATCCTAATCGATGGAGTCCTGAATCGCCCTATCTATATAAGCTCTCTTCAATGGTGAAGCGGAATGGAAAAACTACCGACGACGTGTCGACACCTTACGGCATCCGTGATTTCAGTTTTCCGGTGAAGCGTAATGACGGTGACGGGCGATTCATCATGAACGGAACGCCGGTATTCATCAATGGTGTGTGTGAGTATGAGCACCTGTTTGGCGCGTCCCATTCGTTTAGTGACGAGCAGGTAGTCGCTCGCGTGAAAATGATAAAGAATGCCGGGTTTAACGCTGTGCGCGATGCGCATCAGCCCCACAATTTGCGCTATCAGGAGTATTGGGATAAAGAAGGAATTTTGTTTTGGCCGCAGTTTTCGGCTCATATATGGTATGACACGCCTGAATTCAGAGAGAATTTTAAGACGCTGTTGAGGCAGTGGATCAAGGAGCGGAGAAACTCCCCATCGGTCATAATGTGGGGAATTCAGAATGAAAGCGTGTTGCCTAAGGATTTCACTGAAGAGTGTGCTGAGATAATCAGAGAGATGGACCCGATGGCTCGTGACATGCGCGTGATTACGACGTGCAACGGCGGTTCAGGTTCGGATTGGAATGTGGTCCAGAACTGGAGCGGCACCTACGGCGGCGATGTGTATTCTTACGGAAGGGAGCTTTCCCGTCCGGATCAGCTTCTCAATGGCGAGTATGGAGCGTGGCGCACTCTCGATTTTCACACCGAGCCGGGTGAGTTTGATGCCAATGGTCGGTTGAGCGAAGAGCGCATGTGTCAGCTTTTGGAAACCAAGATTCGTTTAGCCGAGAGTGTCGCTGACAGTGTATGTGGACATTTTCAGTGGGTGTTTAACAGTCATGACAATCCCGGCAGACGTCAGCCCGATGAAGCTTACCGTGAAATTGACAAAGTGGGACCGTTTAATAATAAAGGTCTTTTGAGTCCGTGGGAAGAGCCTTCCGATGTATATTATATGTATAAATCTAATTATACTGACCCTGATAAAGATCCCTTTGTCTATATCGGCTCTCACACGTGGCACAATCGTTTCATCAAGCCGTGTAAAGCTAATCTGGCGGTTTATAGCAATTGTGATGAGGTGATACTTTATAATGATCTCCTTGAATCTTGCCCGCTTGGGAAAAGAGTTAAAGGCGGTGTCGGAACGCATTTTGAATGGAAGAATGCCGATGTGCGTTATAATGTGTTGCGCGCGGTGGGTTATAACGAGGGTAAAAAGGTTGCTGAGGATGTTATGTTGCTTGCAAATCTCCCTGAGGCTCCGGGTTTTGATTTGTTGAAATCAGTAGGCTCAACGGCAGTTAAAGGCGATTCAACGCTAAATTATGTATATCGCATTAATTGCGGAGGGGATGAGTATGTAGATGAATTTGGACAGAAGTGGCTGCGTGATGACACTGCTTTTTCCCGCTCATGGGCTCAGGATTTCCCCGGCTTATCGCCTTATCTCGGCAGTCAGCGAATGACCAATGACCCAATTCAAGGCACAAATGACTGGGAGCTGATTCAATCATTCCGCTTCGGACGGCATAGATTGTCATATAATTTCCCGCTTCCCGACGGGCGTTACCGACTCGAACTTTATTTTATTGAGCCATGGCATGGTACCGGAGGCGGCGAAGGAACAGATTGTGAAGGGCTACGTATTTTTGATGTGGCGGTCAATGATTCAATTGTGATAGATGATCTTGATATATGGGCGGAAGCCGGGCATGACAGGTTGCTCAAAAAGACAGTGGAATGCGATGTCAGAGGGGGAGCCCTTCATCTCGCTTTCCCTGAAGTTAAAGCAGGACAGGCAGTAATCTCGGCGATTGCCATAGCGGCTTATGATCAGTCAGTCAAAGCGTCGATTCCCTCTACCCGAGATTCATGGAGTTGGATCGACGCAAATAGCATGTTGATTGAGAAAATGCCGTCAGACAGGCTTCCTGAAGATGAAAATTTGCGTCCCTCCGTCAGTTATCCTGCGGAAAAGGCTGAATGCTCCGGACGGTTTGAAATCAAGGAATTTAAGAAACGGAAAGGAGTGTTTTTCTCAGGTCAGGGAAGTATTGAATGGACTGTGTCGACAGGCTTGGCTCAGGTATATGCTTTGCGGTTTAAATACATGAATGTGACAGGTCATTCAATTCCGGTCAATCTTAAGATAACCGCCGCCAATGGCAATTTGATTAAGGAGCTGACATTAACTCTTCCCGAAACTCCTGAAAAATGGCGAATGATAAGCACGACTACCGGAGAATACATAAATGCCGGCAAATATAAAATAACACTATCGGCACCTGACATGGACGGATTAAGTTTCGATTCGCTTGAGGTGCAGTGATCGGTCATCGACTTAAAATAATTTGAATTTATCAATGAAGTTGAAACTAAAAATAATATCGCTCTTTATCAGTGTCGCATCGTTGGCATGTGCCTCTACTCCACGGCAATCCCATGATTGGGAGAATCATCATGTATTGCAGATGAATCGTGAGCCGGCTCGATCGGCGTTCATCCCCTATGGAGAGAATCAAGGAGACCGGTCGATAAGTCTTAACGGTGACTGGAAGTTTCACTGGGCGCCTACGCCTGAGGGGCGTGTTGACGGATTTCAACATCCGGGATTTGATGATTCGACGTGGGATAAACTCGCAGTGCCTGCCGTTTGGGAAGTAAACGGCTATGGAACGCCCATCTATGCCTCGGCGGGGTATACGTTTAAGATAAATCCTCCATTCGTTACCGATACGCCTAAAAAGAACTATACGGCATTTGTCGAGCGTAACCCTATCGGGCAATATCGTCGTGAGTTCGACATCCCGAAGTCATGGCTGTCGGGGCAAACATTCCTTAGGTTTGACGGAGTGATGAGCGCTTTTTATGTGTGGGTTAACGGTGAGTTAGCCGGCTACTCTCAGGGGAGTACCGAAGCCTCGGAATTTAATATCTCCCCTTATCTTAAAGCCGGAAAGAATCACATAGCTGTCGAAGTGTATAAGTATAGTGACGGATCCTATCTTGAAGATCAGGATTTCTGGCGTTTTGCCGGTATACAGCGAGATGTAACGCTGTTCAACACCCCCAATGTCCGTATAAGCGATTTTTCTGTTCGTACGATTCCTGATGAAAATTATCGGAATTTTATATTTCAGCTTGATCCTGAATTTAATGTATATAACGGTGAACGAGGGAAAGACTATCAGTTGAAAGTGAGACTTGCCGACAGAAATAATGAAACGGTATTTGACTCGACAATCGTTATAAATGACATTCTTGATTTGGATCACAAAGCTTCGGTGATGAACGAATGGTTTCCTCAGCGTGGTCCAAGAAAAACAGGACGTGTTTCAGCCGTAGTATCGACACCTGAACAATGGACTGCCGAAACGCCGTCGCTCTATAACTTGAATCTGGAACTTTGTGATGATAAAGGCAAGGTTATCGAGCGAGTCTCAGGCAAGGTGGGATTCCGCAGCGTTGAAGTGAAAAACGGACGGGTTCTTGTCAACGGCAAGCCTATTCGTTTTCGTGGCGTAAACCGGCACGAACATGATCCGAGGTTGGCGCGTGTGATGACCGAGGAGATGATGATAAAGGATATTAAACTTATGAAACAGGCTAATGTAAACGCTGTGCGCACAAGTCACTATCCTAATCATCCGCGGTGGTATGAACTGTGTGACTCATTCGGACTATATGTCATGGATGAGGCTAATATCGAAGAGCATGGTTTGCGTGGGACACTTGCAAGCAATCCTGACTGGCATGCCGCATTTTTAGACCGAGCTATACGCATGGCTGAACGGGATAAAAATCATCCGTCGGTCATTTTCTGGAGTATGGGTAACGAGAGTGGCTATGGTCCAAATTTTGCTGCTATCTCCGCATGGCTTCATGATTTTGACCCTACACGACCGGTGCATTATGAAGGCGCGCAGGGTATTGACGGATTGCCCGATCCGTCAACGGTTGATATCATAAGCCGTTTCTATCCTCGAGTTCAGGATGAATATCTTAATCCCGGAATTGAGGAGGGCGATGATAAAGAGAGAGCTGAAAATGCCCGATGGGAACGATTGCTGTCGATAGCGATGAGGGAAAACGACAGCCGCCCTGTTTTGACAAGCGAATATGCTCATGCGATGGGAAATGCGATGGGCAATCTAAAAGAATATTGGGATGAGATATATAGTCATCCACGCATGGCTGGCGGATTTATATGGGATTGGGTCGATCAAGGGATAGAACGCCGGCGACACGACGGGAAAACGGAAATCTCCTATGGAGGCGACTTTGGCGATAAGCCTAATTTGAAAGCATTTTGCATGAATGGTATTGTTTTTGCCGATCGAAGCCTGAACCCCAAGTATTATGAGGTTAAAACTGTTTATTCTCCTATCTCAATCGAATTGAATTCATTTGAGCCTAAGACGGGAAAAGTGGAATTGTCGTTTATCAATCGGAATCATCATACTGATTTTTCGGGATATTCCTCAGACTGGACTTTGTTGGTGAACGGAGAGCCTATTAAGGCGGGCAGTGTTGAGCTTCCGGCTCTGACTCCCGGCAGCCGTGGCGTAACTTCGATAGATTTAGGCGAAATTGACGTTGCCGATGATGTTCGTCTGCTTGTTTCCGTGTCTCTTAATCATGACACTGATTGGGCTGCCGCCGGTCATGAAATTGTGGCTCGCCAGTTTGTGCTTGCTGATAACATGCTCTCTGTTGTGAAACGGCAACCGGTAATATCCGGCGGCAACAGCCTTTATTTAGACGTTACGCCTGATTCGATAACTGTTAACGGTGTCGGCTTTACGTCATCATGGAGCCGCAAGACAGGAAATCTTACAGGACTTTTCTATGATGGAAAGAAAATTGTGAGCGATTCCTATTTTCAAGCGTTCCGTGCTCCGACCGATAATGATCGCAGTTTTGGAAACTGGCTGGCAAAAGATTGGTCGGACAATCGACTCGATTCGCCTGTTGTCAATTGTGATTCACTGTATTGGAGTCAGGCTGATTCAACAATCAGCGTAAATGTTATACAGACTTACGGGTATCTTTCAGGGTCAATTACAATCAATAGCGAATATGTCGTTTATGAAGATGGCTCCATTGATTTGACACAGACATATACTCCTAATGGTTCTCTGCCTGAACTGCCAAGGTTGGGAACTGTTTTTGTGGCTGCGGCAGAATATGACAGAGTCAAGTGGTATGGATATGGACCGTGGGAGACATATCCCGACCGTCATGAATCGGCATCGATTGCGCGATGGAGCGTGCCCGTCGACTCGATGTATATTCATTATCCGCGTCCACAGGACTCAGGAAATATTGAGGCGGTGGCGGAAATCGCTATTGTAGACAAGCATGAGACTGGCTTGCGTGTCACCGCTAAGGATAATCTTATTTCAGCATCGGCGCTTCCTTTTTCGGTAAAAGATATTTGTTCGGTGACTCATGATTGTGATTTGCCGGAAAGTGATTATATTTACCTGAATATTGACGCGGCTGTGATGGGACTTGGTAACAGCAGTTGTGGACCGGGAGTGCTGAAGAAGTATGCCATTCCTCATGGAGAGAAATGCTTGAGTATTCGACTGACTCCGGTTAAATGATTGATGTTTAGGCAAAACATATTAAATAGGCGATTGATTTTATATTATGGGATTGCGATATAAACTTATATCTATAATAATAGCATTTCTATGTATTCGGGCATCGGCTCAGCCAATGCTTGAGCAGCGGTTTATCGATCCTCCATTTGAAGCGCATCCGTGGTGCTTTTGGTACTGGATGTATGGAGCTGTCAGCGAGGAGGGGATAAAAGCTGATCTTGAAGCGATGAAGCAGGTCGGCTTGGGAGGAGCTTATCTTATGCCGATAAAATCGGTAGAGTCGGCTCCGGAATATGCAGGGCAAGCGCCACAACTTTCCCCTGAGTGGTGGCGCCTGGTAGGCAGGAGCATGGAGATTGCCGACAGCCTTGGATTGAAACTTGGAATGCATATTTGCGACGGTTTCGCTCTTGCAGGAGGACCGTGGATCACTCCGACTGAATCTATGCAGAAAGTCGTTACTGCCGATTCTATCATTAATGGCGGTGAGGTTAAGGGATTGATATTGCCTGTTCCGGAGCATTTTGGAGACTATTATGAGGATATCGCAGTTTTGGCGATGCCTGTGAAGGGAAGTAAAATTGTTGAGCGTCCTAAACTCACAGCAGGTAATATAAATTCAGGTACATCATCTAAAAAGAGCGTGAATATTGATGAGAAAGGAGTGATACGTTCATCGGAGCCTTGTTGGATTCAATATGAATATTCATCGCCTGTGACGGTTAATAATGTCGAAATTGAGCTCTCGGGAAATAATTATCAGGCACACAGGCTTAACGTTCTTGCAGGAGACGACGGCGTTAATTTTAGGGAAATAAAGCAATTACAACCGGCACGTCATGGTTGGCAAAATACTGATGCCCAAAGCACTCACGCAATTCCGCCAACAACAGCCCGATACTTCCGATTTGTTTGGACTCCTGCCGGAAGCGAGCCGGGAAGCGAGGATCTTGATGCGGCGAAGTGGAAACCTAATCTGAAAATCAAAAATATTGTGCTCAGCGGCGAGCCTAAAATAAATCAATGGGAAGGAAAGTCGGGATTGGTGTGGCGTGTGGCTCCTGAAACAGAGTCAAATGAGTTGCCTGATGAGCTATGCGTGAAGAGCTCGGAGATTATTGACTTGACTGATCAGATGCGCGACGGACGATTAAACGCTTCCCTGCCTGACGGGGAATGGCGCATAATGCGTATAGGTCATACCTCAACAGGACACACTAACGCTACGGGAGGAGCCGGGAAAGGACTCGAAGCCGATAAATTCAGCCGTACCGCTGTCGCCAAGCAGGTTGAAAATTGGTTTGGGCGAGTTTTTGAAAATGTCAATCCTGAAGTGGCGGGCAACGTGTTGAAATATATGCATGTGGACAGCTGGGAATGCGGAAGTCAAAATTGGAGTGATAATTTTGCTTCGGAGTTTAAACGACGCCGTGGTTATGACTTGACGACCTATCTCCCTCTTTATGCCGGTGTGCCTATTGACGATGTAAAAACTTCTGAGCGGGTGTTGCGTGACATTCGGGCGACTGCGGCGGAACTGGTGGTTGATGTTTTTTATGACGTGTTGGCTGATAAGGCTAAGGAATATAATTGTTATCTTTCAGCTGAATGCGTGGCTCCTACGATGGTTAGCGACGGAATGATGCACTATCAGAAAGTTGACTTTCCGATGGGTGAGTTCTGGTTTAACAGTCCTACCCACGACAAGCCTAATGATATGCTCGATGCGATACATGGCGGACATATATATGGCAAGAATATTATTCAAGCGGAGGGCTTTACCGAGTTGCGCGGCACTTGGGATGAAACTCCGGCGATGGTGAAAACTCTTCTTGACCGTAACTATGCGCTTGGGATTAACCGAATGTTTTATCATGTCAACGCGCATAACCCCTACATGGATAGAAAACCGGGGATGACGCTTGACGGTATAGGGCTTTTCTTTCAACGCGACAACACCTGGTGGGCTGACGGAGGAAAAGGGCTTACTGATTATATGCGTCGTTGTCAGGCATTGTTGCAATATGGAGTGCCGGTGGTTGACGTCGCGGTGTTTACCGGGGAGGAGTTTCCTCGTCGCGCAGTTCTGCCTGATCGTCTTGTTGCGTCTCTTCCCGGAATTTTTGGGTCAGAAAGGGTGGAGTCAGAGCGAATACGCATGGCTAATATCGGCGAACCTCTTCGCACTATTCCTGTCGGAGTCACACACTCGGCTAATATGGCTGATCCAGAGAAATGGATAAACCCGATGCGGGGGTATAGCTATGATTCTATGAACAAGGATGCCCTTCTGCGGTTAGCTTCAGTCAAAAACGGGCAAATCGTTTTTCCCGGAGGAGCGACTTATAAAGTTCTTGTTCTTCCGCTTGCAAGTCAGCTAATGCCTGACACTGCGCTTAGCCCGGAAATTTCCCGGAAAATCATGGAACTAAAAGATGCCGGGGTGTTTGTTCCTGAACTTCCTTTCACAGCTGACGATTTTTCCGCTCAAGGAATTGAACGAGATATTATAGTGCCTGAAAATATAGCGTGGACCCATAGATATTCTCCGCATGACAGTGTGGACATTTATTTTCTGTCAAATCAAGAGGAGAGTCCTCGGGAGTTTACAGCATCGTTCCGTGTCAACGGGCGTATGCCTGAGCGTTGGAATCCGGTGTCGGGATTGATTGATAAATCACTTGAATGGGAGTGCCGAAATGGACGAACTGACGTGAGAGTGAATCTTGCTGCAGCTGAATCGGCATTCATCATTTTTAGGCAGCCGACTGTCTTGACATCAGGCAACGCCCCTGTCAAGACTGAAAGCGTCATTCCGCTTCAAGTCGAGGAATGGAATGTAGAGTTTAAGAATAACGGCAGGATTATCAAATCTCCGGCACTTTTTGATTGGACGGAAGCGGATAGTGACAGTGTCAGGTATTACTCAGGAACAGCTACTTATACCGCTGAATTCGAGGTCTCGAAATCAATAGGGGAGAATCGCGTTATGCTGAATCTGGATAATCTGCATGATATTGCGACAGTCAATGTAAACGGTCGTGAGTGTGGAACAGTGTGGACCGCTCCTTACTGTGTTGATATAACCGAGGCGGTAAGATCCGGGAAAAATACGCTTGTTATCGACGTAACCAATACTTGGGCAAATGCTATATTAGGCGCTGATGAAGGCAGAGCGCCATTTGGTGGAATATGGACCAACGGGAAGTATCGGCGTAAGGAAAAAACGCTTATCCCTTCAGGACTTAAGGGTCCTGTGACGCTGACCGTTATTTCTGAATTTGTAAAATAATAAATTAAAAGATAATGAAATTCAATCGTCATTTTGTAATCTCCGGGCTTATTGCGGCTGCGTTCCTTTCGATAGGTGTTGAAACGTATGCCAAAGTTAAAATGCCTGCATTTTTCAGTGATAATATGGTTATGCAGCAGTTGACCGATGCCAATTTGTGGGGCACAGCCGACGCTTCTTCTGAAATAACGGTCATTCCGTCATGGGATAATCGCGCCTACAAGACCAGGACGGATAAGAATGGCAATTGGAAAATAACTATACCCACTGCGGTAGCTGGAGGTCCTTACACTCTCACTGTGGGTGACGGGGCGGAACCTGTCGTTATAAATAATGTGATGCTGGGAGAGGTGTGGTTGTGTTCCGGTCAAAGTAATATGGAAATGCCTATGAAGGGATTTAAAAATCAGCCCGTAGAGGGAGCTAACATGGCTATACTTAAAAGCCGTAATCCCGACATAAGACTCTTTACCGTTAAGCGAAATTCATCGACCGTGCCTGTAAACGATGTGATGGGCTCATGGGCGGAAGCATCACCGGAAAGCGTAAGGGAGTTTAGCGCTACGGCTTATTTTTTCGGTCGTCAGATTGAAGAGATTCTTGATGTCCCCGTCGGGCTAATTGTGGTTGCATGGGGCGGTTCAGCTTGTGAGGCATGGATGAATGATGAGATGCTACAGGCATTTCCTGAAGCGGCTGCGAAAATTCCGCAGGTAAATGGCAAGATACCTTCAAAAAACCGCACTCCGAGTGTGCTTTTCAAAGGGATGCTCAATCCTTTGATCGGGCTATCGATGCGTGGTGTCATTTGGTATCAGGGCGAAGATAACTGGAATCGCGCCCACACTTATACCGATATGTTCTCAACGATGATAACCGGATGGCGCAATTTATGGAATCAAGGTGATTTTCCGTTTTATTATTGCCAGATAGCTCCTTATGATTATTCCATCATCACTGAGCCGGGTAAGGAAATAATCAATTCGGCATATCTGCGTGAGGCTCAGGCACGTGTTGAAAATATTGTTCCCAATACCGGTATGGCTGTGCTGATGGATGCCGGTTGGAAAGAGGGTATACATCCCCCGAAAAAGAATATTCCCGGTGAGCGACTGGCTCTTCTTGCTCTAAATAAGACTTATGGCATTAAAGGAATCGGCGCGGAAAGCCCGGTGTATAAATCGATGGAAGTGCACGGCGACACTGTTGTGGTAAGCTTTGACCGTGCTCCGGAATGGATTGCGGGTAAAAACAGTTTTGAGTCAACCCAGTTTAAACTTGCAGGAGAAGATCGTGTGTTTCATCCGGCGAAAGCATGGATTTCACGCAGCAAAGTGATGGTTAAAAGTGACAAGGTGCCCCATCCTGTTGCGGTGCGTTATGCATTTGAAAATGCGTCAGAAGGAGATTTGTTCAGCACTGACGGTCTGCCCGTGTCCTCTTTCCGTTCCGATGACTGGGAAGATGAGCGTCCTATTAAGGAATGAATATGGTAAGATATATTGTTTCAATCATTTTTGCTGTTGTTGCCCTTGGCTTGTCGGCTCATGTCCCGAGTGACTATGTATGGGATTCAATGAGCCATGATTCTTCCGAGTCAATGCCTGTTGGAGGCGGTGACATAGGAATGAATGTGTGGGTTGAGGATGGTGATCTCCTTTTTTACATAAGTCGCAGCGGCGCTTATGATGAGCACAGCACATTATTGAAGCAGGGTAGGGTGAGAGTGTCAATTCCGGGCGATACTCCGGCTCCTTTTTCTCAACGGCTTAATCTAAATGAAGGATATTGTGAGCTGAATCTTAACGGGAGCAAGGTAAATGTTTGGGCGGATGTGTTCAAGCCTGTTATTCATGTTGAAATAGAAAGTGCCAAACCAGTTTCCCCTGTAGTCAGATATGAAAACTGGCGCTATGCCGACAGACGATTCCGTAAAGGCGAAGGTAGACAGAATTCATGGAAATGGTCTTCGCCTAAAAATCTGGTGACAACATATGATTCGATTGCCGTTTTCGATAGGGGGGTGACGTTTCTACACCATAATCCTGAGAAAACAATTTTCGACATAACGGTAGAGAAAGAAGGGCTTGACTCGGTTAAGAACCGATTGTGGAATCCTTTAGCGCATCTTATCTCCGGAGGGCGACTTGAAGGCGATAATCTTAAATTCTCAGGCGTTGAGGAGGGAGTTTATTCCGGAACCGATTATAGATCCTGGAATTTTTCGTCGTCAAAACCGGCGCGTAAACATCATTTTTCAATCACGCTACACAATCGGCAGACACCGGATATTGATGGATGGAAAGCGGCTCTTGACAGTATAAAAGGGCAGGTAAATGTAGCTCGTGACCGACGCGCCAGCCGTGACTGGTGGAAGAATTTTTGGAAGCGAAGCTATATTGCCGCTCCTGTTGACGGAGATTCAGCTGTTGCGGGAATGACTCGCAATTATGAACTGTTCCGTTATATGCTCGGGTGCAATGCCTATGGTAAGGAGCCGACGAAATTTAATGGAGGTCTGTTTACGTTTGATCCGCAGCATGTGAACGCTGACAATGCGTTCACTCCTGACTATCGGAATTGGGGTGGTGGAACTATGACGGCGCAGAATCAGCGATTGGTCTATTGGCTGATGTTGAAAACCGGCGATTTCGACATGATGAAATCCCAGTTTGATTTTTACCTGCGTATGCTTCCCAATGCTGAATTGCGATCGGAGGTATACTGGGGACATCCCGGAGCATGCTATTCGGAGCAGATAGAACTCTTCGGGCTACCTAATTTTATGGAATACGGATCTAAGAGACCGCCTTATTTCGATAAGGGAGTAGAGTATAATGCGTGGCTTGAATATGAGTGGGACACTGTTTTGGAATTTTGTCAAATGATATTGGAAGCTGCACGATATTCTAATGAGGATATCGCTTCTTATCTTCCTCTGATTGAAAGCTCGCTTATATTTTTTGACGAACATTATCGCTATCTCGCTTCGCGCAGAGGGAGCAAGGACCTCGATGGAGCCGGGAAACTGATTATATTTCCCGGCTCGGGATGCGAAACCTACAAGATGGCAAATAATGCGGCATCTACAATTGCCGCGCTTAAACGTGTTACCGGAGATTATATCAATTATCTTAACTCAGTCGGCGATACGGCGACAGCCAAGTGGAATCGGCTATTGGCGCGTATTCCTGAAATCCCTTACCGTGAGCTTGACGGGGTGAGGATGATTGCCCCGGCAAAGAGTTGGGAGCGAATAAACAATGTGGAGACGCCTCAACTCTATCCCGTGTGGCCGTGGCGTTTTTATGGAGTAGCGGTTAGTGACTCCGCCGATCTTTCCCTTGCACGCAATACATACCTGTGTGACCCTGACGCCCTGCGTTTCCGTTCTGTTACGGGTTGGAAGCAGGATAATATATGGGCGGCATGTCTTGGACTGACCGATGAAGCATTTGCTCTTAACCTGAGTAAATGGGCTGACGGGCATCATCGGTTTCCCGCATTTTTCGGACCGGGTTATGATTGGACGCCTGACCATAATTGGGGCGGAAGCGCAATGATTGGTCTTCAGGAAATGCTTTTACAGTGTGACGGTGAACGCATTTTTATATTCCCCTCATGGCGCCTTGATAAAGATATAAGTTTTAAACTCCATGCTCCGGGGGAGACTGTTGTCGAGGCATCGCTCCGCAACGGTAAATTGGAAAAATTGGAGGTGATCCCGCAGTCCCGCATCTCGGATGTCGTGTTGCCCGACGGGTTGAAGTTGTAACCGTTTTAATTTGACGTAATCAATAGTCTATATGAAAATATTATCTGCTACATTATTTTTGTTGTTTCTTCCACTGATTGTGTTTGGTGAAGAGCTGAGTCCTCAAGAAATTTCAGTCGCCGGATTTTTTCCTGTCGCTGATTCGGGACGTCAAGTCTATGATTTTAACACCGGATGGCGTTATCACATCGGTGATGTTTCCAATGGTGCCTCAGTCGACCTTGACGATTCGTCGTGGGAAGTGGTTTCTACGCCTCACTCTGTTGAACTTCTACCCGCCGAGGGTAGCGGTTGCCGCAATTATCAGGGTGTTGCATGGTACAGGAAACATTTTGTTGTGCCCGAAGCGACAGCGGGAAAAGATGTGATTCTCCATTTCGAGGCTATTATGGGGAAACAGAAGTTCTTTATCAACGGCAAGGAGGTTAAAGAAAATCTGGGAGGCTATCTTCCTGTTAATATCTCTCTTACCGAAGCCGGAGTCAAACCCGGAGAAGAATGTGTTGTCGCTGTGATGGCTGATAATAGCGATGATAAGAGTTTCCCGCCGGGAAAACCGCAACATTCGCTCGATTTCGCCTATCATGGAGGAATTTACCGCGATGTGTGGATGATAGCGAAGTCTCCGGTAGCAATCACTGATGCTGTTGATGCGAATCGTGTTGCAGGTGGCGGTGTGTTTGTTCATTATGATAACATCTCGGATAAAAGCGCTGATGTAAAAATCAATACTGATATCCTTAACTCTGATTCAAAAACGAGAAGAGTTACCGTTGAAACCTCGCTTATTTATCCTGATGGAAAGCTTGTGAAAAAAGTCAGCACTCCGGTTTCTCTTAAGCCGGGAGAAACAAAATCGGTAAACCAGTCGGTCAAGGTGCTGAGTCCTAAGCTGTGGGAGCCCGACGCTCCCACACTCTACCGGGTGGAATCACGCATTAAAGACGGCAAGAATACCATCGATGGCGGTGCGACTCGAATCGGTATCCGCAGTTTTGAGTTCGACGGAGAGAAAGGATTCATTCTCAACGGAAAGCCGTTTGGTCAGCTTGTCGGCGCCAATCGCCATCAGGATTTTGCCTATGTTGGCAACGCTCTTCCTAATTCTCAGCAGTGGCGTGACGCAAAACGTCTTCGCGATGCCGGATGCCGAATAATAAGGGTGGCTCACTATCCTCAGGATCCATCGTTCATGGATGCTTGCGATGAACTTGGAATGTTTGTTATTGTCGCAACACCGGGATGGCAGTTCTGGAATAAGGATCCTAAGTTTGCCGAGAGAGTGCATCAGAACACCCGTAGCATCATTCGTCGTGACAGAAATCACCCGTCGGTCTTGATGTGGGAGCCTATTCTTAACGAAACACGCTATCCTAAGAATTTCTCTCTTGAAGCTTTGCAGATTACAAAAGACGAGTATCCTTATCCGGGACGTCCCTTAGCTGCTGCCGACATGCATTCGGCAGGGGTTAAAGATAATTATGATCTGGTATATGGCTGGCCCGGAGATGATGAGAAGGCAGATGCTCCGAAGCAGAATATTTTTACCCGTGAATTTGGAGAGAATGTCGATGATTGGTATGCTCACAACAATGATAACCGCGCGTCACGCAGCTGGGGTGAGAAGCCGATGAAAGTTCAGGCATTGTCCCTTGCAAAAACTTACGACAAGTTGTATCACACTACCGGCAAATTCTTAGGAGGCGCGCTTTGGCATCCGTTTGACCACCAACGCGGATATCATCCCGATCCGTATTGGGGCGGAATTTTTGACGCATTCCGACAGCCTAAATATGCTTATCATCTGTTTCGCAGCCAAACGTCCCATGATCTGCGCCATCCCGTGGCTGAATCAGGCCCGATGGTTTATATTATGCATGAAATGACGCAATTCTCCGATCCCGACGTGGTTGTTTTCAGCAATTGCGATTCGGTGAGGCTGTCAATCTATGACGGTGCCAAATCATGGGTTTTGCCTGTTGTGCATCGTGAGGGCGGTATGCCTTCGGCTCCTGTAGTCTTTAAAGATGTGTGGGATTTTTGGGAGGCGCGTGATTACAGTTATACCAAGAAGAATTGGCAGGCGGTGAATATGGTTGCCGAAGGAATTGTCGACGGCAAGGTGGTGGTTACGGAGAAGAAGATGCCGTCACGCCGCTCAACTAAACTTAAACTGCGCGCCGATTGGAACGGTAAGCCGTTGGTAGCTGACGGTTCCGATTTTATCGTAGTTATTGCCGAGGTAACTGATGATAACGGTAATGTGAGACGTCTTGCAAAAGAAAATATACTTTTCACTGTGGAAGGCGAGGGTGAAATTATCGGTGATGCCTCAATCCATGCCAATCCGCGTCAGGTTGAGTGGGGATCGGCTCCTGTTCTGATTCGCTCTACCCGTAATCCGGGGAAAATAAAAATAATCGCTCAAGTTGAATTTCCCGGAACTCATGCGCCGACGCCGGCAGAGCTTGTGATAGAAAGCGTCCCGGCAACAATCCCTGCGGTGTATGGCGAAGATAAAGCGGTGGGCGCCTCGGTCCAAGCCCGAATATCGGAGAAAAGCGCGTCTAATCTCTCTGATGATGAAAAACGGAAGATTCTTGAGGAGGTAGATATACAGCAGAAAGAATTTGGCATTCAGCAATAAATGTAATTAATTGGCAATGAGAAAAATCATAACATCAATACTTATATCGTTAGTTTCAATAGGCGCAGTCGCTCAATATCCGGTAATACCTGATTCGGTGAAAACGCGTGGAGCTAAGATGGCTGCGGCATGGGATGCTGCATCTGATAAAGCTTGGGAGGAAGCTTATCCCATTGTAATGAAAGAGGAAGTGGAAAATGGCAGACCATATCGTCCTTGGGCTGCAAAACCTGAAGACCTGGTTAAAAGCGATATTCTTGCTTTCCCAGGAGCGGAAGGCGGAGGCGCCTATACTCCCGGCGGACGCGGCGGTAAGATATATGTGGTGACATCGCTTGCCGATAGCGGTCCCGGAACGCTTAGGGAAGCTTGTGAAAAAGGGGGAGCGCGCATAATCGTTTTTAACGTATCGGGCATTATCGAGCTTAAGTCGCCAATCACGCTGAGGGCTCCTTACGTCACTATCTTGGGGCAGACAGCTCCTGGCGACGGTGTTTGTGTGACGGGCGCTTCTTTTCTGATCGACACTCATGACGTTATTATTCGCCACATGCGTTTTCGCCGTGGGGCGCAGGATGTAGCTTTCCGTGATGACGCTCTTGGCGGCAATGCCGTTGGAAATATCATCATTGACCATGTGTCAGGGTCATGGGGACTGGATGAAAATATGTCAATCTATCGCCATGTCTACAATCGTGATCCTGAGACAGGTAAAGGTGAAAAACTGCCAACGGTCAATATCACTATTCAAAATTCGATATTCTCCGAAGCTCTTGACCTATATAACCATGCTTTCGGAGCCACAATCGGAGGACATAACAGCACGTTTGCCCGTAATATTTTCGCGTCAAATATTTCACGGAATTGTTCCATAGGGATGGATGAAGATTTCAATTTCATTAATAACATTACCTATAACTGGTGGAACCGAACCATCGATGGCGGCGATCATACAAGCCGCCTCAATATTATCAATAATAATTTTAAGCCAGGACCTGTTACGGATATAAATAATCCTGATGCTCCGATACGCTATCGCATCATCAAGATGGAAGCGGGACGCGACAAGGCTCATCAAAATAATTTCGGGAAGGCTTATGTGAACGGTAATAAAGTTTGGGGAAATGATAAGGTGACAGCTGACAATTGGGCTGGTGGCGTTCAGATTTTCAATAAGCCGGTCCCGGAAGAGCGCATTGCTGAACTTCGTGCCGAGGAGGCTTTCCCGATGGCTGATGTGACGATTATGCCGACCGATGCGGCTTATGAATATGTGCTTGAGAATGCCGGCGCGACAAAGCCTCGGCGCGATGCTGTTGACCGCCGTGTGATAAAGACAGTCAAGACGGGCAAAGCGATTTATTCTAAAGATGCCGACAAAGCGCTTGCAAGCACGCCTTATGTCAAGCGCCGCCTTCCTGACGATTCTTATAAACTTGGCATCATCACCGATCCCGGTCAAGTTGGCGGTCTTCCCGAGTATAAAGGAAAACCTCGTGTAGACACGGATAATGACGGATTGCCCGACGCTTGGGAGAAGAAGCATGGTCTGAATCCTTTTGACGGATCAGATTCTGCGAAAGATTCAGGCAACGGTTATGCGTGGATTGAAATTTATGCCAACGAATTAGCTGATTAAAATCGTAAAAACTATTACACCGGCTTCTGCTGCAATATTATGTACTGTAGCGGAAGCTGTTGTTTTTCATGATTTGTAATTGTGGTGGAAATGTATTACTTTTGTTTTAACGATATATTCCATGAAAAATTTTGATAATTGTAATAAGCTACAAAATATATTTGATGAAAAGACTTAGTTTAATTATTGGATTTGTGATGGCTGCGTTTTTATCGATAAATGCGCAGCCCCCTGTCACTACTTTTCAGGTGCCTTGGAAAAATGGTAAATTGCGTGTGTCGGACAACGGCACCTATCTTCAGCATGAAAATGGAAAACCCTTCTTTTGGATGGGCGATACCGGTTGGCTGTTGCCTGAGCGCCTTGACCGTAGCGAAGCTGCCTATTATCTTGAAGGCTGTAGAAACGCAGGATATAATGTGGTGCAGGTTCAGACTATCAACGGAGTGCCCGCTATAAATTTTTATGGACAATATTCCAACCCTGACGGATGGGATTTTTCTGAAATAAATAAGAAAGGAGTCTATGGATATTGGGATCACATGGACTATATCATCAAGTTGGCGGAAAAGAATGGAATATACATTGCGATGGTGCCAATATGGGGCGGCTTGGTGAAAGCCGGGCTTATGAACGTGGATGACGCAAAAGCTTATGGAAAATTTCTTGCCGAGCGATATAAAGATAGCCCCAATATCATATGGGTCATTGGCGGCGATGTAAAAGGCGATATTAATCCTGATGAGTGGAATGCGCTTGCCACTTCGATAAAGTCTATCGACAAGAATCATTTAATGAGCTACCATCCGTTTGGACGTACTTCTTCGATAAATTGGTTCCATAATTCCGATTGGCTTGATTTCAATATGTTCCAAAGCGGTCATCGCCGTTATGATCAGATTCGTGGAGATGGCGATGACACCGCGCAGGCTGCCTTGGCTGAAGATAACTGGAGATATGTTGAAGCAGGACTCGCCAAGAAGCCTCGCAAGCCGATTCTTGATGCGGAACCCTCCTACGAAGAAATTCCGCAAGGGCTTCATGACCCCGCTCAGCCATGGTGGAAGGCTCCTGACGTGCGCCGTTACGCTTATTGGGCTGTGTTTGCCGGAGCATTCGGTCACACTTATGGACATAATTCAATAATGCAGATGCTTAAACCGGCGAATAACGGCGGTTATGGAGCGACTAAGACATGGTATGAGGGCATGAAAGACCCCGGTTTCAATCAGATGAAACACCTCAAAAATTTGATGCTTGCGTTCCCATTCTTTGAGCGTGTTCCCGATCAAAGTATAATCGCCGGCGAGAACGGAGTGCGTTATGACCGTCTTATTGCCACACGCGGCAATGATTATCTGCTTGTCTATAATCACACCAATCGTCCGATGGAAATAGATTTGTCTAAAATCTCAGGCAAAAAGAAAAATGTATGGTGGTATAGTCCTGTGAACGGATCCCTTGAATACATTGGCGTGTTTGATAATGGAATAAACAAGTTCCAGTATGACGGCGCGCATGGAGCCGGCAATGACCGGGTACTTATTGCAGTGGATACTGACAAGGATTATATCGGTACTGACTGGAAGAATCTGCCGACTCTTTATTGATTTGCCGACATGAGATTATTGACGGTCGTGATAATGCTTGCCTTTATATTGTCGGCAGGTGTGATGTCTTCCTTCTCTTTAGCATCTAAAGAGAAGGAAGACGATATATACATGTTCACTTCGTTCCATGAACCGGCTGATGAAGGGCTGCGCTTCCTTTGGAGTGAGGACGGCATTCATTGGGACAGCATTCCGGGCACATGGCTGAAGCCCGAACTTGGAATGAATATTATGCGCGATCCGTCGATAGTCATGGGACCCGACAGCATTTATCATCTCGTATGGACAATTGCGTGGAAAGGGGATACCGGATTTGGGTACGCGAGCTCCAAGGATCTTATTAACTGGAGCCCGCAGCGTCGCATTCCGGCTATGGATTCTGTAATATCGACTCAGAATGTTTGGGCTCCTGAAATTTTCTATGACGATGAGCGTGAATCATTCCTGATTGTCTATGCTTCGTGTGTTGTCGAAGCCCGGTTTGACAGGGGGATTGAGGATGAAAATAATAATCATCGCCTTTATTATGTCAGCACCAAGGATTTTATTACATTTTCACAGCCGGAACTGTTTTATGATCCGGGATTCAGTTGTATCGATGCCGTAATTGTCAAGCGGGGTCCGCACGACTATGTGATGGTGGTTAAGGACAATACGCGTCCTAATCGAAATATAAAAGTCGCTTTTGCCGAATCGCCTGAAGGACCTTATTCTCAACCGTCGGATGCGTTCACTGAATCATTTACCGAGGGTCCTGCAGTAGTAAAGATTGGAGAGGAATATTACATATATTACGACACCTATCGCAAATTTATATATAGCGCTCATAAAACAAAAGATTTTCTTAATTTCACCGAGGTGACAGATAGTGTCTCTGTGCCGAAAGGGCATAAACATGGCACTATTTTTAAGACGCCGCGCCGCGTAGTAAATAATTTGATTGAACATAGCCGTCAATGAAAACTTTGTTGATATTTTTGCTCTCGGTCGTCGGATGTGCCGATGCAATGATAAATGCCGCCGACCGCATCCATTATACAGGTTCCGAATTGTCAAATCCGAATCGGCATGACGGAGGCTTGTCGCCGGTTGTCGGGGTGCATAATATTCAGACGATGCGCGCTAATCGGAGGTATGATTTATATTCGCCTAATGATAACGGATGGACTTATAATCATCAACCGATGATGGCTTATTGGAACGGGAAATTTTATATGCACTATCTTTCCAATCCGGTAGATGAGCATGTGGGCGGCGGACGCACATTGCTTCAGACCTCAGCCGACGGTTATAATTGGAGCGCGCCTGAAATATTGTTTCCCGTCTATCCTGTCCCCGACGGGTTTAAGAAGGAGGGGAGCGATTATGTGGCTAAGAATGCTGAAGCGGTGATGCATCAGCGTGTGGGTTTTTATGTGTCAAAATCGGGCAGACTGATTGCAATAGGCAACTATGGCGTGGCGCTTCACCCTAAAGATGATCCTAATGACGGTAACGGCATAGGGCGAGTGGCGCGAGAAATCTATGCTGACGGAAGTTTTGGACCTATTTATTTTATTTATTATAATCACGATTTTAATGAGAAGAACACCCTGTATCCGAATTATAGGAAGAGTAAGGATAAGGGGTTCCGTGAGGCATGTGATGAAATTATCGCCAATCCTTTATATAGGATGCAGTGGGTCGAGGAGGCTGACAGGAATGATCCTTTAATTCCGTTATCAAAGCCCTATAAAGCTTTTTGCTGGTATACGCTTCCCGACGGGCGTATAGCATCGCTATGGAAACATGCGTTGACTTCCATAAGTGAAGACGGCGGGAACACGTGGGCGGAACCTGTTGAACGTGCGAAAGGATTTGTGAACAGCAATGCGAAGATATGGGGACAGAGATTGAGCGACGGAACATATGCCACGGTATATAATCCGGCGGAATTCCGCTGGCCTCTTGCCATCTCATTAAGTTCTGACGGACTTGAATACACCACCTTGAATCTTGTTCACGGGGAGGTGCCGCCGATGAGGTATGCCGGACAATATAAATCGTTTGGTCCGCAATATGTGAGGGGTATTCAGGAGGGTAACGGTATTCCTGCCGATAGCAATTTGTGGGTCACATATAGTGTCGGCAAGGAAGATATGTGGGTAGCCCGTATTCCGGTGCCTGTCATAGCCCGTGCCAGCAGTCATGCCGACGAGGATTTCGCTGATTTCAAAAATCTTTCAGAGCTTGACATGTGGAATATTTATTCTCCGGTGTGGGCTCCTGTTTCACTGGAGGCAAAGAATGGATCGACATGGCTTACGCTTAGGGATAAGGATCCTTATGATGTGTCAAAAGTTGAAAGAAAAATACCACCTACGCGCGAACTGACCGTAGAGTTTGACATCATGGCGGAGCAGAATAACCACGGTGAGATGATTGTTGAATTTGTTGACGAGGATGGCACCGCATGCGCCCGGCTGGATTTTACCCCTGATGGCGATTTCCGATCGAAAGGGGGCGCCCGCTATGGTAAAATTCTTAACTATGAACCCGGTGAATCTTATCATGTCAAGGTGGAGCTTTCTCAGGATAATCGCAACTCAACGGTCTATGTCGACGGAAAGAAGAAAACCACCCGGATGCTGTTCGCTCCGGTTAAAAGTGTTGAGCGAGTAGTATTCCGGACTGGTCAGCATTCCGATTATCCTAATGTAGACACCTGGGCTGACCAATATAATGATATGCCCAGGGCGAATGACGTTGATAGGGAAGCGGTTTATAGGATAGCTAATTTTAAAAGCTCGTCGCAGGATGTCGACGGAGCGTCGGCGTTGCTCCGATATGATGATTTTGCCCATTACGTTGATTATTTCAATGGAATGGAGGATGAGAATATTGTGCAGGCTATTCCAAATGCTATGTCTTCGGAATGGATGAAAGTTAATATCCCTCTTTTTGAGTGTCCTGATAAGGATATGGAGGAGATGTATTATTACCGTTGGTGGACTCTCCGAAAGCATATTAAAGACACTCCGGCAGGATATGGCATGACTGAATTTCTGGTGGACAGGAAGTATGCTGATAAATATAACCTTATTTCCTGCGCCGTGGGACATCATATTTATGAGAGCCGTTGGCTTAGAAATCAACAGTATCTTGACGGTATCATAAACACGTGGTATCACGGCAATGACGGGAAGCCGATGGAAAGAATGATGAATTTCAGTTCATGGATTCCTGACGCTGTGTATAACCGTTATCTTGTGAATGGCGATAAGGAAACGCTTGCCAAGCTTTATCCCGATTTGAAAGCAGAGTATGCCCGATGGGAGGATACTCACCGCTTGTCCAACGGTCTATATTGGCAGCGTGACGTAGCCGACGGCATGGAGGAGAGCATAAGCGGGGGGCGACGCCAGCAGAATGCGCGCCCGACGATAAACAGCTATATGTATGGCAATGCGAAAGCTCTCGCTGCAATCGCCGAATTATTGGGTGACGATGCTGACAAGTCTTTCTATGAGAAAAAGGCTGATGAACTGAAGAAACTTGTGCAGTCGCGCCTATGGAATGACGAGCATTCGTTTTTTGAGACACTTAGGGGTGACACTCTTGCCGGGGTACGTGAGGCGATCGGATACCTGCCGTGGTACTTCAATCTCCCTGATAAAGGTGTTTATGACAAGGCTTGGACTCAGATTAATGATAAGAAAGGTTTTTCTGCTCCTTACGGGCTCACAACGGCTGAAAGACGCCATCCCGAATTCCGCACGCATGGAGTAGGCAAATGTGAATGGGATGGAGCTATATGGCATTTTGCGACGTCCCAGACTTTGACAGCGCTTGCCAATTATCTTAACAGCGAAAAGAATCCTGCCGTCAGCGACAGCGCTTATTTTGCCCAGATGAAACTTTATGTGGAGTCGTCGCATCATCGAGGCAGACCTTATATCGGCGAATATCTTGATGAAGTCACCGGATATTGGCTGAAAGGAGACCAGGAGCGTAGCCGTTACTATAATCATTCGACGTTCAATGACCTTGTGATTACGGGGCTCGCCGGACTTCGCCCGCGAGATGATAATTCAATAGAGGTTAATCCGCTTGTGCCTGCCGATGAATGGGATTGGTTCTGCCTTGATAATATCCTTTATCACGGGCGTAACCTGACTATAATGTGGGATAAAGACGGTAGCCGTTATCATCAGGGCAAGGGGCTCAGAGTGCTCGTTGACGGTAAGCTTGTCGGGCATTCCGATAAACTTGGGCGAATAATTTGTGAGAATGTATTGTGATTTTTGAACGTATGCATTTTGGTTTATGATAAAAAGACTGGCACATCTTATTGTATTTGTCGTTGCTCTATCGTTTCATTCTTTTGGAATGGAGGTGACGCACCAAACCTGCGAGATGAGTGATTCGCCGTTGGCGGTTTCGACAGTTGCTCCTCGTTTCGGATGGCAGCTGTCGGGAGGGGAAGGAGCGATGCAATCGGCTTATGAAATTGAGCTGTTTCTTGCTGATGGCGGAAAGAAGCGGAAGGTGTGGAGTTCCGGAAAAGTACGCTCGAGCCGGAGTCAGCTTGTTTCCTACGGGGGTCCTGCGCTTAAGCCAATGGCGCGTTATGAATGGCGTGTCAGAGTGTGGGACGAGAAGAACAAACAGTCTGAATGGAGCCCGTTTTCTGAATTTCGGATTGCTCCGGATGAATCATTTCTTGCCGGAGACTGGATTGGCGCCATTAGTTACGACGATGCCGGATTTCCTGAGGGACGCAACTATACTCACGATAAGTGGAAACTTCCCGAGGTCAAGAGTAAATGGAATGCCGTTGATACGCTTGCGTCGAGAAGCATTCTTGTGAGAACTGATTTTAATCTGCCTAAAGAAATCGCTGATGGGACAGTCTATGTATGTGGCTTGGGACACTATGAATTGTCGATCAACGGGAATAAGGTGGGCGACGGCGAGTTTACTCCGCTCTGGAGCGACTATGACAAGAGTGTCTATTATAATACCTATGACGTGACTCGACTTCTGCATGAAGGCGATAATGCTGTTGGGGTTATGCTTGGCAACGGTTTTTATAATGTGGTGAGGGGTAAGCGTTACAGTAAATTGCAGGTTGGATTCGGACCTGAGACGCTATGGCTTAAGATGGTGGTGCGCTATACCGACGGCTCGTCAGAAATTATTGCAACTGACGGTAGCTGGAAATATGACCTTAGCCCGGTGACTTTTCATTCGATATATGGGGGAGAGGATTATGACGCGCGTCTTGAACAGCAGGGATGGAATATTCCGGGTTTTGATGACTCGGCATGGCGACCGGTTGTTGTGCAGCGCGCTCCGAAGGGTAAGCTTCTCCCGCAGATGGCACTGCCGGTAAAAATAATGGAGCGTTTTCCGATGGTGAATAGTCATCGGCTTACTGCCGATGAAGTTGAAAAGGCGTCAAAATCGATGAAACGAGCAGTGGACTCTTCGGCGATACTTCTTGACATGGGGCAGAATCTTGCGGGGTTTCCTGAAATAACGGTTAAGGGAAAACCGGGTCAAAGGGTGACGATGGTGGTGTCGGAACGAAAAACCGGCGATAATGCTGTGGATCAACGCCAAACCGGGCGACAACACTATTATACCTATACATTGAAAAGTGACAGTTCGGAGACATGGCATCCGCGGTTTTCTTATTACGGTTTCCGATATATTCAGCTTGAAGGCGCTGTGCTTTCTGATGAGCCTAACCCCGATAATCTTCCGGTGGTTGAAGACATAAAATCTTGTTTCGTTTATAACTCAGCTGAAGAAAGGGGACGTTTTGAATGTTCCAGTCCCGTGCTGACGGCGGCTCACGGTTTGATAAGAAACGCTATACGCAGTAATATGCAGTCGGTTTTTACCGATTGCCCGCATAGGGAGAAACTTGGATGGCTTGAACAGGTGCATCTGAATGGTCCGGGGCTTCTTTACAATCGGGATCTCACATCTTATCTTCCTAAAGTTTTAAGGGATATTGCCGACAGTCAGAGGGAGGACGGCATGGTGCCTACGGTGGCTCCGCAGTATGTGGTGTTTGAGGGACCGGGGATGGACGTGTTTTCGGAATCTCCTGAATGGGGCGCTACGCTGATTATCTCACCGTGGATGTATTATGAGCGTTATGGCGATGATACTCTTATAAGGGATTATTATCCAAACATGGTCGCTTACGTTGACTATCTTACTTCTCGCTCGGAAGACAATCTGATTGATTTCGGGCTTGGCGATTGGTATGATTACGGTGATTTCCGCGCCGGATTTTCGCGCAATACTCCGGTAGGGCTTGTGGCNTCGGCACACTATTATCAGGATNTGCTTTATCTGGTTAAGTCAGCCAAATTGATCGGGCGAGAAGATGACGCGGAACGCTATTCGATGATTGCCGATAGAGTGCTGGCGGCATTTAATGAAAAATATTTTGATTCAACCTCATGCAAGTATGCCTCCGGGAGTCAAACCGCCAATTCATTGCCGCTGTATCTTGACATGGTGCCTGAGGGGAAGCGCGACTGTGTGCTTGCCAAACTTGTTGAGGATATTAAGGAGCATGGGTGGCGGCTGACTACGGGAGATGTGGGTAACCGTTATCTTTTTAGGGTGCTCGCCGACAACGGTCTCGATTCTATAATGTACAAGATGCACAATCATTATGATGTGCCGGGATATGGTTTCCAACTTCAATTTGGCGCGACAACNCTGACGGAGCAATGGGATCCTCGTCAAGGTTCATCGTGGAATCATTTTATGATGGGGCAGATAGAGGAGTGGCTGTTTCGCTCGCTTGCCGGTATTCGTGCGGATGAATCTTCGCCGGGAATGCAGCATCTTGTAATCGCTCCGTCGGTTATCGGAGATTTGTCGGGCGTCAATTGCCGAACGGCAACACTGTATGGGGATGTTGAGGTGAGTTGGCGTCGATGGGACGATGATTTCTCGCTTGAAGTCACGATTCCNGCAAATGTTTCGGCAGACGTTGTTTTGCCCGGAGAGAAAACTCCGATTAAGGTCAATTCGGGAAAGCATAAATTTTCGATTAAATTGTAAGGGGGAGTAAACGATGAAAATTCAGAATATTTTTCTTGGGCTGGTTCTTTGCTCAAGTGTTCAGCTGANGGCGCAGAATGATTTTGAGCACCGATTTTGCCGTCCTNTCGGAGAGGTGCTGACTGAAATCGGCAAGCGTTTTCATGTCAAATTAAAATATGATATTGACACTGTAGGCTTGGTTCTGCCTTATGCTGANTCGCGCATTCGTCCTTATTCAGTTGAGGAGTCGTTGACTAATGCGCTTGCTCCGTTTGATTATAAATTTGTCAAGCAGGGCGGGAATACCTATAAATTGAAGCCATACGAGTATCCGCGGCGCACGGTCGAGGATGGCGTTAAAATGCTGAAATGGCTTTCTTCGCTTTATCCCGACAAAGAATCGTGGGAAAGTCGGCGTGACAGNGTCAAGCTCGAGGTTGGNGAGCTGCTTGGAATTGACGAGGCGCTTTCAAGGCGTGTTGAGGCTAAGCCGGTGATTTCAAAGGCTCGGAANTTTGACGGCTATAGTGTGAGGAATTTNTATTTGGAAACTCTGCCGGGCTTATATGTGTGTGGCTCCATCTACGAACCTACGGGGANNGGCAAGCATCCGCTCATTATTTGTCCTAACGGGCATTTCAGCAACGGGCGTTATAATGACGCGCAGCAGCAACGGCTCGGGACACTGGCTCGGATGGGTGCGATATGTGTGGACTATGATTTGTATGGTTGGGGGGAGTCGGCTCTTCAGGTGGGCTCGGATAAGCACCACACTTCTGACGCACACGTCATTCAGGCTATGAACGGGATTTCGGTGCTCGATTTCATGATTGACAGGGNCGATGTGGACCCGTCGCGGNTTGGAGTNAACGGCGGCTCGGGCGGAGGAACGCAGGCGGTTCTGCTGTCAGTCCTTGATTCGCGTTACACGGCGGCGTGTCCTGTTGTCAGCCTNTCGTCACATTTTGACGGGGGATGTCCGTGTGAAAGCGGCAAGCCGATAATGCGAGCCGGAGGAGGGACGTGTAATGCAGAGCTTGCGGCGGCATTCGCTCCTCGACCGCTATGTGTTATTTCTGACGGCAAGGATTGGACTTCTTCGGTGCCTGAATTGGAATTGCCTTATCTTAAGCGGATTTATGGGTTTTATGGNGCCGNCGCTAATGTGACCAATGTCCATTTCCCTGATGAGGGGCATGATTTCGGTCCTCGCAAACGTCAGGCTGTCTATGATTTTTTTATCGATGTTTTCGGGCTTGATCGCGCCAANCTTGATGAATCGAAAGTGACGGTTGAAGCCGAGGACGCGCTTAAAAGTTTTGGAAAGAATGGCGAATGTATGCCGGCAAATGCTATTAAATGCGGNGAGTGAGCTGTGGAGACGATTTATCGGTTTAATTGGAGTCGGAAAGCTTTGCTTGGAATGCCGTCATAGATATAATCTTCAAGGAAGATGAAGCCATTTTTTTGAGCGACGCGTTGTGACGCTTTGTTTTTTTCATCGGTGGTGATCAGCAAAGAGTCCAAATGAAGATTATCGCGGCAATAACTTATAAAAATATCGAGCGCTTCCGTGGTCAAACCGTTATTCCAGTGAGGACGACCAATCCAATATCCNACTTCTTTCTCGTTGGGCAGAAGCGGGTGGTGAGAGTCCTCCTCNGGGACAAGCCCGATGCATCCGATTGGCTCGTTTGTGTCTTTAAGCGCGATTGCAAACAGATGGGGGTTCGGGAGGAAAAATCGGGATATGACCTCGCGGCTCATGTCGACCGATGTGTGGCAGTCCCATAATGCAAGNTCGCTGACTNTGGGNTCGGATGCATATTTGTAAAGTGCGTCAGCATCGTCTTCACTCCATTTTCTTAGTATCAGTCGGTCGGTCTCCATAATTTGAATTCTGTATTTAATATACAAANTTAGTAAAAAAATCAGTGATGGGGAATGTNTCGGNGACAAAACATGAATTGCGGCTCATGCCAATGAAATTGCCATTTTTGTGGTGAGAACGGTAAGGNCTTTAAGGTNCTTAGGGTCNTTAAGGANTTNAANGAGTAANNANGTCAANGCGCTTTTGCTGCCGTTTTGGCGTGGCGAGCCTGTGNCCTGTTGAGGGGCGTGGTTCTCGCCGCCGCTCTTTGCGGGGGCAGCTGCCGCTTAGCAGCTCAAGGCTTGTCGCCGCAGCCTCGNGGCGNGGATGATGANGGTGACGGAGCCGGGCGGGACNGNGTCATGGGCGGCTGCGGGAGCGGGNGGCGTTTGGTGACATGGNGCNCCATGTCNGTACGTTTTTTGTGGAAGGGCGGCTTGGCGGTGGAAGGTGTCGTCCTCGGTCTGGCGGGGCAGCACCTTGTAATTGAGCGGACGGATGACGGGGTCGCGTGGTATCTTTTTGAGCGCCTCGCGCCGCTGTTCTTTGATGCGCCTCTGCCGCTCTTTTTCGGCTGCGAGCCGGCGGTCGTATTCGTAGAACGCCAAGCGGCGGTGTTCGCCGTAGTCTCGCAGGAGGTAGTATTCGTCGGTGAGTGGGGGCAGGCACTCCTCGAATGTGATTTCGGGGAGTGATCCGGAGGGTATTTTTCGACGCATGGGCCGGTAGTCGGCAGGGGTGGCGAGGTCGAGGGCGAGGAACGCCGCGTCGTCGCCCTTGACGGAAGCGTAGTGGATGAAGGCGTAGCGGAATGCGGTGTTTTTGCGGTAGTCTCCGTGGACGATCACGAATGAACCGGGCGCGGTGGGGATGGATGATACGACAGCCGCCAGGGCGTTGTCGAAGCCCCAGTTCATGCGGGTCAAGGGGTAGCGGTCGCAGTGGAGCAGCGCGGCGCGGTGGATGGAGTAGCCCCTGACGGCTTGTGGGCGTCGCGCCGAGGCGTGGATGAGCCGCATGGATGGGGCTGTGGCTCGCGCTTGCTTGAGGGTGGTGTCCATGAGGAGGGTACGTGTCATGGGGTAGAGATGGTCGAGATAGCGGACGTAGTCGGCTATGAGCGACAGATAGCGGTCG
>JAAVEM010000018.1 GCA_014801235.1 Bacteroides sp. | reverse complement strand
TAATCCGAACCTCGGCGGCTTACACCGCGTCATTCCGCATGTGGCGCGGATTGCCACTAACACACCGTCAGTCATGTCTAATCGAAATCCTCGAACGGCTCCGGCACTCCGCAGCCCGTCAACCGCGCGTCTTCATCAACGACCCCGCCGACCGCTACCTGTCGCTCATAGCCGACTACGTCCGCTATCTCGACCATCTCTATCCCATGACACGCGCCCTCCTCATGGACACCACCCTCAAGCAAGCCCGAGCCACAGCCCCATCCTTGCGGCTCATCCACGCCTCGGCGCGACGACCCCAAGCCGTCAGGGGCTACTCCATCCACCGCGCCGCGCTGCTCCACTGCGACCGCTACCCCTTGACCCGCATGAACTGGGGGTTCGACAACGCCCTGGCGGCTGTCGTCTCATCCATCCCCACCGCGCCCGGTTCATTCGTGATCGTACACGGAGACTACCGCAAAAACACCGCATTCCGCCACGCCTTCATCCACTACGCTTCCGTGAAGGGCGACGACGCTGCGTTCCTCGCCCTCGACCTCGCAACACCCGCCGACTACCGCCCGCTGCGACGCAAGATACCCTCCGGCTCACTCCCCGAAATCACATTCGAGGAGTGCCTTCCCCCGCTCACCGACGAATACTACCTCCTGCGCGACTACGGCGAATACCGCCGACTGGCGTTCTACGAATACGACCGCCGTCTCGCAGCCGAAAAAGAGCGGCAGAGGCGCATCAAAGAACAGCGGCGCGAGGCGCTCAAAAAGATACCCCGCGATCCCGTCATCCGCCCGCTCAACTACAAGGTGCTGCCCCGCCAGACCGAGGACGACACCTTCCACCGCCAAGCCGCCCTTCCCAAAAAAACTTACGGACATGGCGCGCCATGTCACCAAACGCCACCTGCTCCCGCAGCCGCCCATGACGCAGTCCCGCCCGGCTCCGTCACCCTTATCATCCCCGCCCCGAGGCTGCGGCGACAAGCCTTGAGCTGCTAAGCGGCAGCTGCCCCCGCCAAGAGCGGCGNCGAGAACCACGCCCNCNAAACAGGNCACAGGCTCGCCACGCCAAAACGGCAGCAAAAGCGCNTTGAAATACTTAATCTTATCCTTCCGGGTTTTNTCCGTAACCACTTGACGAATCCCCCTTGGGTTCATCCGTCAATCCTACCGGTTATTCTTTTCAATAGAGTTGAGCCTCCGAAATAACCAACGACAGATAAAAAAGAAATAAACGGTTAAGCATAACCAAAGAATATAGGAAGAGGAGTTAGAAGTAAGGTCATTTGAGCGAAGGTATCTGTTGATTAAAGAAACGATCGCGCCGCCACATCCGGATAAAAAAAGAAAAAGACCAAATACCTTGAAATAGGATTTACTTTTCGGAGTCATCATTTATTTTTTTAGCAAATTTACGAAAAATCCNCCGGCGCATATTTGCGCATCTCCGGTGNGCGGGGGGTGGGGCAGGAATACAAAAAAAGGGTAAGCTGACTACATCGCACCGCTACAACCCGGTACCGTTGCTCCGGTCAAGGCCTGGCGGAGTTCCCGGGGAGCTGGTCGTGTAGGACTTACCCGGGCACAAAGTTACGACTTTTTTCTTTAACTGCAATAGATGTTGAAAAAAAAACAATAATCAGGGTATTCTTATCGTTAATAATGTAATTATGAAACACGGATATCCTACTTATAATATAAGACTCTTTTGCTTTTTGATGCTGATGGCGTGGGGACTGGTTAAGACTCCATGCGCTTCAGCGTTTTCGCTTGATACTTATGCTCCGTCGTCAAAGTTGTCGTCGGGACGATGGNTTAAGATAAAAGTTAGCTCGTCGGGAGTTTATCTCATTCCTAATTCCGAATTGCAACGCTGGGGTTTTTCCGATCCGTCGAAAGTCAAGATCTACGGATATGGTGGAGCGCCTATAAGCGATGTCCTTACGGCGGATAATTATATCGACGATCTTCCTCAGGCTATGTCGGAGGCAACTTCGCGNGGAGTGGTTTTCTATGCTCAGGGCGCGGTTGTGCCTGTTGAGGTGNCGGGTGGTGGNATCGATTATGACCGTAATTACTATTCCACTGANGGATATTANTTTGTGACTGANGGNGGCGATGATGCGATATCAGCGACAACCGGCANCGCCGGGGTGTCGGGGAGTGTCGCCGGGTCGTTTACCGAAATGGTTTATCACGAGCAGGAACTTGTTTCNCCNGGAAGCACGGGTCACACGTTTCTCGGCGAGGATTTTTCNTCGACGCNCACAAGATCGTTNAATTTCAGTCTTCCCGATAAGGTTGGCGACAACGTGGGCTTTACCTGCTATTTTGCCGCTAAGACAATAGGCGCCGGATCGCAAATCAATTTTTCGGTGAACGGTACCGGTGTCGAGGCGACGCTTGCCAATAGCATAGATGCGTCGGTGAATGATTCCCATCGCCATTATGTGNTGAGGAGTGTGAAGCACGTTGCCCCTGTGTCGGGCGAAGACATGGAGCTTTCTGTNTCGTTCANCACNTCGAGCGGCAATGTGAAGCTTGCNCGNCTTGACCGCATAGTTGTAAATTATTCACGTCAACTCAGATTGTCGTCGGGATTGCTTGACTTTCATCTTAATTCAGGCGCCGCGGCTCTTGCCGGAGCGACGTCGGGAACCCGATTGTGGGACGTGACCGATCCTTCGCGCGCGGCAAAGGTCAACGCGTCGCTTTCAGGAAGCGAGCTTGGCTGGACTGCAACNGAATCGNGATTGAGACATTATGNGGCATGGAANNAAGATGCTTCAATGCCTTCTCCGACCTATGTGGGCGCTGTCGANAATCAGGATATACACGGACGCGAGACTCCCCAGATGATTATCATCACCATGCCTGAATGGAGAAGCCAGGCTGAGGAGATTGCCGAGCTGCACCGCAATTCGACCGATTTGCCGCTTGACGTGATGGTGGTGAATCAGGACGAGGTGTTTAACGAGTTTTCATCGGGCACTCCTCATGTGAACGCCTTCCGCCGCATGTTCAAGATGTTCTGGGACCGCGGACGCGACGGCGAAGACAGCCGCATGGCATTTGCTCTGCTTCTCGGTCGCGGAATATATGACCACCGCGCGATTTCAAATGAAGTGAAGGCGCTCGGCAAGCCGGTGCTGCTACAATGGCAGACGGTTGACGGCAGCCATGATAATTCGTCTTATACCACCGAGGATTATCTCGCATTTCTTGAGGATGGATCGGGCTCGAAACCCGGTCGTGACCGTCATTGCCTGGCAATAGGACGCATCCCGGTGACATCGACTGCCGATGCTTCGCTTGTAGTCGAGAAACTGCGTTCATACATCGCCGATGACAAAAAAGTAGACTGGAAAAACCGCATGGTGCTCTCAGCCGACGATGAAAACGTGGGTATTCACCTTGAGCAGATGGAGGATGCATATAACGCCTTAATTTCNACGGATGAGGGTCGCAATTGTCTATATACGAAGGTTTATGTAGATGCGTTTCCGCTTGTCGACAATGTTGCCGTGGGCGCTCATGACCGCATGATGCGCGCGCTTAACAGTGGCGTGCTGTGGTGGTGGTATATAGGGCATGCCAACACTTTCAGCTGGACAGGNGAAGGNTTGNTGACGCGACAGGATATAGAAGCCGCCGATTTCGCTCGCCAGCCTATGCTTTTTGCGGCAACTTGCGATTTCCTCCGTTGGGACCTTCCCGATAATTCGGGAGCTGAATCGCTGTTTTTCAACNCTAACGGTATTATCGGCTCTATAGCGGCGACACGCCCCGTGTATATCGCCTATAACGGCGACATAACGGTTGCCGTGGCTTCGAAGGTGTTTGACCGTTATGACGACGGGACTCCCATCCCCGTTGGCGAAATAATGCGCCGTGCCAAGAACACGATGCTTGACAATGAGGAGAATAAATTGAGATATGTGCTTTTGGGTGACCCGGCGCTTGTGTTGAGATCGCCCAATAACCGCATGGTGCTTGACCGTATAAACGGGGAGACTGTTGATCCTGAGGCGCAGCCAACGATAAAGGCAAGACAGAACGTGACGATAGAGGGTCATGTGGTCGCATCTGACGGCTCGATTGCCGAAGATTTCAACGGGGTGTTCGTGCCTACGCTTTATGATGCGGAATACAGTACCACTACTCTCGCTCACGGCGATGGAAAGGAATCGACGTTTGAGGAGCAGGGCGACCGTCTATATGTGGGTCGTGACTCTGTGCGTCAAGGCAGATTCAATGTGACTATCTCGATGCCTACCGAGATCGCCTCCAATTTCCGTCCTGCTGCGCTCAATATGTTTGCCTTCACCGCCGATGGCAGAGATGCGTCGGGGGTGAACAGGGATTTCTTCGTCTATGGCTATGACGAAAGCCGCGAGGACGACTTGACGCCTCCTGTTATAGAGTATTTCGCTCTTAATTCAGTGGCTTTCCGCGACGGGCAGCGCGTGAATTCGTCGCCCACCGTCATAGCGCGAATGAGCGACGACGTGGGAATCAATATTTCGTCGGCGGGAATCGGTCATCAGATTTCATTGCAGCTTGACGGAAGCAAGACTTATTCCGACATAGCTCAATATTATGAACCGGGCGATGAGGGTCCCGTGTGGGGCACGCTGTCTTATCCTCTGAGCGGACTTAAGGATGGCGACCATTCGTTGAGGCTGAGAGTGTGGGACACTTCAAACAATCTTGCCGAGTCGACGATATCTTTCACCGTCAAGGATGGAAGAGTGCCTGAAATCATTAATCTCTATGCCGATTGCAGTCCTGCTGTCGACAGGGTTAATTTCATGGTGGAGCATAATAAACCGGGGGCTAATGCCGACGTGACACTTGCCGTTTATGACCTGATGGGCAGAATGGTGTGGTCGACGAAACGCTCGGGCGACAGCGCTTCGGCTCCGATGGAATGGAATCTGAGCGACACTTCAGGACGGCGTGTTCCGAGGGGTATATATGTATATCGCGCAACGGTGTCAATCGATGGTGAGCAGCACGTTTCGGCGGCTCGCAAGCTTGCCGTGGCGGCTCAATGAGAATGAAGTTGTAGCTCTTTCGGCGGAAATTTTGTAACTTTGCAGTTGTAAAATTTCAATGGGGCTTATGATTTCAACTTATCGATTGCCGGCGAAAGACCGTGTGGTTTCATTCGTGTGGCAGCATTTTCTGTTATTGTGCTCTCTCTATCTGATGACTCTCGGAGTCGTATTGTGTATCAAGTCGGATCTTGGCAGCAGTGTGATTTCATCGTTGCCGCTTTCATTCTCAATTGCCGGGCTTGAGGGAACAGTTCCCGGATTGACGGTCGGCGGCTACACGATTGTGATGAATTTCGTGCTGGTGTTCTTGCAGATTCTGATTCTGCGNCGCCGATTTGAGCCTGTTCAGNTGTTTCAGCTTCTCATAGGCTGGGTGTTCGGATGGCTTATCGACGTGAACATGGCGCTCACNNNGNCGCTTGAATGCGAAAGCCTGGTTTCCTGCATAGCCACTCAATTCATCGGCTGCACGGTGATGGGTGCGGGAATTGCTTTTGAGGTGAAATGTGGCTCGGTTACGATGCCCGGCGAGGGACTCCCGGTAGCATTAAGCCGCGTGACCGGAAAGCCGTTTCCGAAGTTGAAAATTTATGTTGACACGTCGCTCGTGGTTCTTGCGGTTTTGAGCAGCTATCTGTTTTTCGGCTCATGGAAATGGAACATCATCGGTCCGGGAACGCTTTTTGCGATGATTTATGTGGGACTTGTGGTGAAATTTGTCGGGGCTCATATAGGCTGGTTTGACCGAGTGCTACTTTACCGTCCGGGTTTCAGACGATATATTTTCGGACTTGCCCGATACATATTCCGCAATTAGATAAATTGAGAGCCGGTGGAAAATACCCATCCCCCCCACGGATTTGGAACATTTTCCTGCCGGCTCTTGACTTTGTGAATATTTTACTTGCCGCTTCCGGTAGTGACGGTGACGGGTTTTGCCAACTGTAGAGTGAGCACAGTTGTGGAGTCGTAGGGATTCCATTCAATTTCACCTACCGTGGCTTTTTTCAATGACAGCACGCAGCCTGTGTCAGCCTTTTTTGCCGTGACGCTTAATTTTGATATCGCGCTGGTGGCGTCGGTGCATTTTACGACGGCTTCTTTCGGAGCATTGTTTAGCTGAATGACGCTGATTTTTGAATCAGTCAATTTGATTTCAGAGATGTTTCGGCTGTCGCTTACAAGCGAGTCGACTGAGCAGCGGTTCATGACGACCCTGCCTTTTTTGACCGATGTGTCGAGGCGGCGGGTGTTGATGCCGTTGAGATATACTGCATCGGAGTTGTTGTTCACGCTTCTTAGCATTCCCGAGGGGATGGTGATGGTGACGGGGTGGATGTCGGTCGTTTCGAAAAACATGGTGTGTTTCGGATTTATCGTGTCACACACCAGGGCGGGATTGACCGAAAGGTACAGGGTGTCGTTGACAAGACGTGTTTCGGTCATCGCTTTTATGCTTTCGCTCAGAGTCATAACGGGGGAGTCGACCGAGTCGCTTTCTAAAATTTCGATGCCCCTGAAGTTTTCAAGCCTGAATTTTTTGCCGCGTAATGATATTGAAATGTCGAGATTTTTAAACCGCGGCATGGTCACGTCGACCTGTTTCCCTTTCAGCTGAATGGTTGAGTCGTTCCATGGCTCGCCAGAAGCGATTACTGTCAATATTAAAATGATGACGGCTATCAGTCCGGCAAAGAAGGCTGCAAGCATCATGTAGGTTGAGTATTTCATTTTTTATTGTCGTTTAAATATTTGTTGAACAGTTGTGCCAATTCTTCGGGAGAGATGCCGAGCGTCATGAGCTGGCGGAAGAAGTAGTCACACTCTCCGCTGAAAAATGTTTCCTTTCTCATTTTGCGTATGGTTTCATCAGCTTCTTTTTCGATGAAGAAACCGATGCCCCGACGGTTGAATATGATGCCGTTCCGTTCAAGAAACTCGTAGCTTCTCATTACGGTGTTGGCATTCACCTCAAGTGATGCTGCATATTCTCTCACCGATGGGATGCGGTCGCCCTCTTTTAATGTGCCAAGCATGATGTCATCGCATATTTTATCGGCAATCTGGAGATAGATAGCCTTGTTATTTTCATTGAATACCATAGTTTTACCAACGGTTGATGATTTCTGATTCGCGCAGTCGCAGGTATGCCACGGAATAGTTGAATAATGTAACCAGTGAGGCAATGATGCATGGAACTGTGTCGGTTTTCAAAAATTCAGGCTCAGGATATGCAGTTCCTGGATTATGAAGCCATTCCATAAGGGCGATACCGGTCAGGNAGTATGCTCCGCCAATGAAAACCATTGCCCAGAATGTTTTGACCATCGCAAATTTTTGCCACACGACGCTGCCGAGCACGAAGAATGACTGCAGGGAGAGGAAGCCGAGAGTTGCTACGAAGTATTTTCTGGGAAGGGAGTCGGTGTCGAAAAAGTCGTGGGGTTGGATCATGGTTACGTTGCGGTGTAGAATCCATTCGCAGAATCCCACCCTGACGAGATCGGCGATAGTCCCGATTAAGATGAAAAGGAGGATGTAGCCGGGAACGACGATGAGCCATCGCTCGATGAATTTTTCAAGTTGTGACGCCGGAATCATTAACGTGGAGAGGCGTCCTGCCGGAGTCTTCAAGGTGTTAAATAGCGATGAGCCGGCAATCATGCCGAATATGATAAACGCTGCGATGAACCAACCTCTTTCAACGTGGATACACATGGTGTTGAAGTGGCTATCGTCGGGTAACGCTGAAAAATTGAGTGAGATGGATATGCTCAGGACCGACAGGAGCAGAAGAGAGAATCCTGAGGCGAGGAGAAGCTGACGGTGATTTTCGATGAAATCCTGCTTGAAGAGCATTCCTAATCTTGAAAGGCTGAAATGCCGGTTGGTTTTCATATTATATTGATGTTTTTGTTTTGAATAAATCGGAGATAGTCTCGGGGTGGTTTACTGCAAGCTCAAACAGCGATTCAAGATTTATTTCGGTTTCTGAATCGTCGTCGTTTGCCAGGATAACATTGGCGCCTTCGATTGACGGCTGGCTGTATAGAGCCGATTCGATAAGCGCTTTGTCGGAGGTGGTGATGAATTTGAGGCGGGAGGATATCGACAGCATGGACTCGTTGAGAAGAATATTGCTGTTGTTCATGATGATGACGTGGTCTATGAGCTTTTCGATGTCACGTGTCTGGTGGGTAGAGATGATGATGGTTCGCTCGTCAGTCATATTTTTGGCGATGAATCGGCGGAATGCGCTTTTTCCGGGGATGTCGAGCCCGTTGGTCGGCTCGTCCATCATGAGCAATTTTGTGTTGCAGGCGAGCGCGAAGCACATCATCGCCTTTTTCTTTTGTCCCATCGACAATTCTCCCAGATTCAAATCGGGGTTGAGGTCGAATGTTTCAAGATGTCTCACGAGGTCTTCGTTGGAGAATCTCGGATAGAAAGGAGCACAGGCTTTCACATATTTTCTTAGGCTGATGCGTGGAAAGGAAAATTCTTCGGGGACTATGAACATCTCGTTGAGAGTTTCAGGGAGTCGCTTGCGGGTGTCGTTGTCCATGAAAACCACATTGCCTGATGCCGGGGTGAGCAATCCGGCTATTAAATATAATAATGTGGATTTTCCGGCTCCGTTCTTCCCGAGGAGTCCATATACTGCTCCGGGCGAAAGATTGAGGGAGAAATTGTCAAGCACCGGCGCCGCCTTGCGCTTGTAGGAGAAAGTGACGTTATTTACATTTAGCATAATGGTGTATTAGTATAATAGTACACCGCAAATGTAGGCAATATTTTTTAATTGCCAAATAAAATTTGAGAAATATTTTCAAGAGTGATTAAAGGCAGCGCATGGAGGGCGTAAGTGTAAATTATTAATGTAGCTATTGCTGTATAATGAATAAAAAGTGGTAAATTTGTCATTATCATTTATAAAAACTCTGTTTTGGAAAAAAAGAGAAAATATAGACTCGGACTTGCATTGAGCGGTGGCGGGGTGAGGGGATTCGCTCATCTTGGCGTGTTGTATGCAATGGAAGAGCTTGGCATCAAGCCCGATATTATAGCCGGTGTAAGCGCCGGTTCGGTCGTGGCATCGTTGTATGGCTCAGGAATGGCTCCCCTTGATATAATGAAGCAATTCTATTATTACAGGTTCAAGGATTTTTGCAAGGTGTGTCTGCCCAAGGAGGGCTTCTTTTCAATGGAGGGCTTCCATCAATTTCTAACCGACAACCTTCTTGTGGAGCGGCTTGAGGATTGCCCTATCCCGACGGTGATCGGGGCGACTGACATTGCCGCAAGCAAGCCTGTGCAATGGCGCGAAGGTGTGATTGCCGACCGAGTGTGCGCTTCTTGCTCCTTGCCTATTGTGTTTAATCCGGTGACAATCGATGGCGTTGAATATGTCGATGGGGGAGTGCTTCACAATCTTCCGGCATGGGCTATCAGGGAGGAGTGTGATATATTGATAGGTGTCAATGTGAGCCCTATCATCAAAAAGGGAAATTACACAGGCTCTATTCTTGACGTGGCTATCCGCACGTATCACTTGATGGCGAGGGCAAATTCGCAGACCGACGCGACTCTTTGCGACGTGGTTATTTCGACCGACTCTATTGCCGATCTAAGAGTTTTTAAGCTGAAAGAAAAAGAACGTATATTTAAAAGCGGATATAAAAGCGCTAAAAGCGTGCTTCTCGAAGCCAAAGAGAAGTTCAAATTATGATTGAATTTATGGAACAGGAAAAGCCCGTTATTTATCAGTTATTACCGAGACTTTTTACCAATTATAATGAAAACTGTGTGCCAAACGGGACTATAGCCCAGAATGGCTCCGGAAAAATGAATGACATCACGACGAAGGTTCTTAAAAGCATCAGGAACCTCGGGGTGACTCATGTGTGGTATACCGGAGTGATTGAACACTCGAACCAGACTGACTACAGCTCCTATGGCATTCATCGTGACAATCCCGTGGTGGTCAAGGGTAAGGCAGGATCGCCTTATGCAATCAAGGACTACTATGACATTGATCCGGATATCGCCGAGAATGTGAACGAGCGTATCGGAGAGTTTGAGGCTTTGGTAGAGCGCACTCATGACGCGGGAATGAAAGTGATTATCGATTTTGTGCCCAATCATGTGTCAAGGCAATATATCTCTGACGCTCATCCCGCAGGAGTCAAGGACTTTGGCGTGGACGATGACCGAAACCGCTTTTTTGACCGCGACAATAATTTCTATTACATACCTCATCAGCTTTTCGCTCCGTCGATTCCGATGGATGGCAGCGCCGAACCCTATGTGGAATTTCCGGCGCGCGCTTCGGGAAATGACTGCTTTACAGCGTTTCCTTCGGTCAATGACTGGTATGAAACGGTCAAGCTGAACTATGGCATAGATTTCGGCGACGGCTCGCGGCACTTTTATCCGATACCGCGCACGTGGTTTCAGATGCTCGACATACTCCGCTATTGGGCAGACAAGGGTGTCGACGGTTTCCGCTGCGACATGGCTCACATGGTTCCCGTGGAGTTCTGGAGATGGGCTATATCTAATGTAAAGGAGCGTTTTCCGAGAATAGTGTTTATTGCCGAAATATATGACGTGGCGCTTTATCGCGAGTATATTCATGCCGGCTTTGACTATCTCTATGACAAGGTGAATCTCTATGACACTCTTCGCGGCATTCAGTGCTGCAATGTTTCGGCGGCTCAGCTGACACACTGCTGGCAGACGGTTGACGGCATAGGGGAGAACATGCTCAACTTTCTTGAAAATCATGATGAGCAGCGTTTTGGATCCCGGTTCTATGCGGGCGACCCGTCGCTTGTAATTCCGTCGCTTGTGGTCAGCGCGTTTATCGGAACGGGTCCGTTCATGGTTTATGCGGGTCAGGAGCTTGGCGAATGCGCTGTCGACGCTGAAGGATTCAGCGGGGCTGACGGACGCACTACAATATTCGATTACTGGAGCATTCCCACCGTGAGGCGTTGGCTTAACGGCGGAAAATGTGATGAATCGCGCCTGACGGGACAGGAGAAGTGGCTCAGAGGGAAGTATGCTACAATAATGAAAATGTGCAATTCGGAGAAGGCTATTTCGCGCGGCCGTTTCTTTGACCTCATGTATGTGAACTATGAGAACCCCACTCTCAATCCTCATCGTCAATACGTGTGGTTGCGGTCATGTGACAATGAGACGCTTGTCATTGCCGTTAATTTTTCCAACGAGCCGTGTGACTTGCGGGTAAATATCCCAAGCCACGCATTTGAAGTGTTGAGCCTTCCTCAGGGCGATTGTGTTGCCACTGAGTTGCTTAGCCGCGACATGATGAGGAAAACTTTTTCAAGCGAGGCTCCGTTCTGCACGGAAGTTGGTCCGAATGACGCCGTGGTGTGGAAGATAAAACACAAGAATGTCATATCGGAAAGCAAAAAAACAGCAGGCAGATTGAGATAGTAACGGTAAAAAAGCGTAATTTTGCAGAAAAATACAATCAATATAAAATTTAGTTGTAATAATGTTACCTCCATTTAAGGTCTTTGCCGGAACCAAGTCGCAATACATGGCTCAGGAGATTTGTGCGGAACTCGGTGTGCCTCTGGGCAAAATGAATATTCAGCATTTTGCTGACGGCGAGTTTGAAGTTTCTTTCGAAGAATCTATCCGCGGTTGTGAAGTGTACTTAGTTCAGTCCACTTTCCCTAACACCGATAATTTGATGGAACTGCTCCTGATGATTGATGCCGCCAAGCGCGCGTCGGCAGCTTCGATTATCGCAGTTATGCCTTATTTCGGTTGGGCTCGTCAGGACCGCAAGGATAAGCCGCGTGTGTCAATCGCCGCCAAACTTGTCGCTGACTTGCTGAGCACTGCCGGTGTGGATCGTGTGATATGCATGGATTTGCATGCCGATCAGATTCAGGGATTCTTTAACGTTCCGGTCGATCATCTTTATGCTTCGTCGGTGTTTATCCCTTATATTAAGTCGCTTCATCTTGAGGACATGGTTATCGCCACTCCCGACGTGGGCGGAGCTAAACGCGCCAATAACTATGCGAAATATTTCGACGTGCCTCTGGTGCTCTGTCACAAGCAGCGCGCTAAAGCCAACGTGGTTGCGTCGATGACCGTGATTGGCGATGTGAAGGGTAAGAACGTGATTCTGATTGATGATATGGTCGACACTGCAGGCACTATCACCAAGGCTGCCGATTTGATGATGTCGGAAGGCGCTAAGAGCGTCCGCGCTCTCGCTTCTCATGCTATCATGAGCGATCCTGCAAGCCAGAGGGTGGACGACAGCATGATGGAGGAGATTATTTTCACCAATAGCATCCCTTATCAGGGGAGCTGCAAGAAATGCACAATCCTTTCGGTGGCAAAATTGTTTGCCGACACTATTCGCCGCGTTCACGAAAATCAGTCTATTTCGTCACAGTACCTGATTTAATGTCAGGCACCGTGTCATGAATGTCATAAAAAAGCCCGCTTTTCAGCGGGCTTTTTACATTATTTCACCTTTATAAGGTCAATTTCAGTTAATTGCCGCCTTGTATCTATTAAATAGATTTAAGCTGACGATTTTTTTGTGCTCCGATTAAATTATTGCACTATTTTTGCGTCATAAGAGAAAAGAGTTAAAATTTAACAGTGTAAATTCTTAAAATTAACAGATATATAGGCTATGAACATTTACGGAAAAATCGCATTGATGGCTTGTGGAGTTGCTATGGCAAGCTCTGCAATTACAGTAGTAGCTGTAGATAAGTTGGAGAACAAGTATTCGGTCTCTGATGCATCATACCGTTCTGAAGCTCCTTCGGGCGGCGCATTTTATACGGTGGCGCAGGGGGCTACTCCTCCCACTGATTTCACTCATGCCGCCGAAAGCACTATCAACGGTGTTGTCAGCATAAAGAGCTATGCTACTCCGCGCGGTTATAATGGATATGGCAATCAACAGCAGACTCCTTTCAGCGATCCTCTTTTTGATTTCTTTTTCGGTTCGCCCGGCGGACGCGGTTCACGTCCGCAGCAACAGCAGCCTAAAGAAAAGGCGGAGCAGCAGATGGGTCTCGGCTCAGGCGTGATTATAAGCAAGGACGGTTATATCGTAACCAACAATCATGTCATCGACGGTGCCGAGCGTCTTGAAATCACTCTTAACGATAACCGCACATTCAATGCCAAGGTTATAGGTACCGACCCGGCTACTGACGTGGCGCTCTTGAAAATCGAGGCAGAGAATCTTCCGGTAATTCCCATTGGCGACAGTGACGCTCTTAAAGTGGGCGAATGGGTGCTTGCCGTAGGCAATCCATTCGGGTTCACTTCTACAGTAACCACCGGAATCGTGAGCGCGAAGGCTCGCAGCATTTCATCGGCTACCCATGGCAGAGCACTGGGCATTGAAAGCTATATTCAGACTGACGCTGCCGTGAATCCCGGAAACTCGGGCGGAGCCCTTGTGAACATAAACGGCGAGCTTATCGGAATAAATACCGCAATCTATTCTCAAACAGGTAATTATGCGGGCTATTCATTTGCTATCCCCACTTCGATAGTGACGAAGATTATCACTGACATCAAGCAGTTTGGTGCTGTTCAGCGCGCTATTCTCGGGGTCGCTTTTGAGGAACTCACTCCTCAGCTTGCTAAAGAGAAGGGCATCACTGCTGTCAATGACGGAATATATGTGCGTGAAGTCGTTGAGCGTAGCGCGGCGATGGAAGCAGGTCTTCAGCCCGGTGACGTCATTGTGGGTATCGGTGATTATCCTGTCCACGGCACTGCTCAGCTTCAGGAAACAATCAACAAATATCGTCCCGGCGACAAGATTACAGTTAAGTATGTGCGCGACAATAAGGAGAAGAGCGTGACAGTGACTCTCCGCAACAGTCAGGGTGATACTAAAATGACTAAGGCTGATGATTTCTCAGCGCTCGGATGCGCGTTTAAGCCGCTTTCTGCCGAACAGCTCCGTGAGCTTCAGCTTGGATCAGGTCTTCAGGTGACAGGGCTTAAAGACGGTAAGTTCAAGCGCGCCGGTATCAAGGACGGTTTCATCATTCTTGATATCAATAACGCCCGCGTGAAGTCACAGGATGACGTTGAGCAGATTTACAATGCCATCATGAAGAGCGATGATTCAGACAAGGTGATGTTTATCACCGGTATCTATCCCACCGGACGAAAGGTATATTATGCGGTGGATCTTGTAGACTAACACACACACTGAAATAGGTACAACAATAAAGGTGGACCGCGTCAAGATGATTGACGCGGTCTTTTTTTGTCGGCTGCTGCTGCCGATGCCGGCTCGTCGGGGTCGATGCCTATGCCTATTATGTATCGGCGGTAGTAGTCGAGAATGAGCGCTGTTGCCGGCAATGCTATGATCATGCCGATTATGCCCATCAGCGTCCCCCACACGGAAAGTGACAGCAATATGATTGCAGGATTCAATCCGAGGCTTTTGCCCATAATCTTCGGGGTGAGAATATAGTCGCAGATGCATTGGCTGACTGCGTAGACAACCATGCACTCTCCTATTTCGGTCCAGAAATTGGCGCTTCCGGTGCTTGAATCAATCAGGCACACTATAGCCACCGGGATGATGGTGATGTATTGAAAATAGGGAATCATGTAAAGAATGCCCACGGTCACGCCGAGTACTATTGCAAGCGGAATGCCGACGATAGAGAACCCGATACAATAAAAAACGGCGGCGCATAGCGCTATCAACGCCTGGCTGCGGAAGTAGCGGTTCATGCTGTCTTTGATATCATCCTCCACCTTATAGACTCCCGTGCGATATTTTCGCGGCACAAGCTTTCTGAATCCTGACATTATTGAAGGATAGTCGATAAGGATGAAAATTACGTAAATGAACGTGAGCATCCATTCGAGTGTGTGAAGCAGAAAGTCGACAGTGGCGGAAATGAATGAAGTGCCCGAGTTGAGCAGCGACATGAACCTGGAACTGTTGATGAGGTTGCTGACCGAAAGTTGAGCCGCCCACGTCCTGACGGGCTCTGCGATATCCTCGGGGATAAATGGAATAGGGGAGCCTTCTGAGCTTTGGCGAGCCAATTCTTCAAGCTGATTGAGTTCTTTGATTGTCGATGGAATGAAGAAGTAGCCAAGCAGCGCTATTATTAATGTGACCTCAATGATGGTAAGAAAACTTGCAATGCCTCTCCCCTTGAGTCGGAACCATTTTTGGTTCAGCCCAACGATTGGATCGAGGATGTAGGCTACCAGGCATGCCACCACAAATGGAAGCAGCACATTTTTGAGTGTATTTATGAGCCATATCGTGCCGATAATGACGGCTATCGCGCATATTGCGCGCACGACACGGTCAAACGTGAACGAGAGAGAAGACGATGATTCAGACATAATGTGACATTTTATGAGTATAACATATATAGCTATACTAAGGTTTATTCTTGAACAATGTGAAAAAACGGGCGAAAAATGTTATTTTTTGTAAAATAGTAGTATATTTGCGAAAATTTATAAACATAATCGCCATTTATTTCATTTATTATATAAAACAAAAAGTAATTGATATGAACATCGACACTATTGGCTATAACGCCGGCTTAGTATGGAACGCGTTGAATGACGCTGAAGCCATGGGCCTTAAGCAAGTCAAAAAAGCGACTAAATTGAAAGACAAAGAGCTTTATGCCGCTATTGGCTGGCTTGCACGAGAAGGCAAATTGTTAATCGCTGAAAATGAGGATGAAAAGGATTTGATTCTTTCTCTTGCTCAATAATTGATACAAAATAACTCTTAACTGAAAGGTCTTGGCGAAACAGTCAAGACCTTTTTTATTATTGAACATGGGTCTAAATCAGTATCATGAAGCTGATCCATTGATTGACATGTTTTTTAAGGCGAGACTCCGCTTTTTCGGTTTTTATGATGCTTTTCTCGTCTAAAATGTTTAATTTCGCACAGCCAAAACTTTATTGTGCAATTAAATGGTTGTAAAAACTCGCGAGAAATTGATTGACGTTGCTCGTCAGCTATTTGCCCATAAGGGTATTGAAAACACGACAATGAGCGACATAGCCAATGCTTCCGACAAAGGAAGGCGCACTATTTATACTTACTTTAAAAGTAAGAAGGAAATCTATAATGCTGTCATAGAGCGTGAAAGCGAGCAATTGGTGTCGAAGTTGCGTGTCATGGCAAGCCGTAGTGACATCACTCCGAGCGAGAAAATAGCTCTATTCATTGACTTGCGTGTCGATGTTATCATTGACTCGATTGTGCAATATCATGACGGAAGCGCGATGCTTCGATCTCTGTTCATGCGCAATGTGAAGAAAATTGAGAAGATTCGTTACCTTGCATTGGAAAAAGAGCGTGAAATTCTTGACGAGATTGTGAAGGAAGGGTTGAAAACCGGAGAATTTGATGCGGAAAGAACCCGAGATTTGTTTCCTGCCGTTGTGATGATGTTTCAGGGGCTGGAGCTTTCTTATTTCCGGAATAATTTCACTCAACTCGGTCTTGACCGTGATTTAATCAAAGACAATATACGTCACCATATCTTATCGGCAATAACTAAATAACCACATAGCTTATGTATATAAATTCGACCGGATATTATGTTCCCTCGGCGCGAATCGACAACGCCTATTTTGAAAATGTCAACGGTCTTACCGATGACTGGATCGTGAAACGCACGGGAATCAAAACCCGTTCGCGCGCCGGAGAGGGCGAGGGTCACAATTCTATGGGGCTTGATGCCATTGAAGACGCATTGAAAAAACTTCCATATGACATTAAAGATGTCGACCTGATAGTGTCGGCGTCTTATTCGCCCTATGATACTGTCGCCACACTCGCTCATATCGCGCAGCGTAAATATGATATAGACGGGGCTAAGGCTGTCTATGTGTCGTCGGCATGTTCTTCGTTTGTGAACGGTCTTGAGATAGTTGAAACATATTTTGCCGCCGGCAAGGCTAAAAAGGCGTTGCTGGTTTGCTCGGAGCATAATTCTTATTATGCCAACGAATCTGATCCCAAAGCGGGACATCTGTGGGGCGATGCTGCTGTGGCGTTTTTCCTTTCGGCAGACAAGGTTGCCGATACCGACGTGGAGGTGAAGGGCGTTTTCACTTGCGGTCTCGGAAATATCGGAAAAGGTCCCGAGGGAGTGTTGCTTCGTCCGAAAGAGGGTGGCATAATGATGCCCGATGGCAAAGATGTGTTTGTGAATGCGTGTCAGAATATGATCCGCGCTTTGAATGAGGTGACCGAACCTTATGGCATGACTCCGTCAGACCTTGATTACATAATTACTCATCAGGCTAATAAGCGCATCGTTGCGCAGGTGGCTCACCAGCTTGACATGAGTGATGATTCGTTCCTGAATAATATCGAAGAGCTTGGCAATACCGGATCGGCAAGCTGCGCTTTGGTGTTTGCTCAGAACAGGGATAACTTCCGGAAGGGTCAGAAAATCGGAATGACTGTGTTTGGCGGAGGATATTCTTGCGGAGCATTTTTGGTGGAGATATAATAATTAATTAACTTTGTGTGACCGTCGTCTACCGGCGGCGTCAACGCATAATAAAAACAGTATATATGAAACTACTTGAAGGAAAGACCGCCCTTATCACCGGAGCGGCTCGTGGAATTGGCAAGGCTCTCGCCCTGCGTTTTGCGCAAGAGGGCGCTAATATCGCCTTTACCGACCTTGTTATCGATGAAAACGGCGAAGCTACCGAACGTGAAATCGCAGCTCTTGGCGTGAAAGTGAAAGGCTATGCTTCAAATGCGGCTGATTTCAATCAAACAAAAGAGGTTGTCGATCAGATAAAGAAAGATTTCGGCTCAATTGATATCCTGGTAAATAATGCAGGTATTACTAAAGACGGCTTGATGCTGCGCATGACCGAAGCTCAGTGGGATGCTGTAATCGCGGTCAACCTCAAGAGCGCGTTCAACTTTATCAACGCCGTGCTCCCGATCATGGTGCGTCAGCGTGCCGGTTCAATCATCAACATGGCGTCGGTTGTGGGTGTTCATGGAAATGCAGGTCAGGCAAACTATGCTGCGTCTAAGGCAGGTCTTATCGCCCTTGCCAAGTCAATCGCCCAGGAAGTTGGAAGCCGTGGTGTGCGTGCCAACGCTATCGCTCCCGGCTTTATCGAAACTGCGATGACTGCCGCTCTGCCCGATGACATCCGCGCCGAGTGGGTTAACAAGATTCCGTTGCGTCGTGGCGGTCAAGTTGAAGATATCGCAAATGTTGCCGTGTTCCTCGCTTCTGACATGTCAAGCTATGTGACCGGTCAGGTTATCCAGGTTGACGGTGGTATGAATATGTAATCAGTAATGCTGACTTATAATACTCAATTAAAAAAACTTATCCTTCCGGAATATGGACGCAATATCCAGCAGATGGTGGATTATTGCGTCTCTATTCCCGATAGGGAGGAACGCACAGTGTGCGCTTACTCGATTATCGCGTCGATGGGCAATCTGTTTCCGCAACTTCGCGATGTCGAGGATTTCAAACATAAACTTTGGGATCATCTGGCGATCATGTCTGACTTTAAGCTCGACATTGACTATCCATGTGAGGTGATCAAGCCCGAGAGTCTTGACTCTCATCCNCGCCCCATCCCCTACGANCTGTCACAGATACGTTTCCGCCACTATGGCAAATATATAGATTTGATGATAGCNAAGGCTGTGGCGATGGAAGACGGCGAGGAAAAGGACGCTCTGGTGAATCTTATCGCCAATCACATGAAGAAGCAATTGCTGCTTGCCAACCCCGACGGGNTGGATGATGCGAAGGTTTTTAAAGATCTTGCGATGTATAGCCACGGAGCTATACGNCTTGATCCCGCAATTCATAAATTGCATCAGTTTAAGACANCCCCGGCTCCGGCGGCTTCGTCAAAAAAGAAAAAGAAAAAATAGGAGCGATAAAGTGACTTTTATTGCTTTTCCATAAAAAAACTTACATCTGGATCATGAGTACATTTATTGTTGAAGGCGGGCATAAGCTTCATGGTGAAATAACACCTCAAGGCGCTAAAAATGAAGCGCTCGAAGTGATATGCGCCACTTTGTTGACATCTGACAGGGTTGAGATGCATAATATTCCCGACATCCTGGATATAAATAATCTTATNTCAATGTTGTCGGAAATAGGTGTTAAGGTGGAAAAGCTGGCTCCTCATTCTTATTCTTTTCAAGCTGATAATGTCAATCTTGAATACCTGAAGTCNCCTGAATATATAAAGCGGTCGGCTTCATTGAGAGGATCCGTGATGTTTGTGGGTCCTATGCTTGCGCGGTTTGGATATGCCGTGCTCTCTAAACCGGGAGGTGATAAAATAGGNCGTCGACGTCTTGACACTCACTTTCTCGGCATCCAGAAACTCGGAGCTGAGTTTGAATATAACGACGAACTCCAGGCTTACGAAATATGTGGCAATTCATTGCGCGGTTCCTATATGCTTCTTGATGAGGCGTCNGTGACCGGAACCGCCAATATAGTGATGGCGTCGGTGCTTGCTGAAGGAACCACNACCATCTATAATGCCGCTTGCGAGCCTTATATCCAGCAACTTTGCAAGATGCTTAATCGNATGGGCGCCGATATTAGCGGNATCGGGTCAAATCTTCTTACTATTAATGGAGTTAAAGAGCTCCACGGAACGACCCACACCATGTTGCCCGACATGATTGAGGTGGGAAGTTTNATNGGGATGGCTGCGATGACNGGCAGTGAAATTCTGCTTAAGGGNGTGGGTTATGACGACCTTGGTATAATGCCGGGGNATTTCACGAGGATGGGAATCGAGTTGCAGCGCCATGGNGACGATCTGCTCATTCCGGCTCATGACAGCTATACTATCGACACATTCCTNGACGGCTCGATAATGACNTTTGCCGACGCNCCCTGGCCGGGANTNTCNCCNGACTTGCTGAGCATCTTCCTGGTGGTNGCTACGCAGGCGAAAGGAAGCGTCTTGATTCACCAGAAGATGTTTGAAAGCCGACTCTTCTTCGTGGATAAGCTTATCGACATGGGCGCTCAGATAATTTTGTGCGACCCTCACCGCGCGGCAGTGATTGGTTCAGGCAATATACATTCGCTGAGAGCCACCAACATGGTGTCGCCCGACATCAGGGCAGGAATCGCCATGCTCATAGCGGCTATGGGGGCAAAGGGAACGAGCCGCATTCACAATGTGGATCAGATTGACCGCGGATATGAATCGATTGACAAGCGACTGAATCAGATTGGCGCGAATATAATGAGGGTGGATTAAGATTATGATTGAACGCAGTGAAATTATAGAAATCGGTCAGCTCGGAAAGCCTCATGGAATAAAGGGGGAGCTGAATGCTGTGATTGATGAAAATGTCGACTTGGATAAGCTTGAGAAAGTCGCAATTGACATTGACGGTATTTTTGTTCCGTTTTTCTTTGACTCAATCCGTCCTAAGCGTCAGGATTCGGTGATTGTCTATATCGACGGAATCGATTCGGAAGAGAAGGCGGCAACGCTTGTCAACAAGACATTGTATGCATTTGTTGCCGACAACGTGATTGAGGCTGACGAAAATGATGGCGGACTCTATGCTTCCGATTTAATCGGATACACCATCGTTCATGCCGACGGACGTCCGGTGGGAACGATAGCCGATATAAACGATTCGACTGATAATGCTCTGTTNATAGTTGAGATTCCCGGACAAGATAATCAGGTATATATTCCTATAGCCGATGATTTGATCGATGAGATTAACGAGGAAAAGAAATATCTCGTCATGACCCTCCCCGAGGGAATTCTTGATCTTTAATTTTATATTGTTCAAGCCGCGGCGCTAATCCCACAGCTTGTCTTTTATTGCGAATCTTGGACGCTGCTTGACTTCGGTGAATATTTTGCCCACATATTCTCCCACTATCCCTATTCCGATAAGAATAAGGCTGCCTAGGAACCACACTGAAATCATCAGCGATGTCCATCCGGAATATGTCGTGTGGGCGAAGTAGGATGTGAGCACGTATATCGCCACGATGATGTCGATGAACAGCAGGAAGACTCCGGTGGCGAATATGAAGCGTATAGGTTTTGCCGAGAATGAGGTGATGCCGTCGATAGAGAAACTCAGCATTTTTCCTAAAGGATATTTCGATTCTCCTGCCACGCGCTCATGGCGTTCGTAGGTCACTATCGCCGTGTCGAGCCCTATCTGGGGAACTATCCCTCTCAAGAAAAGATTGCTTTCGCCATACTCGCTGAGCAGGTCAAGGGCGCGGTTGCTCATCAGCCTGTAGTCGGCATGGTCATATACTGTGTCGAGCCCCATGTGCTTTTGCATTTTGTAGAAAGCGTGGGCGGTGGTGCGTTTGAACCATGTGTCGGACTGGCGGCTTGAACGCACGCCATATACGATCTCTTTCCCTTCCCGGAACAGTTTTACCATTTCGACGATGGCTTCGGGATCGTCCTGAAGGTCGGCGTCGATGGAGATGGCTGCGTCACAATGGTTTCTTGCTTCCATCAGTCCGGCGAGAAGGGCATACTGATGACCGCGGTTATGAGCAAGCGACACCCCCTTGATTCTGGAATCGCGGAGGTGTAGCTTGGTTATGACATCCCATGTTGCATCACTGCTGCCGTCATTGCTGCACATTATATAACTTTTCGGCGAGATTAAGCCGTCGGCTGTCATGCGGTCAAGCAGCGACAGCAATTTCTCTGCTGAAATGGGAAGGGCTTCCTCCTCATTGTAGCAAGGAATCACGATGGCAATTACTGGCAGATGATGCTCCATGAAATAGTGGGGATTAATAGTTACGGGCAAATATTACGCGCTGAGCCGAAGGCTTGCCGGTCACCATGCAGACTCCCGGAGTTTTGTCGCCGTCAAGAGGGATGCAGCGTATAGTCGCCTTGGTCTCCTCTTTGATTTTTTCTTCGGTTTCGGTAGTGCCGTCCCAGTGCGCGAGGATGAATCCGCCTTTTTCAATCTCCTTCTTGAATTCCTCGTAGGTGTCGACAGTGCGGGTTTTCGCCTCACGCAGAGCAAGCGCTTTTTTATAGATATTGTCCTGAATATCCTCAAGCAGATTTTTAACAAATTCTTCGATTCCTTCCAGCGGTTCCACTTGCTTTTCAAGCGTGTCGCGACGCATCACCTCGACAGTGCCGTTCTCAAGGTCGCGGGCTCCGATGGCAAGTCTCACGGGCACACCTTTCAGTTCATAGTCGGCAAACTTGAATCCCGGGCGGCGGTTTTCAGCATTGTCATATTTCACGCTTATGCCCATGCCGCGCAGTTTGTCTACGATCGGTTCTACCGCTTTGTCGATTTCGGCGAGCTGTTCGCTGTTTTTGTAAATAGGCACGATCACCACCTGAATTGGGGCAAGATGGGGAGGAAGCACAAGTCCGTTATCGTCAGAGTGGGTCATGATGAGCGCTCCCATAAGTCGGGTTGACACTCCCCAGGAGTTAGCCCAGACGTATTCAGGCTTGTTTTCTTTATTGACGAATGTCACGTCGAATGCCTTTGCAAAGTTTTGTCCGAGATTGTGTGATGTTCCCGACTGAAGCGCCTTTCCATCCTGCATCATGGCTTCGATGGTGTAAGTGTTAAGAGCGCCGGCAAATCGTTCATTAGCTGATTTGACACCCTTTATCACCGGCATAGCCATGTATTTCTCGGCGAAGTCGGCATAAAGATTTATCATCTGCACTGTGCGCGCTTCCGACTCCTCGGCGGTAGCATGGGCGCAGTGTCCTTCTTGCCACAAAAATTCGGCGGTGCGGAGGAACATGCGGGTGCGCATCTCCCATCTCATCACGTTTGCCCACTGGTTGCAGAGAACGGGGAGGTCGCGATAGCTGTGAATCCAGTTCTTGTAGGTTCCCCAGATTATTGTTTCAGAGGTGGGTCTCACTATGAGTTCCTCTTCAAGGCGGGCTTCGGGATCGACAACAACGCCGTTTCCGTCAGGGTCGTTTTTCAGTCGGTAATGAGTTACTACAGCGCACTCTTTTGCGAAACCTTCAACGTGCTCGGCTTCGCGGCAGAGAAATGATTTGGGTATCAGAAGCGGGAAGTAAGCGTTTTGAACGCCGGTTTCCTTGAACATCTTGTCGAGTGTCTGCTGCATCTTTTCCCAGATTGCGTAGCCGTAGGGTTTGATCACCATACATCCGCGCACTGCGCTTTGCTCGGCGAGGTCAGCCTTTACCACAAGTTCATTATACCATTTTGAATAATCCTCACTTCGTTTGGTGAGATCTTTGAGTTCCTTTGCCATAGCAAGTTATGATATATTTTTTCGAAATGTTTCTATTATCTTACAAAGATACAAAAAAAATGGATGATTATTCAGTGGGAGTAATCAAAAATAAGCAGTATAAGATTGAGGGCGGTCCCGATTTGCTCGGAACCGCCCTCTGTTGTTAAAACACGGCTTGAAAATTAGAGAGCCTTGTCCTTGCTGCCAAGAACGGCTTCGATTTTGTGTTTGTAGAGTTTTTCCATTTCATCGCGTGCCGGACCAAGATATTTGCGCGGGTCAAATTCTGCCGGTTTGGTAGCCATGATTTTGCGAACTGCTGCTGTCATTGCAAGACGGCTGTCAGAGTCGATGTTGATTTTGCATACCGCGCTCTTGGCAGCCTTGCGGAGTTCTTCTTCAGGAATACCGATAGCGTCGGGAAGTTTGCCGCCATATTCGTTGATTTCGTCAACATATTCTTGGGGAACTGAGCTTGAACCGTGGAGAACGATGGGGAATCCGGGAAGTTTTTCCATAACGGCGTCAAGCACGTTGAATGCCAATGGCGGGGGAACGAGGCGGCCTTCTGCGTTGCGGGTGCACTGCTCGGGAGTGAATTTGTAAGCTCCGTGAGATGTTCCGATTGAGATTGCGAGGCTGTCGCATCCTGTGCGGGTAGCGAAGTCGATCACTTCTTCAGGATCGGTATAAGTGTGGTGGTCAGAAGAAACTTCGTCCTCAACGCCTGCAAGCACGCCGAGCTCGCCTTCTACAGTTACGTCAAACTGGTGAGCGTATTCAACTACTTTCTTTGTGAGCGCTACGTTTTCTTCATAGGGAAGGTGAGAACCGTCGATCATCACAGAAGAGAAACCGTGGTCGATGCAGTCCTTGCAAAGTTCATAGCTGTCGCCGTGGTCGAGGTGAAGGCAAATCTGAGGATGTTCCCATCCGAGGCTCTTTGCGTATTCAACGGCGCCTTGAGCCATGTAGCGGAGAAGAATGGGGTTAGCGTAGTTGCGGGCGCCTTTTGAAACCTGGAGAATAACGGGTGAACGGTCTTCAGCGGCTGCCTTGATGATAGCCTGAAGCTGTTCCATGTTGTTGAAATTGAACGCAGGAACTGCGTAGCCTCCTTTAATTGCTTTGGCAAACATCTCGCGGGTGTTTACCAAGCCGAGTTCTTTGTAACTTACCATGAATTTTAGTATTTTTTGATTTGTAAATAAGTTTATAAACGGTTAATTGTCATGCCCGCTTTTTCAGGAAAGTGAGCCTGACTATTGCATTGCAAATATACAGAAAATAATCATATCCTCAAATTTTTATTTAACGGCATTGGGTTTTGAGGGCTGATTTGCCGAGGTGTTGTGGACGGGGGTGAAGGACAATTGTTAATTTTGAAATGTCACCAAACCTATTTGCACTCCCGATTGTTATATCAGAAAATAACTAAATCAACTGTTTATGAAAAAGGATATAGGAGAAAAAGCGACTCCCTGGCTATGGATCGGGGTTACTGTGTTAATCGGATTGATTCTTTTGTGGCTCACCATCTTTGAATACTGGAGCGCATAAGGGTGACTAATGTATAATTGAATCGTTGAATTATGGCAGGATCTTTGTGGGTTGTCTGGACTATTATCGGACTAATCGGAGGATACATGGCGGGGCGTCTTATCCCTCGCTTAAGAAGTGTGGCATTTTCGGTTTGTGTGGGCATCTGCGGCGCCATTCTAGGCGGCTGGCTGTTTATACTTATCGGCGATACTATGACCATGCAGGTGTTGTCGCTTGTTGCCTCGGCGGTGATGTGCGGCGTGTTCCTTTGGATTTTGTCGGTGGCAAGCCCCAAAAAGAGCGATGATGACGACGATTTCAATATTTGATGAAACGAATTGAAATAAAAAAGACCGGCTTTTCAGTCGGTCTTTTTTATTTTTTAAGCTTCTTTCTTTACTACGCGGCGCTCTTTGATACGAGCCTTTTTGCCGGTAAGTTTGCGGAGGTAGTAAAGTTTTGCGCGGCGAACTTTACCATACTTGTTCACTACGATTGAATCGATGAACGGAGATTCGATGGGGAAGATACGCTCTACGCCGATGTTGTCGCTCATTTTGCGAACAGTGAAGCGTTTTTTGTTACCTTCGCCTGAGATGCGGATAACCACGCCGCGGTATTGCTGGATACGCTCTTTGTTACCCTCTTTGATGCGGTAAGCAACTGTGATGGTGTCGCCGGGACCAAATTCGGGGTGCTGTTTGCCTGATGCAAATGCCTCTTCAGCAACTTTAATTAAATCCATTTTTTATGATGTTAAAATGTTAATAATACGCAATATAGCAAGCTGCATGTCTTGCCAGAGATTACGAAAAGCGGTGCAAAGTTAAGCATTATTATTCAATTGACAAAATATATGGCAATGATTTTTATGCCGGGCAATGGGTTAGGTGTCAGTTGCTTGGGGTTGTATTGCGGTCGATTTGCGATTGATTGTTGGGGAAGAACGGTTCAATGTGGACGTAGATAAACAGGTCGTCGCCAAGTTGCTCTTTCAATGTGCGTTCTACGTTTGTCGCGATGTCATGCCCTTGTGTCACGGTGATATCGGGCTCTACCTTTATATCTACATCGATGATGCGGGAGTGTCCGCTGCGGCGTGTCTTGAGCTTGTGAAACGCCAGGACGCCGGGCACCGATGCTATGATTTTTCTGATTTCTTTTACTTGCGGAGCCGGAAGCGAGCGTTCAAGCAGCTCGTCGATAGCGGGACGGGCTATTTTCCACGCTGCGATTGCTATGAAGATTCCTATGACGATTGACGCTATCGGGTCAAGCACCCTGAACTTGACTCCGAGAAAATAAGACCCCGACACTCCTGCGAGTGTGGCTATTGACGACACGGCGTCGCTGCGATGGTGCCATGCGTTGGCTTTTAGCGATGACGAGTCGATGGCTTTTCCTTTGGAATAAGTGTATTGAAAAAGCAATTCCTTGGCTATGATCGAAACGAACGCTACGGCGATAGTCCACACGTCGGGTTTCGGAAGGGCTATTCCGTTCAAATATTTTAAGGTAGAGCCAACTCCGTTCCATCCGATGCCCACTGCCACACCCATGAGAATGACGCCGATGAGAAGCGATGCGAATGTTTCAAATTTTCCGTGACCGTAGGGATGGGTTGAATCGGCGCGCTTGTAAGCGATGCCTACCATTATCAGAACGATGAAGTCGGTGCCGAAGTCGCTCAACGAGTGAAATCCGTCGGCAACCAGGGCATCGCTTTTTCCGTAATATCCGAATCCAAGTTTCAGTATCATCAGTAAGGCATTGACCCAGAATCCCACCCACGTCACGTGCCTGATTATTGAAACTTCGTTTTTTGCAGGGTTGTTTTGCATTGCAGCTTGGTTTTAAGTCGCAAATATACATATTAAAAAGAATAATGCGGTGATGCGCAGCGAAGATTTATAGGTTGATAAAAATCGCGCCGTGGCTGAGCTTTTTGTTGAGTTACGGATTTTTTGAGTATCTTTGTGGCAAAACTTAAATTATTAACTAATAATCATGAATCTAAAAGCCATTGTTATGACCGTTGTTCTTGCCATGTCGACAGGAGCCGTGGTCAATGCCGCATTCACTAAATTTCCTGACGGAAGTGATGTGCCAGCTTGGTTCAATGACACCAAAAAAGTGGATGTCAACAAGCTTGGGAAAAAGTATGTGATCACTGATCACGGAGTTGTTAAGGACAGTTCTGTTATCCAGACCGAAGCAATTCAGAAGGTCATTGATCTTGCTGCGGCAAACGGGGGTGGTGTGATTGTCATTCCTGAAGGTGTTTATCTTAGCGGATCTTTGTTTTTCAAGCCCGGAACCCATCTTCATCTCGTGAAGGGAGCCCGTCTGAAGGGTAGCGACTCCATCACTAATTATCAAATTGTGAAAACTCGTCTCGAAGGTCAGACTATTGACTATTTTGCCGCGCTCGTTAACGCCGATAAATGTGACGGTTTCACAATCACCGGCGAAGGCACTATCGATGGTAACGGACACCGTTTCTATGACGAGTTCTGGTTGCGTCGCAAAGTGAATCGCAAATGCACCAATCTTGAAGCTCTGCGTCCCCGCATGCTCTACGTGTCAAACTCGAAAGACGTGAGCGTTAACGGAATCACGATGCTTAATTCGGGATTTTGGACCAACCATCTTTACAATTGCGAACGCATCAAATATATCGATGTGACTATCCTCGCTCCTACCGATGGCTATCCTAAAGGTCCCAGCACCGATGCCATCGACCTTGACGTTTGCAACGACGTGCTTGTGAGCGGATGCTACATGAATGTCAATGACGACGGTGTGTGTCTTAAAGGTGGTAAAGGCACTTATGTCGACACCATTCCCGGCAACGGACCTGTGGCGCGCGTGATTATCGACAAATGTACATTCGGAAAAACCAATGCCGGTGTCACTTTCGGAAGCGAAGCTTGGGACTGCACCAATGTGATTCTCAAGGATTGCAAATTCCAGGACACTTACCATGTGCTTTTGTTCAAGATGCGTCCCGATACTCCGCAGCAGTATCGCAACGTGTTGATTGACGGCGCCCGCGGTCGTGTGCGTTGCGCCATCGAGGTGCAGACTTGGACCCAGTTCTTTGATAAAGTGGCTCGTGATCCAATGCCCCCGTCGGGAGTGGACAATGTCATCGCCCGCAATTGCGATCTTGAGTGTACACGTGATTTCTATCGTGACCGCAAGACTGACGACTATACGCTTAAGAATTTCGTTTTTGAGAATATTACAGCCGTGGATCCGTCAGATTCATTCGACACTTCAAACATTGAAAACTGTGTAGTGACCGACGTTACTATCAACGGAGTCGCTTATTGATTTCCGGCATACTAAAAAACAGGCTGATGTTTAATGAAAAACATCAGCCTGTTTTTTAATGGCTCTATCGGATTATTTCTCGATTGTCGATGTTCGAGCTGCTTGATCGCGGGCAAGAATAAGTTGCTTGTCGAGAAGCTCTTTTTTAGCGGCAAGTTTTCTTGAAGTCGTGATGGCTTCTGAATAATTATAGGCGAGCGCTATGGACTTTGCATCGTTCTGAGGTAGCTGCATTGAGGTGGAGCGGGCGCCTGTGAAGGTTATACGAACAGGCTTTCCCTGATATTTCGACAGGAGTTTCCCGATTGAATCGCATTCCGAACTGATGAAAGTGATCATCTCGGTGTTCCCCGACCGGTAATTGCGGTCTCCGTCATACGCCACGCTTGATGACGAGGCGCTTTCTCCTCCCACGGTCACGGTGACCGAAGTGTGTTTAACCGGGCTTCCTGCCAATGAAGATATCATGTAAAACTGTCCTTCGGGCGTTATTCGCGCTTCCAGTCCGCTGCGGTCAAAAAGCGATGAGGTGGCATATTCTTTGATCACGTAATATCCTTCCACAAGTTCGGGATTATTCACTAAGGTGAAATATTGGCTTAGCGAATCGATTCGGTAAGAACAAACGGCTTCGAGGCTGTCGGTTGTCTGCAATTCGTCTTTGATAAGCCCCTCGTTGGCTCGCGCTCTGATGTTCATGCCCTCCCTGAGAGCTTTGATTTCGGTGGGATACCGGGATTTCAGGGTGTCGAGCAGTTCGGTGGCAAGAGTGTAATTGCCTGCCGCTACCGCCGAATCGGCGCGTGTCACCAATGAATCCGCTTCATTTGCTTCGCTACCGCCGCCGCATGCAGCGAATAGAATGGTTGAGAGTGCTATGAATTTACTTGCTCCTTTGTACATCTTTGACTCCTTTTACTGTTTTTAATTTCTTAATAAGGTTATTCAGTGCGACTGTGTCCTTGATTCCCACAACGAGTGTGCCCTGGAATATGCCGTCGTCTGATGAGATTGCGATGCTGCGCAGTGTCGTGTCCTTCTCTTTCGATATTATCGAAGTTATGTTGGTCACAATTCCGATGTCGTCATGTCCGATGATTCGCAATGTCGCCCCGAATTGTTCGCCTATCTTGCCTGACCATCTTGTGTTTATCAAGCGGTAAGGGTAATTGTCGCGTATGTGGGATGCGTTAGGGCAGTCGGTGCGGTGGATTTTGATCACGCCTTCAGCCGAAATGAAGCCAAACACGTCGTCGCCATAAATCGGGTTGCAGCATTTCGACAACTTGTAATTTATTCCTTTTATATTGTCGCCTATCACAAGCACGTCAGACGATGAAGTCTCGTTCTCGTCGGGGTTTATGAGCTGGAACTCCTCGGCAGATCTTATTTCGGCGGTTTCTGTCGCCTTGTGTTCTATCGATTCATATTCAGTAGCAATGTCGTTCACGTCGATCGAGCCGGCGGCTACTGCGTCATAAAAGTCGGTCACTGTTTTGTAGCCCATCTTTTTTATGACTTTCATTATGGTCGCCTCTTTCAGCTCTATTTTCCTGTTTTTGAATCGGCGTTCCACCAGCTCTTTCCCTAAAGACGCAGTGCGGTTAGCCATTTCATGCACGCTTTGGCGTATTTTGTTGCGTGCTTTGGATGTTACCACGAGCGCGAGCCAGTCGAGTTTGGGAGTTTGCGACGTTGACGTGAATATCTCCACCGTGTCGCCGCTTTTGAGCTTGTAGTTCAGTCGTTCGTTTTTTCCGTTCACCCTGCCGCCGGTGCAGTGCATGCCAAGGTTGGTGTGGATGTGGAATGCGAAATCAAGCAATGACGCCCCGAATGGAAGCTTATATAAATCGCCCTTCGGAGTGAAAACGAACACTTCCTTGTCATAGATGTCCATCTTCATGTTCTTCATCAACTCCATGGGACCTGTTTCCGCCGTCTCGAGAATGTCGCGCACGTTATTCATCCATGCGTCGAGATTGCTTTCGCTCTTGACTCCTTTGTATTTCCAGTGGGCGGCGAGACCCTTTTCGGCGATGAGGTCCATGCGCTTGGTGCGTATCTGCACCTCCACCCATCTTTCGCCGGGACCGTAGACGGTGATATGCAGCGACTCATATCCATTGCTTTTCGGGATGCTCAGCCAGTCCTTCATTCTCGACGGATTAGGCTGGTAGAGGTCGGTTATGATGGAGTAGGCGAGCCAGCAGTCGCTTTTCTCTTTTTCAGGCTCGCTGTCGATGATGATTCTGATGGCGAAGAGGTCATATATATGCTCGATGTCGTTTTTTTGCTTCTTCAATTTGTTCCAGATCGAGTATATTGACTTGGTTCTGCCCTTTATCTCATATTTCAGCGGGGTGCCGTTAAGTTTTTCCTTTATGGGTTTTATGAATTCGTCAATATATGCGTCGCGGGTCTGCTTGGTCTCGTTCAGCTTTCGGGCGATTTCAGTGTAGGTGTCGCGGTTGGTGTATTTCAGCGACATGTCCTCAAGTTCCGACTTGATGGCGTAAAGTCCGAGTCGGTGGGCGAGGGGAGCATACAGGTAGTTGGACTCATACGCCACGTCATGAACCATTTTCTCATTAGGATGATGGTTGATGGCGCGCATCAGCACGAGCCTGTCTACAATCATTATAATTATGACACGGATATCTTCGGCAAATGTCAGAAGGAGTTTCCTGAAATTGTCGCTTTCAACGGCAGCCTGCTTGCTATATAAAGTCGACACTTTAAGCAGTCCGCCGATAAGTTTGGCTATATCCGCTCCCCATTCTTTTTCAAGTTCGTCTTTCTCGATAAATTCCGATTTACACAGATTGAAAAGCAATATCGCGATGACCATGTTTCGGTCGGGGCTTATCTTCTCGCACAATGCCGTGGCGGTTTCAAGGTTATGGACTGCCGGGTTGATGCCGTAACGGTCCCTGCGGTAATGGTTCTCCTTGATACTGTCGGTTATAATGGACTTGATGCGCCGGGTGTCGCCGGGATGGGCGACATCCTTCGTCAGTTCGAGAAGCCTGCGGAATGAATTGATAAACTGTTCTTTTTCCTCAGGAGTCAGGTATTTTTCTTCCATAACGAAATCAGGGGGAGTTGTTGATGGTGAAGTCTTGAGGTCGGTAGTCGGTCAGCGCTATTCTTCGGGCGTAGACTCGTCTTGACAGCCAACGGGAAGTTTATTAAGCTCTTCTATATAGTCGAGCAGTTCCTGCCTGCCTCGGCGGTCGGTGCTTGAAGTGTAGAACACCGGGGGCAGTTCCTCCCATTGTTCTTTAAGGACGGCGAGATATTTTGCCGTTTGGATTTTTCCGGCGGCGGAGGAAAGTTTGTCAAGCTTTGTGAAAACGATTGAAAACGGAACTCCGTTTTCTCCGAGCCACTCCATAAATTCAAGATCTATTTTCTGGGGATTGTGGCGCGAGTCGATCAAAAGAAACAGATTGGTCATCTGTTCACGCTCGAGAATGTAGTCTTCTATAATCTTTTTGATTTCAGCCTGCTGTTTCTTTCCGCGCTGGGCGTAGCCGTAGCCCGGGAGGTCGACGATATACCATTCGTCATTGATGATGAAGTGGTTTATTAGCAATGTCTTGCCGGGGGTGGATGAGGTCATCGCAAGCCCTTTATGTCCTGTCAGCATATTTATGAGCGATGATTTGCCCACATTTGAGCGCCCTATGAACGCATACTCGTGTTTGCACGTTGCGGGACACTTTTTTACGTTGCTGTTGCTTATCTCGAATTTGGCTGAATTGATATTCATTTTGATAGTTTTAAAGTTCGGTAAAGTTACAATTTTTATTGTAATATAACCAATTTTTGATGCGTTATGTTTATCTTTGCGGCGATATGGGAGAAAATAGTCAAAGGGAAACATTGTTCCGGTTCAAGCGGTTTTCGGTTAAAAACAGTAACGCCGCGATGAAAGTGGGCACTGACGGAGTTCTGCTTGGAGCGTGGACTGATCTTGCCAGAGCCGGGAGAGTGCTCGATGTCGGGACCGGCACCGGGCTTGTCGCGTTGATGATGGCTCAGCGCTCGCCTGATGCGTTGTTCACAGCTATTGAAATTGACCTTCCCGCAGTGGAGGAGGCTCGTTTCAATGTCGAAATGTCGCCTTGGAGGGACCGCATTGAGGTTGTTGCCGCTGATTTTCTCGACTATGCCCCTGAGGATAGTTTCGATCTCATAGTCAGCAATCCTCCGTTTTTTGCCACTGAGGTCAAGTCGCCTTGTCGGGAGCGCGCCCTTGCGCGTCACGGCGACTCGCTGACCGTCGGCGCTCTGATAAGGCATTCGGCTACGATGCTTGCTCCGGCGGGAAGGCTGTGTTTCATTTCTCCTGCCGACAGGATTGACGACGTGATGATGGAAGCGGCGCTTGCGGGACTTAATTTGTCAAGACAGGTTTTGGTCTACACCAAGCCGACGGCTGTCAAGCCGGTGCGTGTGTTGTGGGAGTTGTCCAAGGCTCCGTCTGTGCTGCAATCTTCCGAACTCCGCTTGAACACTCAGCTTTATCGTGATTTGGTCGACGAGTATTATCTGAATGTGTGACTGTGGCTTGTTGGCGCTTTTTATAATAATTGCTAAAAGATTTGGCGGAAACGTTTTAGAGTCGTATATTTGGCGGAATAAATTGAATTTAATGAAGAGATTACCTGTAAATTAAATACGCTGTCCAAGCCTTATACACGATTGAAAGATTATGAACGACATTACCGAACTGTTTCGTGAATTACTGCACCAGTATAGAAGCGTTGATATTGCCGAAGCTGAATTTAAAAAGATGATTCACGAGGATAGCGACCTCCATGAAGAATACCGAGAGTGGTGTGACGCTGTCGGAAGCAGTGAAAAAATGGGATTTATTGATTATAGTGAAGAGTATATCGAGTCGCAGGATTCGATATATGACCATTTGAATGATTTTGACGATGAATGACTTCAATTCTACTCGCCGCCTTCCTGCCGAATGGGAGCCTCAGGGCGGTGTGATTGTTTCTTGGCCTCATGCCGGCACTGACTGGGCTTATATGCTTGATGAGGTGACCGAGTGTTTTGCCCGGATTGTTACTGCGATTGCCGAAGAGCAACCGGTGGTGGTGATTGTCCCTGACAAGAATATCGCATCGCCCCATCTCTTGACGGCAAATCAGAATAATATACTTTATGTCGAATTGCCCACAAATGACACTTGGGCGAGAGATTTCGGACCGTTGTCGGTGACTGTCGGCGATAAGCCGGTGCTGCTCGATTTCGGGTTCAACGGCTGGGGGCTTAAATTTGCCGCCGACAAAGACAATCTGCTCACCTTGGGGTTGGTGGAAAAGGGCGTTTTGCGCGCTGAGTGTGAAAACCGCCGTGGATTCATTCTTGAAGGCGGCTCCATTGAGAGTGACGGAAACGGAACTCTGCTCACAACCTCGCGATGCTTATTGTCGCCCAATCGTAATGGCGAAATGTCGCGCGAACAGATTGAGGAATATCTGCGGGGAGCGTTTGGAATCAAGCGGGTGTTGTGGCTCGACCATGGCTATCTCGCCGGTGACGATACCGACAGCCACATTGACACATTGGCTCGTCTCGCGCCGCATGACACTATTATTTATGTGGGTTGTGACGATGACACCGACGAGCACTATTCCGAGTTGCAGGCTATGAAACGGCAATTGATGGAGATGAGGACGACCGACGGCAATCCTTATAATCTTATTGAGTTGCCTATGCCCGATGCCGTCTATGACGAGGACGGGGAACGCATTCCTGCCACCTACGCCAATTTCCTTATTATGAATAAGAGCATTCTTCTGCCTGTCTATGGACAGCCGTTGAAGGACGAGCTGGCGGCTCAGCTGCTGAAAATATCCTTCCCTGACCACGAGATAAAGAAGATTGATTGCTCGGCATTGATAAAACAACACGGGTCGTTGCATTGCGTCACGATGCAGATCCCAAATGATATATTACCTATATGAGTAAGAGAACGCTGAAGGTTGGTATAATCCAACAATCCAATTCTTCCGACATAGCGGAAAATCGTCGTCGCATCGCTTCCGAAATGAGAAAACTTGCAGCTGAAGGTGCCGAGTTGATTGTCAACCGGGAGCTGCATGACTCGCTGTATTTTTGTCAGACGGAATCGACCGATTTGTGTGATCTCGCCGTCAACTTCCCCTCTGAAGCGACTGAATTTTATTCTTCGCTTGCCAAAGAGCTTGGCGTGGTCGTGGTGACATCTCTTTTCGAGCGCCGCGCTCCGGGTCTTTACCATAACACGGCGGTGGTTTTCGAGCGTGACGGTTCGGTTGCCGGCAAGTATCGCAAGATGCACATTCCCGATGACCCGGCTTATTATGAGAAATTCTATTTCACTCCTGGCGACATAGGCTTTAAGCCCATCGACACTTCGGTTGGACGGCTCGGCGTGTTGGTGTGCTGGGATCAGTGGTATCCCGAGGCTGCGCGTCTCATGGCGTTGAGCGGAGCCGAGCTGCTCATTTATCCAACAGCGATAGGATGGGAGAGTTCCGACACTCCCGAGGAGCAGGCGCGTCAGCTTGAGGCGTGGGTGACTGTTCAGCGCGGGCATGCCGTTGCCAACGGTCTTCCGGTGGTGACCGTGAACCGTGTAGGGCTTGAACCCGACCCGTCGGGCATGACCAACGGAATCAGCTTCTGGGGCAACTCGTTTGTTGCCGGTCCTCAGGGCGAATTCCTATTCCGGGCGTCAGACAAAGAGGAGAGCGCTATCATTGAAATCGACATGAACCGGTCGGAAAATGTCAGAAGATGGTGGCCTTTCTTGCGCGACCGCCGCATCGACGCTTACGGTGATTTGACCAAGCGATTTATTGATTGACTTTAATTCTTGTTTGAAATATGGCTATATGGATTATGTGGCTTATTGCCGCCGCCCTTTTATTGGTGCTCGAACTGCTCACCGGTTGGATAGCCACTTTTTGCGTGGGAGTAGGATGCCTTGTCGCCGCTGTGCTTGACATCGCCGGGTGTTCTCTTCAATGGCAACTTGCCGGAGTCGTGATCGGTGTTATTCTTGCTTTTATATTTATAGCTCCGTTTGTGAACCGTCTGCGCAAATCCCGCCCTCATCGTGAGGCTTATAACAGCAACATGGATGCCTTGATAGGGCGTGAGATTCAGGTGGAGAAATCTATTCCTCAAAACGGGCTCGGGCGTGTGCGCATCGACGGCGACAGCTGGCAAGCGCGCAGCAGCCACGGGGAGGCTATCGAATATGGCACCACGGTGAAGGTGACCGGATATGACAGTATAATTCTCATTGTAAAACCAATTTAATTTTTCGAAATGGAAACTTATATTCTTCTTGGAGTGCTTGTGCTCGCAGTTATTATAGTCGTGTCGGCGGGAGTGAAAATCGTTCCCCAGTCCGAAACAAGAGTGGTGGAACGTCTTGGACGCTTCCACAGTGTGCTGTCGCCCGGTCTTAATATAATCTGGCCTTTTATCGACAAGCCTAAAGTCGTTTACACACGCCGGGTGGAATCGACTGTCAACGGGCGTCAGATTGTTAGAATCACCTCGTCGACCACCATCGACCTCAGGGAACAGGTTTATGATTTTCCCTCTCAGCAGGTAATTACGAAGGATAACGTAACCACTGAAATCAACGCGTTGCTCTATTTCCAGATTGTGGATGCCAAGAAAGCGGTTTATGAAATCGACAATTTGCCTAATGCATTGGAAAAATTGACCCAGACTTCGTTGAGAAATGTTATCGGCGAATTGGAGCTTGACCAGACCCTTACTTCGCGCGACACAATAAATTCGCGCTTGCAGGCTATTCTCGACGAGGTTACCAACAAGTGGGGTGTGAAAGTGAACCGTGTGGAACTCCAGGACATCACTCCTCCCAAGAGCGTGAGAGAGGCGATGGAAAAGCAGATGCAGGCTGAGCGTAACCGCCGTGCCGAGATTCTGAATGCCGAAGGTCAAAAGACATCGGTCATCCTTTTGTCGGAAGGTGACAAGCAGTCTCAGATAAACCAGGCTACGGCTATAAAGGAAGCGGAAATTCTTAGAGCCGAGGGGGAGGCGCGCGCAAAGGTGCTTACCGCTCAGGCTGAGGCTGAAGCTATAACCCGTGTGGCTGAGGCTATCAAGGCTTCGAATACTGATCCCGCCACTTATATGCTTGCGTTGAAATATATCGAGACTCTGCGCGACATGACTTCGGGACAGAACAACAAGACTGTCTACATCCCCTATGAGGCATCAGGCGTCTTAAGCTCGATAGGCTCTATAAAAGAAATGTTTGCCAAGGGCAACTGATAGGAGCGGACTGAAAAAAAGTCGGGCATGCTGTTTTGCGGTGTGCCCGATTTTCTTTTTTGTCATTTTGTGACCGATATTATTTCGCCGATGATTCGCGGGTAGTGCTCTTTTTCAAGCGCATGGATTTTCGCTTCGACATCGGCGGCGGTGTCGTTGGGTTCAACCGGCACCGATGTTTGGAAAATTATGTCACCGCCGTCACACTCCTCGCTCACGAGATGAATCGTGATTCCGGTCTCTTTTTCCTTTGCGGCCACTACGGCTTCATGGATGTGCTTGCCATACATTCCTTTGCCTCCATATTTCGGCAGGAGTGACGGATGGATGTTCAGGATTTTCCCCTTATAGCGCTCGATGAGGAACGCAGGCACCATGAGCAGGAATCCGGCAAGAGCTATCAGGTCGATTTTGTATTCATCCATGACTGCGAGCATCTTTACAGGATCGTTGATGTCGGCGCGTGTCATCACGATCGTGTCGGTTCCAAGTCTTCCGGCTCGCTCAATAACCCCGGCTTCGGGTTTGTTGCACACCACAAGCGCCACCTCGGCGTCACGATTGTTCTTGCGGAAGTGCGTTATTATATTCTCGGCGTTTGAGCCGTTGCCCGAGGCAAATATTGCGATTCTTTTCATAATCAATTTTGCATGTCTCACAGAGGTGAGTGGGATGGGTTTTCCGCCGTTGCGGCTTTGTCCAGGCGCAAATATAGCGCCTTTTCTTCGATGGCGAAACTAATATCCGATGCTATTGTGGTCAAAATGTTAACTGCCGGATGCTTTCGTTTCGCATGTTTGTGAAAAAGATTGAGGAATAATTTTGTAAATCAGGAAGAAAGTCGTAACTTTGTGGGCAATTTTTCCGCACGGGCTCGTAAAGAAGCGCCACAAGGATGCTCGCCTGACGGAGTTAACCTGTAATATTTTATTTAACAGATGTACGCTATTGTAGAAATTCAAGGACAGCAATTCAAGGCAGAAGCCGGAAAGTTCTTGTATGTTCACTACCTCGGTGATGACAAAAAAGAGGGCGAAACAGTTGAATTTGACCGTGTTCTTTTGGTCGATGCCGACGGCAACGTAAAGGTTGGCGCGCCTACCGTAGAAGGTGCGAAAGTAGTTTGCGAAGTGGCAACCCCGCTCGTAAAAGGTGACAAAGTAATCGTCTTCAAGAAGAAAAGACGTAAAGGCTATCGCCGCAAAAACGGCCATCGCCAGTGCTTCACCAAAGTAGTGATTAAAGAATTAGTAGCTTAACCCATTAAAATCTTAAACAAACATGGCACATAAGAAAGGTGTAGGTAGTTCTAAGAACGGTCGTGAATCAGAAAGCAAACGACTTGGTGTTAAGATTTTCGGTGGTCAGCATGCTAAAGCAGGCAACATCATCAAGCGTCAGCGCGGTACCGTTCACCATCCGGGTGAAAACGTAGGTATGGGTAAAGATCACACTCTTTACGCTCTTGTTGACGGTGTTGTTGTGTTCACTGAAGGCAAAAACGGACGCCGCTTCATCAACGTGGCTGTCGAGGCTAAAGCTTAACACGCTTAAAAGAAAACCTGAAATGAGACGTTCCTGAAAACGGGGACGTCTCATTTTGTTTTTGCGCCGAGGTGGTTAAAGTCGGTTTTTCTTATTGCGGTTAGCGGATTTATCTATAACTTTACCCCGGTAATTTTTATAACGACACAGTGATGAACCGAAAAGGGAAGCTATATTTCCGATATGGCACCATGGGCTCGGCAAAGACAGCCCTGCTGCTGACCACCGCATATAACTTTGAAGAGCGCGGAATGACCTACGCATGTTTGAAGCCGGTAGTTGATACACGGGAGAAAGAGAATGTGATCAGGTCGCGCATTGGGATTCAGCGCACATGCTCGTGGATATATCCCGACACCGATTTGTATCAGCTTGCCCAGGACATGTTTGAACAGACGATGACCGTGATCGACTGGTTTTTGATTGACGAGGCTCAGTTTCTCAGCTCGGAACAGGTCGATCAGCTTGCGCGCATCGTTGATGACTATGGGAGCAATGTGATATGCTATGGATTGAGAACTGATTTCCAGACTCATCTTTTCGAGGGATCGAGGCGCTTGTTTGAAATCGCCGACACTATCGACGAGATAAAGAGCACCTGTACCTGCGGACGCAAGACGATTGTCAATGCCCGCATAGACGCTGACGGCGATTTCGTGACCGAGGGCGACCAGCTTGAAATAGGCGGTGATGACCGGTATATCGCAGTGTGCCGCAAATGCTGGCGCAACAAGCGCATAGAGCAATCGATACGCCATTCGTTGCCGTTCAGCGAGTGATCTGGACGTGCCGTTTTTCAGGACGGCTGTCGAACTTTGTGACGGTTTGGATTGTATTATCTATGATATAGATATATTTAAAGAAATTAATATATTTTCAGATGTATACCAGTAAATACTTTAAAACCGTATTGACGCGTATCTCGGTTTTGTGCGCCATGCTTGCGTTTTCGTTGCCCTCGTCGGCTATTGATCTTCTTGATGAAGACTTGCATTATGTTGTGACTTATAAGTGGGGACTTATCAATAAGGATGCCGCCACGGCGGTTCTTTCGCTTAGGAATGACGGACCGTATTATCAGGCTAAGCTTGCGGCATCGACATTGCCGTGGGCTGACAAAATCCTGATGGTGCGCGACACTCTTATCTCTACCATGCTGCGTCCGTCATGTCTTCCCGTCGAGTACCAGAAAATAACTCATGAGGGTTCAAGATATGGCAATGATGTGGTGAAGTTCACGATTTCCGATGGCAACGTCACCGGCTATGCGACGCGTTTGCGTTCAAAGAACGGCGGTCCTGTGAGCAAGACCGACACGGTGCTTCATGCGAAGAGCCCGGCGCTTGACATGCTTTCGGTGTTCTATTATCTGCGTTCAATGGATTTCTCAACCAAGAGTCCCGGATCGACCGTGAACGTGGCGATACTTTCGGGAAAGAACGCTGAGAAGCTGTCGGTTTCCTATAAAGGAATTGAGACAATCACATTCAACAACAAGACGTGGACCACTTATCACCTTGTGTTCTCGTTCACGATGAAGGGGACGGTTTCGTCAGACGCAATGGACACTTGGATCACTGTCGACGAGAGCCGCATTCCCGTCAAGCTTGAGGGAGCGCTTCCGCTTGGCAAGGTGCGCGCTTATTACACCGGAGCAACTCCGAGATAAATTTCCTGAAATAGAAATTTGTTGCACGAAATTATCATTGACTTATGGCTATCTGTCATAAATTATTGTTAATTTTGCAAAAATAAATTTCATCAACATAGAAGTATGAACCGTAAAGTAAGAGTAAGATTTGCTCCGTCACCTACCGGACCTCTCCATATCGGCGGTGTGCGCACAGCCCTATATAACTATCTTTTCGCCCGCAAAAATGGCGGCGACATGATTCTTCGTATCGAGGACACTGATTCCAACCGTTTTGTTCCGGGAGCCGAGGAATATATAAACGATTCTCTTGCATGGCTTGGCATCACTATTGACGAAGGCGTGAAAGAGGGTGGCAATTACGGTCCTTACAAGCAGAGCCAGCGCCGCGACATCTATCGCCAATATGTGAAGATGTTGCTTGACAATGGAAAGGCTTATATCGCATTTGACACTCCCGCCGAGCTTGAAGCGAAGCGTGCCGAGGTGCCTAATTTCCAATATGACGCGTCGACCCGCATGTCTATGCGCAATTCGCTGACCCTTCCGAAGGAGGAGGTTGACAAGCTGATTGCCGACGGACACCAGTATGTGGTGAGATTTAAGATTGAGCCGGGCGTGGATGTCGAGGTAGATGATTTGCTTCGCGGCAAAGTCACTATAAACTCGTCGGTGCTTGATGACAAAGTGCTTTACAAGAGCGCCGACGATCTTCCCACCTATCACCTTGCCAATATCGTCGATGACCATCTTATGGAGGTCAGCCATGTGATCAGAGGCGAGGAGTGGTTGCCTTCGGCTCCGTTGCACGTGTTGCTATATGACGCTTTCGGATGGAGCGACACTGCGCCTCAGTTCGTTCACTTGCCTTTGCTGCTCAAACCCGACGGAAAGGGTAAGCTCAGCAAGCGCGACGGCGACCGTCTCGGTTTCCCCGTGTTTCCGCTTGAGTGGCATCCTGAAGGGGGCGAAATTTCATCGGGCTACCGTGAATCGGGCTATCTTCCCGAGGCGGTTGTCAATTTCCTTGCCTTGCTTGGCTGGAACCCCGGCGATGACACCGAGATAATGTCGATGGATGAGCTCATATCTAAATTTGATTTCGCTCACTGCTCTCGTTCAGGCGCAAAATTTGACTATGAGAAGGGGCGTTGGTTCAATCATGAGTATCTGCAGAAGATGCCCGATGCTGAACTCGCAGTGCTTTTCAAACCGGTTCTTGCCGCTCATGGCGTGGATGTCGACGGGTATTCCGATGAGTTCCTTGCCAAAGTCGTAGGGCTGGTTAAGGGCCGAATCTATTTTGTGAAAGATTTGTGGGATCATGCGAAATTCTTCTTCGTCGCTCCTGACGAATATAATCCCAAGGATATTAAAAAGCGTTGGTCGGAGGATACTCCCCGCATCATGACCGAGCTTATCGAGGTGCTGAACGGCATGGATGATTTCAGTTCAGCCGCTGCCGAGCCGGTTGTTCTGGGCTGGATTGCCGACAAGGGCTATCATCTCGGCAACGTTATGAATGCGTTCCGTCTTGCAGTGGTGGGCGAGTGCAAAGGACCCCACATGTTTGATATTACGGAATTGCTCGGAAAGGAGGAGACAGTTAAGCGCATCCAGCGCGCAATAAAGGAAATCGCAATCTGATTGAAATGAATCCTTTATATAATCTTGCCATTCGCCTGATGGGCGCGGGCATTAATATAGGAGCCTGCCGCAATCCTAAACTGAAGAAGCTTGCAGCGGGGGAGAAGGAGGCGTTGTCTCATCTGCGAGCCAATATTAAGCCGGGTGAGCGTTATGTGTGGATTCATGCCGCGTCGTTGGGCGAGTTTGAGCAGGGTAGACCTTTGATTGAAAGGATACGCCGCGAGAGTCCCGACACGAAGATACTTCTCACGTTTTTTTCGCCATCGGGCTACGAGGTGCGTAAAAACTTCCCGCAGGTCGATGTGGTGAGCTATCTGCCTTTCGACTTGAAAAGCCGTGTCAAGGAGTTTCTTGACATCGTGAATCCGCGCATGGCGATTTTTGTCAAGTATGAATTTTGGGGTAATTATCTGAGCGAGCTTAAACGCCGTGGAATACCCACCTATATAATATCGGCAATTTTCCGTCCGTCGCAGGTGTTTTTTAAACCTTGGGGCGGCACTTTCCGCAAGATGCTCAAGTGCTATACCCGGATATATGTTCAGGACGAGCGCTCGAAGCAGCTCCTTGCGGGTATCGGAATCGATAATGTTACAGTTGCCGGCGACACTCGTTTTGACCGTGTCACCGACATAATGGCGTCATGCGTTAAAATTCCGGAGATAGAGAGCTTCGTGGATAAGAACAAGCTGACGCTGGTTGCCGGAAGCACGTGGCAGCCTGACGAAGCCCACATAATACCTTATTTCAACGCTCATCCCGGACTGAAACTTGTCATAGCCCCTCATGAGGTGGATGAGAACCGCATTAAAGATATTACCGATCAGCTTAAGCGTCCGTATGTCAGAATGTCTCAGACAACACCTGAGGAGGCGGCTAAAGCCGATTGTATTATCATCGACTGCTTCGGGAAGCTGTCGAGCGCATACACTTATGGCGACATCGCTTACATAGGTGGAGGCTTCGGCGTAGGCATCCATAATCTGAATGAGGCGGCGGTCTACGGCATTCCGGTGATATTCGGACCGAACCACAAGAAGTTCAAGGAAGCATCGGATCTTATTGCGAACGGTGGCGGAGTTTCGTTCAGCGACAATGCTCGCTTCAATGAGATAATGGACCGTTTCGTTACGAATGAAAAGGCTCTTGCTGATGCAGGGGCTGCCGCAGGGAAATACATTAAATCAAATATCGGCGCGACTGACGTGATTTATGCCAACCTTTTCGGCAAATGATGTGTTTCTTATAGCGTATGGAATTCATCACTTCTGAGAACATAATCCTTATCGGATCTACGCTCCTTATAGCGGGAGTTCTTATCGGCAAGTCGAGCTATCGTTTCGGATTGCCGTTGTTGCTTATTTTCCTCCTTGTCGGAATGGGTTTCGGCTCTGACGGACTCGGCATCCAGTTCAGCGACATGGGTACGGCTCAGTTCATAGGCATGATCGCCTTGTGTATCATTCTTTTTTCAGGAGGTCTTGACACTAAGATTTCCTCGATAAAGCCTGTGATATTGCCGGGATTGATACTCTCCACCGTGGGGGTGCTTCTGACGGCGCTCCTCACAGGATTGTTCATCTGGTGGCTGTCGGGGATGTCGTGGACCAATATTCATTTCGCCTTTTTGCCGTCGTTGCTGCTTGCCGCCACTATGTCGTCGACCGATTCAGCGTCGGTGTTCGGTATTCTCGGCAGTCAGAAAGTGGGTCTTAAGAATAATCTCCGCCCCATGCTTGAACTTGAGAGCGGCTCGAATGACCCGATGGCTTATATGCTCACGATAATATTGATTCAGGCTCTGACTGTGAACGGAAGTCTTTCGGCGGGGGATATCGCGTTGGAGCTTGTGCTGCAGTTTGGAGTTGGTATAGCCGGCGGTTTTATCATGGGCAAGTTCACGTTGTGGCTGATAAGCATGTATCGGCGGTTTGGAAGAAAATCCACTACGCAGGAGGATCCGTCGCAAGCCGTGTCGATGATTTCAATTCTGATTATCGGATGTGTGTTCTTCACGTTCGCTATCACTACCGATTTGTCGGGCAACGGCTATCTCGCCGTTTATATCAGCGGAATCGTGATTGGAAACGCAGGTTTGCAGTCGCATAAGAGCATCACCAAGTTCATAGGCGGAATGACATGGCTTGCCCAGATAGTGGTGTTTCTCATGTTGGGGTTGCTCGTCAATCCTCATGAGATGCTTGATGTTGCCGCCGTTTCGCTTCTTATTGGAGTGTTTATGATTCTCGTGGGACGTCCGTTGAGCGTGATGCTTTCGCTTGCCCCGCTTCACAAAATTTCTCTTCGTTCCAAGGCGTTTATCTCTTGGGTGGGATTGCGCGGCGCTGTGCCCATCATCTTTGCGACCTATCCGGTTGTAGCCGATGTGGAAGGCGCGGGGCAGATATTCAATATCGTGTTTTTCGTGACCCTGCTCTCGTTGCTTATTCAGGGAACTACGGTCATATCGTCGGCGCGCAAGTTGAAACTTGTGGACGATGATTCGGAAGAAGATGACGATTTCGGCATCGAGCTGCCCGATGAGCTCCAGTCCACGCTCTACTCCGTTAATCTTACTGCTGATAAGCTTGCGGCAGGGAACACGTTGCGCGACATGCATCTTCCCGCGGGCTCGCTCGTCATGATGATTAAGCGCGGATCTCGCTACATAGTGCCCAACGGCTCGGTGAAACTTAAATGTGGCGACACCCTCCTTATCATCCAGGAGGAAGAATGATCTTCATGTGGCTCCCATGCGAGCCGTCAAAAAAATAGTGATTAAGTAAGTCAAGGCGCTTTTGCTGCCGTTTTGGCGTGGCGAGCCTGTGTCCTGTCGGGCGTGGTTCTCGCCGCCGCTCTTTGCGGGGGCAGCTGCCGCTTAGCAGCTGAAGGCTTGTCGCCGCAGCCTCGGGGCGGGGATGATGACGGTGACGGAGCCGGGCGGGACTGCGTCATGGGCGGCTGCGGGAGCGGGCAGCGTTTGGTGACATGGCGCGCCATGTCCGTACGTTTTTATTCTTTTTCTCTCCGATGGTAGTAGTGACATCGCGTGCGATGTCTCCTGAGATGGCTCGTGGCATGGAGGCTGGGGCGTGGTGTGGCTGTCGAGTTGGGATAGCTCGGAGAGCTATAATGTGTGAAACCCTATGCTGATGCACGCATCAGCATAGGGTTACGGATGTCACGTGGTTGACAACATCGGAGATGTTGAAGAATCTTTAGGAATAAGACCGAAGCCTGAAAGGCGTCCCCTATGGCAAGCCTTTATAGGCTTGATTTGGATGGGCATTTGGTGTTTTTTGGGGGGTGAGGATTAGTGCATCTTCGATGCACGGGTTTTGTGTGGGTTCAATTTGACATTAAAAATACTATCGTTATTTTCGTTCAGATATCTATTTTATAAATTTAGTTACCTAACATCAACATTCTCAAAATGATTTCATATAAAACAAAATAACTTACACCCAGTCTGTCTTCATTAATCTGATTCTCGGTCATAAATTCAGCAGCTAAAATCTGTGCCGAATCGTCTTTAGTCCTAAGTGCAAACTTAGTGCGATTTTTCTTAACAAACGCCTTTATAACACTTAATTCCGTTTTATTATAATATTTTTTTATCGCATTTCTTAGATTATTGACTATTATCGGTAAATCCAGCGGTTTATCTATTATTAAGAAAAGCAGTTTCGTTCATATTATCTAATTTTTTCGATTCTCCGTACATCATTTTCGTTTTATTTTCTCGATAAATATTATCCCCCACGTTTTTCTGCGTATAATTCTATCAAGTATTTATTGCCTTTATTGTCATAACGATAATGAACTGTTGTGTCAGTAGTGCAAAAGTAGTAAAAAGTAAGCAAATCACAACAAGACTCTTAAGGGCTGACCCCCTTAACGGTCACTAATAATCAAACTTAAACAGTAAATCTCTGCTTAAGGCAGAGCGATTAAAATCGATTTAAAAACCATTTAATCCCCGATTAAAAAGCATGGAAAAGGTAAAGAACACCCCTAAAGTATTTAACGGCAATTTGACCGAAGCACAGATCGACGCTTTCAAGGCTCAGCACCGTAAGAGTTTCGCGGTTGAAATTCAGGACGGCGCCGAGGTGCATATCGGCTATTTCAAACGCCCCACTCTGGAAACTCTGAAAGCTGTAACCAAGGTTGCAAAGAGTGATGAAGTGGAAGCCGGTAAAGTGATGTTCAACAACTGCTGGCTGGGCGGCAGTCAGGAATTGCGCACCGACGCGCTGCTCTTCATGGCGGTTCAAAAGAAGTTGGGTGAAGTGCTCAACGGCTTTCAGGGTCTAATAAAAAACTTGTAGAGGCGCACACACTGGCTGGGTATAACGAAGAGGACGGCTTCGCCAAGGGGGTGCGCCCTGATCCGCGCCAATTTGCACGTCGATGTTGATAAGATTAAGACTGAGGAGGAATGGGCACAGCTCTATTGCGAAGCTATATGGCTGGAGCGATGGAGAAACCGAAATCGGGCGGAGCTTATCGCGTCACTATTCTCCGATAGCGGAGCGGCAAGCCGATGATGGTGAGGATAAGCGTTAGAGCCAGGGTAACCAACCGCTACCTTTACCTCTTGCAATCTGTCCACACATATAAATAATCAAGCCTATAAAATACAACAGTCCTATAAGCATAAAAAATGAAAATATTTTTACTATAACGACGAATAAAAAATGAAGTATTGCAGTCATGTCGATTATTACTTTGGTAGCATTGTGTAAATATAAATAAAAATCCCGAATATGGCAAGCGTTTTTGACTATATTTTCAAAATTGGCGGTAATTTCAAGGAGAAAATTACCGGTATGACTGATGCAACGGGAAATTTTACAGGCGAAATAGAGCGAAGTCACGATAAAGTACAAAGGTTTGCCTCTGTATTAGCATCTTTTGATTATATTTCATCTGTCGGTAAGAATATTGCCGAGGGCTTTAATCAGCTCAGTAATGCTGGCGTTACACTGGACAGCCAGATGCACGATCTCAGCGCGGTTGCCGGTGTTACCGGTGACGGGCTGAAACAGATTGAGACATTTGCCCGGCAGAGCGCAAAGGCGTTCGGCACGGATGCCAGTGTTGCGGTGGAGGGTTACAAGTTGCTTCTCTCACAGCTTAGCCCGGAATTGGGTAAATATCCGGACGCGCTAAGGGGGTTGGGATGTGTTTGTTGACATGGCACGCCATGTCCGTACGTTTTTATTCTGATGGTAGTAGTAGGGACATCGCGTGCGATGTCGCCTGAGATGATTCGGGGCACGGAGGCTGGGGTGTGGTTCAACGTCTCTGACGTTGTTTTTTGGGGGTAGGGTTGGCGATCAGGCAAAAATGGGCGGGTTCTCGTTTTTGCCAACGGGGAAAATCTATTGATCCGGAGTTGTGTTGGTTCGATATGCCATGACGCGCTGCCTGATGTTTTTGCGAAGGCACTCGCTGTAGAGCCATGGCTCGGCTCCATGGTAGTCGCCTATGTTTAGAATGTCAAGGATGTTGGGCAGATAGCTTCCGTCGAATCCTTTTACAACCAATACTTTCGCATTTGGAGCGATGGTAACGGTAATGGTGTCGTTCAATATGGCGGGGGTGCTGTCGGTGTGCCAGTTGACGGGGTTGATGCACATTGTGTTGGGCTCGCTTACGACCGGCTTCGTGTATTTGACATCGGAGACGGAGTTGTAGCATATCACAACTCCGGTGTCGACGGAGTCTTTCGCCGCTTTGATGTAGGGGTGGGCGGCTATGTCCTTCGGTGTCACTTTATAGCCCATGACATAGGCGGCGACGAGTCTTTCCCGGGTGTGGGGGTCGATTGTCTTTAACAGTTCCACTACTGATTTTCCTCCTTGGCTGAAGCCGGCAAGGATGAATGGCCTGCCGCAGTTGAGGTTTTCGATGAAATAATTGAATGCATTTTTGACATCGACGAATGCCACGTCATGGTAACGCCTGTTGATGGTGTCTTCGTTGAGTGTCGCCCATGAGTTTAGAGTGATGTGGCGATAATAGGGTGAGTAGAAGTTGTTTCCCTCTGCCATGTATTGGGCAATGCTGTCTATTTCGATGCTCATGTGGACCCGGTGATCGTGGAGCGACGGATCGGCATGATGGCATATGCGTCCGTCGGCTGTGTGCCAGTCATATTCCCATGTTGAAGGAACATAGAAGATATCGGCGCCGTTTCCGTCGGGGTCGTTGCGGATGATGGTCCACATGTAGCCATGTTCGTCATATTGGGGTTGCTCAGGGACGAAAACATTTTCTTTTTCAGGGGTATCGGTGAATTTTTCGCCGCATCGGCAGCAAGTCACCGAAAGGAGTAAAAACAGGATGCGCCATGCTTTAGTGGCATAATGGGGCTTTAGGAATGATATGTTCAGTAGGGAGATTTGTTTTTTCATGATGCTTTCAATGTCAGTCATGGCACAAAGATAGTCATAAAACGGGATTCTGTCAATTCAATGGTTGTTCCTGGCGGGAACTTTTGTCGCAAAGTGGGTTTTGCGAGTTTTTGATCTAATATTTTCATATTAGAGTTTAAAATAGCTATATTTGTGATTGAGTTTATTCTTAAATCTGATGCGGAGACTTAATGCTATGTATAAAAGGGTGTGCCGGTTGGCGCGAATGCAGTTTTTGTGGGCGATTGTGATTTTTGCCTGCGCTCCTGCCGATATCGTGGCTGGAGACCGAGAGCAATTGAATATTACTCCCGAACTTGATTGGCTGCTTGATTCTCTTGATCGCACATTAGCTGTCAATCAGGATTTTGTGTCGGGGAAAAAGGTCCGTATTTCAAATCTTATCAATTCGTTGAATAATACTCGTGACGTTGAGCAACGGTATTGGTTCAGCCATGACCTCTATGATGAATATCGCAGTTTTGACTCGGATTCGGCTATTTATTATACTAATATATGTAGCGAGATAGCCTCCAAGCTTCATCGCGCAGAATGGCTTGATGAAATGAATATACATCGCACTTATCTGTATGCCGCCACTGGGCTTCTCGATGACGCTCAGAAGAGCGTGGATGCTGTCGATGTTGACGGGCTGTCGGAGGTGTTGCTGATACCGTATTATCAGAATCTATTGTTCATGCATACTCACCGCGATGCATATATCGGCACAGTGAACACTAATCTTCCTTATACGGATAAGACGCGAGAGGTTCTTAAGGAGCTTACATCGCGCATTCCGGAGAGCGATTCGTCATACCCGTGGTTTTATGGGTGGCGCAGCCTTAATGACGTTGATTCAGCTGCGGCAGCGATCAAGCCGATTAAGGCGATTGTTGACGGTGGCGACATCGATAATTCTCGCTTTGCCACTAACTCGTGGATATTGAGCCGCCTTTATGAGCGAATGGGTGATGATGAGAATAAGCTTAAGTACTTGATATTGTCGGCAATTTCCGATATACGTTCAAGCAACAAGGAGATTGCTTCTTTGCAGGAAATAGCCTATCTGCTTTATCTCAACGGAAATCTTGAGCGGGCGAATGCTTATATTAATTATTGTATACAGTGCGCCAATGACTATAAGAGCCGAGTGAGGGTCGGTAAGCTTGCAAATTTGCAATCGCAGATATCGCAAGCGTATAATGACAGGATCAAGGCTCAGTCGGATAAGATAAACCTTGCGTTGTGGAGCGTGACGGTGATATTGCTGATTCTTGTAGGGGCGGTGGTCTTCATTGTAATCCAGATGAAAAAATTGAGGCGCTCGAGGGCGCGGCTCAATTATGCAAACGAGCAATTGAAGCGTCATGTGGAAGAGCTTGACGAGACGCGCGGCCAGCTTGAGGAAGCCAATAGCAAGCTCTCGAAATTGTATGACGGGGTGAAGCAGGACGCTGAATCGTTGTCGCAGACTAATAACGCCAAGGAAAAATACATAGCTGACATCTTCGGGATATGTTCAGATTATATAAGCAAGCTTGACGATTTCAGGAAGAGCATATACAGGATGATTGTCGCCAAAAGATTTGACGAGGTCAGGGAGTTGACCAAAACTCCTGAGTTGTCTCATGGCGAATTGAAGGAGCTCTACAGTAATTTTGACAAGATATTTCTTAAGGTTTACCCGGGGTTTGTGGATGACTTTAATGAATTGCTGCGTCCTGATCAACGGATAAAATTGAAGAAGGGGGAGCTGCTTAATACGGAATTGCGCATCTATGCCTTGGTTCGTCTCGGAATAAATGACAGTATAAAGATTTCAAAATTTTTGCATTGCTCTGTTCAAACGGTCTATAATACCCGTCAGCGCACAAGGAATAAGTCGGACATACCGAATGATAAGTTTGCTGAGGCGGTGCAGACGCTCGGAAAATTGTCGTTCTGACCGATTGGCGGCTTCCTGCAATGGAGCTGCCTATTTACCAAAATGAAAGATTTAATGGGTGTAATGCGTTTAATTTTAGGGTAATATCTAAACGATGGGTTTACCATATTTCATTACTATGAGTGGGAAATGAAATAATGACTCATTAATTTTGTGACATCATTATTCACATAATCATACCCAAAAACACAGTAATGGAAAAATTCAAAAAACATTTAAAATCCATTGTGATTTTATTGTCGTTCCTGGCGCTGGCGACTTCAAGCGCGGATGCTCAGGAGATTGTCAAGGGTGTAATTACCGATGCCACGGGAGAGCCGATGGTGGGTGTTTCGGTGAGGGAACAGAATACCAATAATGGTACAGTGACCGATATCGATGGTAATTTTAGCCTTAAAGTGATGCCTAACTCAGTAATTCTATTTACTTATGTAGGTTATAAACCCTTGGAGCTTCCTGCTTCTAAAGCGGGTGGCAACATAGTGATGGAGGAAAATTCCGAACAGCTTGACGAGGTTGTCGTGGTGGGATATGGCACCCAGCGAAAGGTCAATCTTTCAGGAGCTGTTTCAGCCATTGACGGAGAAAAGATTTCGGCAAAACCGGCAACAGATGTTTTGTCGGCGTTGCAGGGCGAAGTCCCCGGATTGATGGTGCTTCGTTCGAGCGGTGAGCCGGGAGCGGAAACAAGCGGGATGAGGGTGCGCGGATTCTCATCAGCCAATGCGACTTCAACATTGGTTCTTATTGACGGAGTGGAGGGCGACATGACGTTGTTGAATCCTAATGATATCGCCTCGGTGTCAGTGTTGAAGGATGCCGCCGCTTGTGCTATCTATGGAGCTCGCGCGGCGTCGGGCGTTATTCTTGTGACCACGAAAAATGGCTCGGAGGGCAAGATTAAGGTAAGTTATAACGGTTTCTTCGGAGTGAATAAGCCTGGTATCATGCCAGAGCGCGTGACGGCATGGGAGGAACAGGAAATGATCAATGAGAGCCGCCGTCAAGCAAATGGCAATCCTGAATGGAACCCTGAACAGAGTTCGTGGGTGGGTAACCCGAATTTCAACTATCGCCCCAATCATGGGAATGGACGATGGGATTTGTTTGAGTCCACCAACTGGATTGAGGAGGGAACTCGCAAATATACTACGCAGCAGAGTCACAATGTGAGTTTGACGGGCGGAAAGAAGGAGCTTAATTATCTGTTCTCGGCAGGTTATTATACAAAAGATGGTATTCTTAAGTATGGTCCTGACGGTAATGATCGTTACAACTTGCGCATGAAATTGAATTCGGAGCTGAACAAGCACATTGATTTCAACGTGATGGCAAGCTATGAGGGTAAATTCATGAAGCAGAATCCCAATGGTTCTAAATGGTTGTTGAGCCGCCTGTATAGAGTTCGTGGACGTCAGCCCATCTATCAGCCGGAGGAGGATATTAATGAGAATCCCTATAACGGAGACCTGCAGCAAAATGCTATCGACATGATGAAAAACGGCGGAGTCAAGAAGACTCAATATGAGTCTTATATAGGAAAACTTTCATTGAATATTCATGATTATTTTATCGACGGGCTTGCTTTGAGATTAAATGTGAGCCGCCGCGCGGGATATTACAGTGAATCAACCTCTCGCCGCACTCTTCAATGGTATGACCGTCTTGGCACGACAATCCGATTCCAGCAAAATAATCCTAATTCTTTGGAACGCAAGAAAAACCATGATTATCATGATAATATCGAGGCATTGCTGAGCTATAGCGGCCGCTTTAAAAAGCATTCGGTCGATGCTCTTGCTGGAGCGTCGTATGAGCGTTATCGCAAAGATGAAATGGACGCCACCGTTCAGAATCTTAATTCAAATGATTTCTTTTCGTTCAACTACTACGATAATTCAGTTCCGACCAACACGTCGCTCAGCGACAATATTGAAACATGGGCAATGATGTCATATTTCGGTCGTATAAACTATAATTTTGCCGAGCGTTATCTCTTTGAGGCTAATGTGCGTTACGATGGCAGCTCGCGTCTCGCCAAGTCAAGACGCTGGAAGGCGTTTCCTTCATTTTCAGCGGCATGGCGTGTTAGCCAGGAAGAGTGGTTTAAGTTGCCGTTTGTATATAATATGAAGCTGCGCGCATCGTGGGGTCAGCTTGGAAACGGCGCGGTTCTGGGTCTCTATGACTATATTCCGGTTATCTCGCGCGGTATAAATATGGGCGAGGCAAGCTATTATCAGTCGGCGATGGCATCGGTTGATAAGACCTGGGAGGTTATAACATCAACCAACATCGGCGTTGATCTCGGGCTTTTTGACAGCAAGCTAAACATAAGCGGCGATTATTATTGGAAGAAGAATGACAATATGCTTGCTGACGTTACGCTTCCACACTTGGTGGGCATATCTGTTCCTAAGTCCAATGTAGGCACGCTTAAGACTTGGGGATGGGAATTTGAAGTTGCTTATCGTGACCGCATCGGTCAAGTGGACTATAGCATAGGCTTCAATATAAGCGACAGTGATAATAAGGTTACAAAATATGACGGCAAGAATTCAATCAGCGCCGGTTCGATCTCAATTCTTGAAGGTTATCCTTTGAACACGATATGGGGTTATAGGACCGACGGTCTGTGGCAAAGCCGCCAGGAGTATGAGGATTATAAAGCGGCTCATCCGGGCTATCAGTCATTTAACGATGCGAAAGTGTCGGGCGGTGATGTGAAATATCTTGCTCAGGGTGATGGGAATCACACAGTTGGAGCCGGCGGTGGAACGCCTGAGGATCCGGGCGACCTGGTTTGTCTGGGAAATTCCAATGGCCGTTATTCCTATGGTATAAATCTGTCATTGAATTGGAAGGGATTTGATCTCTCGGTTCTGTTCCAGGGAGTTGGAAAACGCAGCGTGCTGATTGAAGCCGGTCAGATAGCTCCGCTTGGCGCTACCGCCGACATGCCTTGGACAATTCATCGCGACTATTGGACCGAAGACAATCCTGATGCTTACTGGCCCCGCTTGTATAGTGCCAATACATTTAACTACAATCCGTCGGACCGCTGGGTTCAGGATGCTTCTTATATAAGACTTAAGAACCTCACAATCGGTTATACTCTTCCGTTAAAGAGATTCAAGATAGAGCAGTGCAGAGTGTATGTCAACGGTACCGACCTTTGGGAGCACACCAATATGCTTAAGGTGTTTGACCCGGAGACAGGGAATAAACCGACGGCTAATTATTATCCGTTTTTCCGCACATGGACAGTGGGCTTGAATATTACAATTTAATCGGCAAAAATTGAAATGACAATGAAAAATATAGTAAGATATATGTTAATAGGGACCGTCATGCTGTCGACTGTTGGTTGTGACATTGACATGGTTCCGGAAACCAGCATGACGGATGCGGCTTATTGGAAGACCGAAGGGGATCTCCGCGGCGCATGCAACCGTTTCTATGAGCAGCTTAACGGCAATAATGCTCTTGGCGGAGGTTTCGCGCATGATTACCGTTCGGATGAACTTAATAATAACGGCGCTGCGAACAGCACTTCAGACGGAAGCTGGACAATACCGTCGGAGAGCGGCACATGGACCGACGCTTATTGGCGTATTTTCATCGCCAATAATATAATTGAAAAGGCGCCTCGCGCTGCTGTGTCGGAGTCTGTGTTGAACCGTTATCTTGCAGAGGCTCGTTTTTTCAGGGCATATTATTACTTTGAACTTGTGAAGAAATATGGCGACGTGCCTTTGCTGCTTAAAGCGATAAACAGCACGAAAGACCCGGCGCTGATGATGGCGCGCACTCCTCGAGAAGAAGTGATGCAGCAGGTGTTTGAGGATCTTGATTTTGCTCAGACCTGGCTCCCGGATATCGACGCATCGGAAATAACGTCTAACTGGGGGCATGTGTCGAAGCAGGCTGCGACGGCTATGATTGTCCGGTCGGAACTTTTTGAAGGAACTTATTCGCGATATCATTCACTTGGCTCGGACTATGAGGCTCACTTGAGAAAGAGCGTCGCAGCGGCGGAGTCGCTTATAAATGGACGTAAATTTGATCTTTATCCAGATTTTCAAGATTTGTTTATGGTGAAGGCTGAGGGCCGTCAAAATAAGGAGAATATATTCGTGAAGGCTTATGGACCCAATGGTTCGGGGGCGTCGACAAAGCATGGCAATAGCCGCCAGATGGAGAATGCGGTTACGTTGACCCGTAATATGGTTGACTTGTTTCTTTATACTGACGGCCTCCCTCGCGAAAAGTCGCCGTTGAAGATTGCGCCTGAAACAAGTTTTGACGATGTGTTCACTAACCGAGATCCTCGTCTTGGAATGACGATATATAAGATTGGCGAAGATGCATATAAAGGAGCTTACACTCCGTTCTCATTCCGCTACGGTTATAATCTGAAGAAGGGTTTCGATCTTGAACAGTGGGGTTCCAATTCCAATGAATGGACCGATAAGATGATTATCCGCTATGCGGAAGTCCTTATATCTTATGCCGAGGCTCTTTATGAACTGAACGGAAATATAACTGACGCTCAGCTTGACGCTACAGTCAACGCTCTTAGACGCCGAGTGGGTATGCCGGCGATGCTGACCAATGCGTTTGCGACAGCCAACGGATTGAATGTTAGGGATGAAATACGTCGTGAGCGCACTATAGAGTTTATTGACGAGGGGAAGCGATATGATGATATTATCCGCTGGAAAATAGCGGAAAATGTTCTTCCTGTAGATATTATCGGCGCTAAATTCATTGATTCGGAAGCAAGCAAGCAGAAGGAAGACCTTGCCAATCGCCTGACCGACGAAGACGGCAAGCTTAACGGGAAATTGCGCTATGATGAGTCCGATATGTATGTGCTTGAATTTGCGGAAGACCGCCGTTTTGATGCGTCAAAGGATTATCTTTATCCTGTGCCGCTTTATGAAATCTCACAGTCGGGCAATAATGTCACTCAGAATCCCAACTGGAAATAGTATCATTAAAATCATAGATGTAAATTGAATATGAAACAAGCGATTATATTGATGGCTGTGATTGGAAGTTTATTTTTTTCATCATGCAGCAACGACAATGACTGGGATTATGACCACAGTCTTGAGAATGTGTATTTTTTCGGACCGGAGGTGTGGGGCTATGAAAGTAATAAAAAGAGCGCCGATAATGTTGCCGTCTATGAGGTGGCGAAGGGTGACGTGGTTGCAGTTCCGATGCAGTTCTGGTGTGAGTTCATTCGCAGTTATGACGTGAAAACGCTTTACTACACCACTCCGAAGCCACAGGATCAGCAGTATTATCCGACTCCCAATGACACAAAGAAGGTGAAGTATACCGGTCCTGAGTTGGTGAGGGGCGTAGACTATGAAGTTGTCGATGAAAACGGCAATGTCATTTCGCCTGATGACGATGGGGCATTTTCATTGTTTTGGAAGAATGCCCAAAAGGGGGTTCAGAATGTGTATATCAAAGCTCTGCCGGGGGGCAAGAGCGGATCGTTTAATCTTCAGACGTTCAATCCCGCTTCTTCCGTTGCCTTAAGCAACCAGGATGTTGAAAGCACTGTTCAATTGAGAACGGATAAATATGAGGTGCGCATCTTTACTCAGAATTATTATGTGACCATTACAGTTAAGTAGGAGCAATTTATTAGGGTAAAAAGGATTTTTTATTGTAAACAAGCATTTTTCTAATGGGTAGCGAGGGCAGTGGGACAATTTTTATAATATATGAAATCCCACTGCTTCTCTTATCAAGATGAAAGTAGTAAATTCAGCGATTGAAACTTAAAGAATTTTAACTGTAAAATGGAAGACTGAATATGAACAGATTCTTTTTCTTAATTTTGTTATGTGTAGCTTCAATTGCTCAGGGACAATCCATCTGGGATGCTGACCATCTGGCTCGTGTTAAAAGGGATATTGACAAGCCTTATTATGGCGCGGCTTATGCGGGGCTTTTAAGTAGCGCCGACGCGTTGCTCAATGTGCAACCGCTGTCGGTGATGATGAAAGAGAAGGTGCCCGGAAGCGGAGACAAGCATGATTATATGAGTCAGGCTCGTTATTACTGGCCTGATCCGTCGAAACCCGACGGTCTGCCATATATAAACCGTGACGGAGTGTCTAATCCGGAACTGAACAAGCTTGACAGAAACCGGTTGGGTATAACAGCTTCACGAATCATCACTCTTTCGCTTGCCTATTATTTCAGCGGCGAAGAGAAATATGCCGAAAAGGCTACTCAGCTTATCCGTGCCTGGTTTTTGGACAAGGACACGAAGATGAATCCTAATCTGGAATATGCCCAGATGATTCCCGGTCGCAATAATAATAAGGGTCGAAGCTTCGGACTGATTGACAGTTATTCGTTTGTCGAGATGCTCGACGCGATAGCATTGCTTGAGCAGTCAAAGTCATTCACGTCGAAGGATAGCCGACAGTTGAAGAAATGGTTTGGTGAGCTTACTGACTGGATGCTCACAAGCCAGCAGGGGATTGATGAGAGCAATGCTGCGAATAATCACAGTGTGGCTTATGACACTCAGATAATTGCGTTTCTTTTGTATGCCGGAAAAACCGACAAGGCAAAGGAGATAATAGGCGCTCTTCCCGAACGCCGTATTTTCGCGCAGATAGAGCCTGACGGATCTCAGCCACATGAATTGAGACGCACTATATCTTTCCATTATTCTCATTATAATCTCGTGCATTTCATTGATATCATGACGATGGCTAAAAAGCTTGGGATGGATATTGACAAGAAAACGTCGGCTGACGGGCGCAATGTTTATAAAGCGGCAGATTTCTTGGTTCCCTACGTGGGAGAAAATGCTCCGGAATGGCCTTATCAGCAGATAAACGGGGTTGGCGGAACTGTTCAGGATCTTTGCCAGACTCTTTATCGCGCTGCCAAATATCTGATATTGGCTGACGAGAATGTTGATCCTGAGATGAAAGCACGCGCGGAGAAGTATATGTCGACTTATCGTGAGAACCGGGTGTATAATCCTGCTGACCGCTTCAATATTTTGTTTTATGAAGCTGATGATGTTGATAATGCCTATGCCTTTGCAATCAATCAAATGAAATATGCCGCGGAGGAGGCGGGCAAGGCGCGCCGCGAAGAGAAAAATGCTAAGGGATTTCGTGTGATTCCTCGTACTATCGCTAAGGACGGTTCTCTCGGAATGGTGGGATCTCATGACTGGTGTTCGGGATTTTTCCCGGGCTCACTGTGGCAAATCTATGATTATACCAATGATGACGCTTGGCGTCAGCTCGCTATTTCATGGACTTGGCCTATCGAGGACGCAAAGTGGCATAAAGGCACTCATGATTTGGGCTTCATGATGAACAACAGTTTTGGAAAGGCATATGAACTGACCGGTGAAAAATCGTATAAGGATGTGGTGTTGCAGAGCGCCCGCACGCTGATGACGCGATATAATCCTACGGTGAAGAGTATCCGTTCGTGGGATCATAATCGTGATAAGTGGAAGTTTCCGGTCATCATCGATAACATGATGAATCTTGAAATGCTTTTCCGAGCTACCGAGCTGACCGGCGATTCGGCATTTTGGAATGTGGCAGTGGCTCATGCCAATACTACAATGAAGAATCATTTTCGTGATGATTTCTCGTCATTCCATGTTGTTGATTACGATCCTGAAACCGGAGGGGTGAGAGGGAAATACACTCATCAAGGTTATGCTGACGATTCTTACTGGAGCCGGGGTCAGGGCTGGGGTGTTTACGGATTCACGATGTGCTATCGATTTACGGGGGACAGCGCTTATCTGAAACAAGGTGAGAATATCGCCGATTTCATCCTTTCGCTGCCTAATATGCCCGGTGACGGTATTCCTTATTGGGACATGAAGATGCCGCCGGTTAATGATTGCACTGCCGAGAATGTGAATAAAGAGATTCCCCGCGACGCATCTTCGGCGGCTATCATAGCCTCGGCGCTTTATGAACTTTCGACTTATGTGGAGCCTGAAAAATCGGCGCGCTACAAGGCTCATGCCGATAAGATTGTGGAAAGCCTCGGTTCGCATTATCAGGCTGAACCCGGAGCTGCCTATGGTTTCCTTCTTTTGCACTCTACGGGACATCATCCCGGGGGAAGTGAAATTGACGTGCCGCTTAATTATGCAGATTATTATTATTTGGAAGCATTAGCTCGAAAACAAAGACTTGAAAATATATGAATCAAATTAAAAGTGGAAAAAATATGTGCCGCTGGATTGTGGCGGCGACAATGATTGCCGGATTTATCGCTTGTGGCGATAATGGAGGTAAGAAAGTGAATGAACAGGATTTTGTTAGAATTGACGGACAGAATCTTGTTAAACCCGACGGGAGCAGATTGTATATCGTGGGGACCAATTTGGGTAATTGGTTAAATCCTGAGGGATATATGTTTGGGTTTAGGAAGACTAATTCTCCGCGATTCATAAATGAAATGTTTTGTCAATTGACAGGAGAAGAGTTCACTGCCGATTTTTGGAAACAATTCAAGGATAACTATATCACCCGAAAGGATATAGAGTTTATTGCATCGACCGGCGCCAACACGATTCGCCTTCCGTTTCACTATAAGCTGTTCACCGACGAGGATTATATGGGGCTGGTTGCTGATCAGGACGGGTTTGAGAGAGTGGACAGCGTTGTGAGCTGGTGTCGTGACAACGGCCTGTATCTGATTTTAGACATGCATGACGCTCCGGGCGGACAGACCGGTGATAATATCGATGACAGTTATGGATATCCGTGGCTTTTTGATGACGAATCAGCTCAACAGAAATTTTGTGATGTGTGGGAAAAAATAGCTGATTATTATAAAGATGAGCCAGTTATATTGGGCTATGAGTTGATCAACGAGCCGATAGCTCCTTATTTTGATAATGTAGATGAATTGAATTCAAAGTTGGAGCCTCTGCATAAGCGGGCTGTAAATGCAATCCGTAAGGCGGATAAAAATCATATCATTCTTCTTGGCGGATCTCAATGGAATGGAAACTTCAAGCCATTTGCCGATTGGAAGTATGATGACAAGTTGATGTACACTTGCCATCGATATGGCTCGGAACCCACTGCGGATGCTATAAGGGGCATAATAGAGTTTCGCGATAGTGTGAATCTTCCCATGTATATGGGTGAAATAGGTCATAACACAAATGAGTGGCAGAGCGCTTTTTGTGATGTAATGAAAGAAAATAATATAGGTTACACTTTCTGGCCTTATAAAAAGATTGACAGTTCCTGCATGATGGGAATAAAAGCGCCTGAAAATTGGGATTCTGTTATCGTTTTCTCGGAAGCCAATCGAGATAATTATGCCGACATTCGCAGAGCTCTTCCCAATCGGGAGCTCGCAAAGAAGGCTATGCTCGATTTTATCGAAAACAGCAAGGCGGAAAATTGTGTGCCTCAGAAAGAATATATCAAGTCAATTAAATTAAATGTGGATTGAAGATGAAATCATTATATAGCGCTCTTGCAATATCGTTTGTGGCGTTGACCGCATTCGCACAGAAAAAGGATATTCTTGTTTATAAAGATGAATCGAAACCGATTGAGGAGAGAGTTGAAGACGCTCTTTCGCGCATGACTGTTGAGGAAAAAGTAGGCTTGCTTCATGCTCAGTCGAAATTTAGTTCGCGCGGAGTGCAGCGTCTCGGTATTCCTGAGTTGTGGACTACCGACGGTCCTCACGGGATTCGCCCCGAGGTGTTGTGGGACGAGTGGGAACAGGCGGGATGGAGCAATGACTCATGCGTGGCTTTTCCGGCGTTGACGTGTCTTGCAGCGACTTGGAATCCTGAAGTGGCGCTGCTTTACGGTACATCCATAGGGGAGGAGGCGCGATACAGAGAAAAAGATATTTTGCTGGGACCCGGAGTCAATATTTACCGCACTCCTCTCAATGGTCGCAATTTTGAATATATGGGCGAGGATCCTTATCTTGCCGGCAAGATGGTGGTTCCTTATATTCAGGGAGTTCAAAGTAATGGCGTGGCAACTTGCGTTAAGCATTATGCTCTTAACAATCACGAGATGAATCGCCACACTACGAATGTGATAGTGGATGACCGCACTCTTTATGAAATTTATCTTCCGGCATTCAAATCGGCGGTTGTAGACGGCGGGACATGGACGATAATGGGCTCTTATAATCTGTATAAGAATCAGCATGCGTGTCATAACCAATATCTTTTGAACGATATTCTGAAAAATGAATGGGGTTTTGACGGAGCGGTTGTCAGCGACTGGGGCGGAACTCATGATACTGACGAAGCCATAAGCAACGGGCTTGATCTTGAGTTTGGTAGCTGGACCAACGGATTGTCAAACGGAAAGAGCAATGCTTATGATAATTATTATCTTGCGAATCCATATCTTGCAAAAATAAAGGAGGGTAAGGCGTCGACTAAAGAACTTGATGATAAAGTGAGACGCGTGCTGAGGCTGATTTTCAGGACTTCGATGCGCACGGACAAACCGTTTGGATCGCTTTGTAGCGATGAGCATTATGATGCCGCGCGTAAAATAGGCGACGAGGGGATTGTGTTGCTTAAAAATGACCGCAATGTACTTCCGCTAAATGCGGATAAAGGTTGCCGCATTCTTGTGGTAGGTGAAAATGCCGTNAAAATGATGACNGTGGGGGGCGGAAGTTCTTCNCTGAAGGTTCAGCATGAAATTTTGCCTTATGACGGAATCTGCAACATGGCTCACAATTTGGGTTGTACTGTGGATTATGCCCGCGGNTATGTGGGNGATGTGACNGGNGCTTATAACGGAGTGACNACNGGTCAGGATCTTTCGGATGATCGCTCGGCGGCTGAATTGATAGCTGAAGCTGTGGAGAAGGCTAAATCGGCCGATTATGTGATTTTTGTCGGCGGTTTGAATAAGAGCAAGCATCAGGATTGTGAGGACTCTGACCGTGAAAGCCTTGAGTTGCCTTATGGGCAGAATGAGGTGATAGAGGCGCTTGCGTCGGCNAANAAGAATCTTATNGTNGTNAACGTGAGCGGTAATGCGGTTGCAATGCCGTGGGTGAAGAAGGTTCCNGCNATTGTNCAGGCNTGGTTTCTNGGNTCGGAGGCNGGCAATTCGATTGCCGACGTGCTGTTTGGTGCGGTGAATCCGTCGGGTAAACTTCCGTTCACTTTNCCNGTNANNCTGNCTGATGTNGGNGCTCATGCGACNGACAGNTATCCNGGNGTNAAAAGGGCTGATGAAAATGTGTGGGATAACAGTTATAACGAGGGGATACTCGTTGGCTATCGCTGGTATGACACGAAGAAGATTGCTCCGCTGTTTGCGTTTGGGCACGGATTGAGCTATACAACATTTGATTACGGTAAATTGAAGTCTGACCGGAAATCAATGACGGCTGACAATGAGATGACATTCGTTGTGCCTGTTACCAACTCAGGTAAAGTTGCCGGAGCGGAAGTGGTTCAGCTTTATATTTCCGATCCTGTTTGCTCCGTGATGCGGCCTGCCAAGGAATTGAAGGGATTTGCCAAAGTTTTTTTGCAGCCCGGAGAAACCAAGTATGTCACATTCACGATTGATAAGAATGATTTGAGCTATTTTGACGAGAAAAGCCATAAATGGGTTGCCGAGCCGGGTAAATTTATAGCTACTGTTGCTTCGGCAAGCGATAAGCCTCAATCATCGGTTGAATTTACGTTGGAATAAGATTGATATTTAATTTTAGGTAGTGAAGTGAGCCATTGGTCGGGTCTTGCGGGACCGGGTCAATGGCTCTTAAAAAAGTAAACGCCATGAAGAGTTTAAATGCTGCGGTCGTATCCTGGTGCCTGGTGGGGGTTGCCGCTTTTCAGCTTAATGCCGAACGTCAGGTCAAAACCATAAATGACAATTGGGATTTTAAGTTTCCCGAGGCTAAGGAGTGGACAAGAATTGTCATACCCCACACGTTTAATGACGATGCCTACAGGATGCGTGATTATTATAAGGGAAAAGGTTTCTACCGACGTAATCTAAGAATGGATTCGATTGATTCCGGGAAGAGATATTTTTTGAAGTTTGATGGCGCTAATAAGGCTGCCGATGTTTCGGTGAACGGGCATGAGATGGATTCCCACGTTTCGGGCTACACATCATTTGTTGTGGATGTGACTGATTTTTTGAATAGGGGAGATAATGAGGTCGTGGTGACTGTCGATAATTCTCGCGCAGACATCGGCCCGGTGTCGGCGGATTTTACTTTTTGGGGTGGAATCTATCGCGATGTCTGGATGTTGACTGTTCCATCGGTTCATTTCGATATGGCTGATTATGGGAGCAATGGAGTGGCGATTTCAATTCCTGAGGTGAACGATAGAAGGGCTGAAGTAGAGGTGAACAGCGGAATTAAGAATGATTCTCCGTCGGAAATGACGGTGGTGGTGAAGACGTCTTTGATTGATCCAGACGGAAATGTGGTCAAAAATCTCAGAAGAAATCTTAAAATTCAACCAGGCGAGACAAAGAATGTTGTAGTGAATGTAGATAATATATCCTCGCCTAAGCTTTGGAGCCCTGAAACGCCAAATCTATATGCAGTTAAGTCGGAACTTATTGATGCCGTTAGTGGCAATAAACTAGATGAGGTGGTTAATCCGCTTGGATTCAGATGGTTTGGCTTTGACGGCGAAAAGGGGTTTTCTTTGAATGGAAAACTGTTGAAATTAAGAGGAGTCAATCGTCATCAGGATATGGCGCCGCTCGGATGGGCTTTAAGCGATGATGCTCACCGGCGAGATTTTGAGTTGATCAAAGAAATAGGCGCTAATTTCGTGAGGCTTGCCCATTATCCTCAAGATGATGCCGCGCTTGATGCCTGTGATCGTTTGGGTCTGCTCGTTTGGGAGGAAATCCCGGTCGTGAATCGAGTTGACTCAATCCCGGGGTTTGATGATAATGCTGAGAGGGGATTGGTGGAAATGATAAGGCAACATCGCAATCATCCGTCAGTCATAGGGTGGGGCTATATGAATGAGATTTTGCTTCGGGCTCCCGGAGATAATGATTCTTCATGGACCGGGGTGAGGAACCATACTCTTGATCTTGCCCATAGACTGGAAAAGAGGTTGAAGGAGGAGGATTCGTCAAGAGTGTCGTTTATGGCATTTCATGGCTCTGACCGTTACAATAAAGTCGGGTTGAATATAGCCGATGTAGTTGGATGGAATTTGTATCAAGGTTGGTATGGGGGCGATTTGACCGGTTTTGACCGTTATCTGGAGGATCAACATCGCAGATTTCCCGACAAGCCGATTATAGTTAGTGAGTGGGGCGCCGGTTCCGATCGCAGGCTACACTCGATGGCTCCTGTTCCATTTGATTTTTCGATTGAGTATCAGCAAAAGTATGTGGAACACTATCTTCCGTATATTGAGAATCATGATTATGTTGCCGGGGGAGCTTATTGGAATTTTATTGATTTTAATGTGGCAGAGCGTCAGGAGTCGATGCCCCGCGTAAATAATAAGGGTATTCTTTATAATAATCGCGATTTTAAGGATGTTGCTTATTATTTCAAATCGGCTTGGCGCGATGATGAGGCTGTGTTGCATATCGCAGTCGATGATTGGGGAGACCGTTATTTGGCAGAGGGTCAGCTGATGCCTATAAAGATATATGGAAATGTGGATGAGGTTGAGCTTCAGTTGAACGGTCATTCTCTGGGTAAAAAGAAATTGGAGAATTTTAATTGTGTTTTTCCTGCAAATTTGAATCCCGGCAAATCGATATTGGTTGCTCGCGGTGTGAAGGATGGAGAGGAAATCCGGGATGTGGCAACCGTTTCGCTTAAAGGGTGTCCTGACGTGATGAGCGGGGAGACGCTTGCTATAAACGTAGGGGGTAATTGCTCTTTTGAATCTGATCATGACGGCATGCTTTGGCTTCCCGACAGGAGGTATGAGAAAGGTGGATGGGGCTATGTCGGTGGCAAATCAAAGTCCACTACCGCGGAAATTTTCAATACGCTTGACGGACCGCTATATCAAACGAGTCGTGAGGGCTTGTCGGAATATCGGATTGATGTTCCGAATGGCAGATATGAGGTTGAGTTGCTGATGACTGATGTGAATCGGCCGTCGACGTTAAGTCCATATCTATTAGGCAGGAATCAAGTTGACGATAAAGTGAGAGGGGAGAGCCGCATTGCAATCGAGATAAATGGACGGAGTGTTGAGAAGGATTTTTCCCCGTCTGACGGCGATAATTATTTTCAGCCTGTGCGTCGCAGGTATGTGGTTGAAAATAACGAGGGCTCTATATCGGTTAAATTTATTCCGTTATCGGGAACCACGACGCTGTCGGGCATGATGCTTCGGCGCCTCTGATATACAAAATAATTTGCCTTGAGACTTCCCGCCGATGACAAGTGTCATGGCGGGGAGTTTTTTATTTGTCATGCAGACTCGTGGCGGGAATAGGTTTAATTAATTCAGGCGTAAAGTTTGTGACCGGGGTTATTTTTTGTATTTTTGCAGATAAGATGAAAAGATTGGCATATACATCGGTAATGGTCGGGATTGCTCTTCATTTTGTGGGATGTAATGCTGATGACGGAGGCGGGCGCGTTAATGCGAACTGCGATTTTGAACGTGTGATAACAGCATCGGGGCTTTCGGACACTCTCCTAAGATATAAAGGGATGACAGTGTCGTTTAATTCGGAAAAACATGTGCCCAACTGGGTGGCGTGGGAGCTGACCGGCGGCGAGGCTGACGGCTCGGAACCGCGTGCTCAGGATTTTATGGTTGATACGGCTGTCGAAGGATGCGCAAATCCGTGGGACTATTCTTATTCGGGATACGACCGGGGACACATGGCTCCTGCAGGTGACATGAAATGGGACGCTGAAGCGATGGCGCAATCATTTTATATGACAAATATATGTCCTCAGGTGAAGTCATTGAATTCGGGAGCATGGAAGCGTCTTGAAGAAAAATGCCGTAACTGGGCTCGCATAGACAGCGCGATTGTGATTGTTGCGGGACCGGTGTTGAGCGATAATTTGACGGAAACTATCGGGAGGACAGGGGTGATTGTTCCGCAACGCTTTTTTAAGGTTATACTGTCGCCCTACGCTAATCCGCCACGAGGCATAGGGTTTATAATGAATAATGGATATGTTGATGGGGGAATGCAGAGTGCGGCGGTGTCGATTGATAGTGTTGAAAGGGTGACAGGGCATGATTTTTTCTCGGAGCTACCTGATTCGATAGAAGATGAGGTAGAATCGCAATGTAGGTTTCATTATTGGAGCACATTGAAATCTCGTTGATAATAAATTAAGAATTTTCAAAAAATATGATACAGTCTACAGAAGACACGATTTGTGCTGTTTCGACGGCGCCGGGAGTTGGCGGTATTGCGGTGATAAGGGTTAGCGGTAAAGACGCAATCAGGATAGTTGATGAAGTGTGGTTAGGTAAAAAGTTGAGCTCGGTTGCGGCACGCACTGCTCATTTGGGCGACTTGTCGGATGATAAGGGTGGAATCTTGGATAATGCCGTTGCCACGGTTTTCCGATCTCCGGCATCTTTTACAGGAGAAGATGTGGTCGAAATATCGGTTCATGGGTCGGCATGGATTCAGCGGGAACTGATAAATATTTTGATAAAACACGGTTGCCGCATGGCTGAGCCGGGTGAGTTTACGAGAAGGGCGTTTCTGTCGGGCAGAATGGACTTGGCTGAAGCCGAGGCTGTGGCTGATGTGATCGCTTCGTCATCGCGGGCATCTCACCGAATCGCTGTGAGCCAAATGAAAGGTAGATTTTCAAGCCATCTGTCGGAATTGCGCGATAGGCTGATGGACCTTGCATCGCTGCTTGAACTGGAACTTGATTTTTCGGAGGAGGATGTGGAATTTGCGTCACGGGAGCGATTGCTTGAAATTGCGTGTCAGGTGAATGATACGGTATCGAGCCTCGCTTCGTCGTTTGCTGACGGGCAGGCGCTTAAATCAGGGGTGCCGGTTGCGTTGGTCGGGAGCCCTAATGCGGGAAAATCGACATTGCTTAATAATCTGTTGGGTGATGAGCGAGCCATTGTCAGCGATATACCCGGAACTACGCGTGACACTGTTGAGGAGGTTATCGAAATCGACGGGGTGAATTTCCGCATAATAGACACAGCTGGACTGCGTGACACATCGGATAAAGTGGAGCGGCTTGGGATAGAACGCTCGTTTAGGCAGATTGAACAGGCGAAGGTAGTGGTGCTGGTGGTCGATCCGGCGCAAAGCGGCGATGAAATCAAGGGAATGCTTGACGAGATTGATGGCAGGACTGACGACATGTCGGTGATAATTGTGGCAAAGAATAAGAACGATATTGCACCGATGGAGATTGACCTCCCGGAGCGCTACAGCCAAGTTTCGATCTCGGCAAAAAGAGGGGAGGGCGTTGACCGGTTGAAGGCGATGCTTCTGGATGCTTCAGGGGTGAAGAATTGGGAGAGTGATAGAATAGTGACTAATGCCCGGCACTATGAGGCTTTGATAAACGCGCAAAATGCAATTGTTCGCGTTATTGAGGGCTTGAATGCCGGAATTTCAGGTGATTTCATCGCACAAGATGTGCGTGAGACGATACATTATCTCGGCGAAATCACCGGAACTATCACCACCGACCAAATTTTGACAACTATATTTTCGCGGTTCTGCATCGGCAAGTAATCAGCTGATTATCAATGATTTATATTGATAGTAATTGACTGTTACTGAGCGATAAAACTTAATACTTTCGAGAACGCCTAATGCTGATAACTGTCAGTGTTAGGCGTTTTTATGCACTATTTTGTACGGATTCTGTACGACAGCGACTCATTTCACCCCTCGCGTCAGCAAGGTGGTGGAGAAAGTGGTACGTCACGATACGTAGTGATACGCCACGATACGATTATTAACGAAATTAACACGTAT
>JAAVEM010000017.1 GCA_014801235.1 Bacteroides sp. | reverse complement strand
AGGAAGACGACCGCTCCCTGTGAGGGGGCTTTACAACCGTTTGAAGTCCCCCTACGGGGAACCCTTCTTTGCTCTGCACATTCCCCGGGACGGCGCCCTCTACGAGGACCCCGCCCCGGGTCTAACATTAATGCCGCCTACGGCGACAATGCGTGACAAGCTTGAAAGGCTTGCCCTACGGATGTGCCGCCTACGGTGACTTTGGGAATTTGGTTTGCGAAACAAGCCTGAAAGGCTTGCCCTACGGATAGCCGGGTAGAGTGAGCGGATGCGAACTCTGCCCGGTTATGGGTTTGTGATGGATTGGCACTCTGCAAAGAGTGCCCCCTGAATCAAAATGGCTGACAAATCGCAAGAGTGTCTTAGGGGGCACTCTTTCAGAGTGCGATTGATTGTTGTGCGTGTTTCCGGGCACGGCTCACTTCATTCGCCGTACCCGGCTACCCATAAGGCAAGCCTTTACAGGCTTGGTTTGCGAATGCGTCCATCTCGGGGGATGCGTTGGCGGGAATACCTACGTATGCATTCATTTTTTGTGGGATATTTTTATTCATCCTCTCCGAGGATGGCAAAAACCAATATAGTCCCTCGCCCCATGTTGGCGTCTAACGCGCCAACATGGGGTTTCACACATTTCAACGTCTCCGACGTTGCTTGTGTTGGAACTCGCAATGGTTCACTATAGTGTGAGGGAGGGGCACGGGGGAACCCTCCCTCACTTTACACATCCCCCCGGGACGGCGACATTTCCGAGGAGGGGGCTGCGATTTCACAATATGTCCGATGCCGCAGGGATAGCTCGGAGAGCTATAATATGCGAAACCCTATGTTGTTGACGCGTGCGTCAACAACATAGGGTCAATAACAACTCAACCGTCGACAACATCGGAGATGTTGAATAAACATAAAAAAAGATGGCAACTCATTGAGTTGCCATCTTTTTTTGTCGGGGTGAGAAGACTCGAACTTCCGACCTCCACGTCCCGAACGTGGCGCGCTGCCAACTGTGCTACACCCCGAGCGCGATTTTCGGATGCAAAGATACGATATATTTCTTAAACATCAAAAAAAATCTTTTATTTAAGCCACTTAAATCGCTTGCTCCAATCCTCCATTATGTCTTGGCGCCATTTGGATATGGTGGCACTCCCTTGCCATGATGTGGTATAATCCTGAACATCGGTCCACCATGACGTGGTTTTGTTTCCCGATTCGTTGACTACGCTGAGGTCGATAGACATCGGCACGAGATTTCCGCTGCTAAAGCCATACTGATTTTCAGAATTCCACTTTTCGCCCACCGTAAAGCATCCCTCATGAACGGGAAATCCCTCTATCTCAGAAGCGATGACATAAGGAAGCACCGCCGGAGCCTTAGGGGCATAACGCACCATGTAGACCCCATCGCCTATGTGATAGCCTGCCCACTGCTGCTTGTCGACAGTAAGGGTGAAGCACACGCTATCGGCAGCCACATCCACAACCGGACCCTCAAGCCGCCACTCCATGAGAGAGTAGCAAGGAACGGTGTCGGCGGCACACAACTGCCCGGTAACGGCATAGCACGACGAGCTGCTCATGGGCTCGAATTTTCCTCCCCAGTGGTCGGAATCGGGGGTGTCGGCATCGCCGCTCATCAGATAGAGAAGCGAGGGGGTGTCGCCCATCTTCACGTTGCCGCCATAATAGTTGATGAAATCGTTGCCCATCACCCCGGCATCTTTCATAAATGTTTTCCAGAAACCTCCCTGATACATTGACCCGTCGCTTGACCGACCGATAAAGCCCCTGTAAGAGGCATTGTTTTCAATAAACCACAGCGAGGGAAAATTGCGGGCTATGTAAGAGTAGGCGTTACATCCCCACTTCTTATTGGGACCGCCAATCCAGTAGACGCGAATCTTGTCGGCAATGTCGGGCGCGTCATGCAACGCCTGAGCCACATCCTCGAGGGCGCCCCACACCAACACCCAAAGGGGGCGCGAATCCTCCTTGCGGGCACACTTCACAATCCAGTCAGAGCCCTCGGTCGATTCGCCATATCCACACAACGGCGCCGCCCCTTTCCGTCCCTGCTTCGTTATCGAAGCAAGATATTCAGGCGAGGGATACGCACCACGGGAGTCGCCGTGTTCACTCTTCAAGCCGCATTCGAGCTTGGGCAAGTCACGGGCATACATAGCCACCATACGCGAGATTTCCTCTTTTGACCCTTCGCCGAAAGAGGGTGAAGAAACGAGACCTTCGATATCAAACTCGTTGGCATACATCAAGAGATGTATCATTGACTGATTATCATCGGGGTCGGTGCCACCGATGTCAGAACTTACAAGTATGCGGTGCCGGGCATTGTCATCTGAAGCCATAGCCGCCCTCATGTTAAGGCAACCTGCCAAAGCGACAACAACCCCAAGCACTCTAATAAACCGATATTTCATAGCACTGAATTTAATCTATTACTAATTATTTACAGCCTTGTCGATCTTCTTCATGTCAGGCAACAGAGCCGCCACCACCCCGAGCAGCGGCAGCCAGGTGCTTATCTGGAAAATGAACTCAACGCTTGTCTTGTCGGCGAGCCATCCGAAGAAAGCCGCACCGAGTCCGCCGAGCCCGAATGAAAGCCCGAAGAAGATCCCGGCAATAGTGCCCACATTTCCCGGCTTCAATTCAGTGGCAAACACAAGTATCGCCGAAAATGCCGATGAAATGACAAGCCCTATTATCACGGCAAGGATTATCGTTGCCCACATCCCTACGTAGGGAAGCAGAAGCGTGAACGGCGCCGCTCCGAGGATGGAACCCCATATAACATACTTTCGTCCTATTTTATCGCCAATCACTCCGCCGCAGATTATTCCCACTGCCGATGCCGCGAGAAAAGCGAAAAGACACAGCTGGGAGTGCTGAATCGACATGCCGAATTTATCAATCAGGAAAAAGGTGAAGTAGCTCGTCATACTCGCCAGATAGAACTGCTTGGAAAAAGTGAGGACAACGAGCACTATCATGGCTCGCTTCACCTGGCGGGGCGACAATGAGAGAACCGACTTAGCTTTTTTCAGTTCGCCGGTCATTTTTGAAGCAATCCTGTTGCTGTACCACTTCCCGACGCGAGTCACCACGATGCCTCCAATAACGGCAGCTATGCTGAACCAGATGATTGAACGCTGTCCATGGGGCAGAACGATTATAGCCGCAAGGAGCGGACCGATGGCGCCTCCGCCGTTGCCTCCCACCTGAAAGATGGACTGCGCCAACCCTTTCTTGCGCCCTGCCGCAAGCTGAGCCACTCTCGACGCTTCGGGATGGAATATCGACGACCCCATGCCGATGACCGACACCGAGAATATAATCATCATAAAATTGGAGGAAAACGCCAGCAAAAGAAGTCCGCACAGCGTGAAGCACATCCCGAGCGTAAGGGCGTAGGGGCTCGGATGCTTGTCGGCATAACGCCCCACGAACGGCTGAAGGATGGAAGAGGTCATCTGAAACACCAGCGTCACAATACCAATCTGGGCAAACGACAACCCGAAATCCTCTTTAATTATGGGATAGATCGACGGCACCACCGACTGGACGGCGTCATTGAGCATGTGGGCGAGACTGATAGCAAAAAGCACCATAAAGGCGGTTTTTTCCGCCTGACGTGAATCCTCTTTTTCCATACATATATGTTTTACCGCGCAAAGTTACTATTTTTTTGTCTATCTTTGCGGCTGAATTTCATCAACACAACTTGTATAATACAATCATCACAAATGCAAATGAAAAATTTTCTATTTTATTCAGGCTTGATTATGCTGACAGCAGCCTGTTCATCACACAATTCAGTGAATGTTACCGTAGAAAACGGGTCAACTCTCGACCGAAGCGGAGAGATTGTCCAAGTATCAGCCAAGTCGCTCGCCGACAGGCTCGGAGCTGAATATTTCTACGTCACCGACGCATCAGGCAACGAGCTCCCCTCACAGATCACCTACGACGGCTTTCTGATTTTCCCGGCGACAGTAGCAGCCGGCGAAACCGCATCCTACACCGTTTTCCCGAGCGACACAATGCGCGTTTACCCCACCGTCACCACCGGACGCGTTTATCCCGAACGCGCCGACGACCTCTCATGGGAAAACGACAAAGCCGGATTCCGAGCCTACGGACCTGCCACTCAACGGAAAGGAGAACGAGGGTTTGGCTACGACATCTTCCTTAAGCACGACGTGGGCAGACCCATAATAGAGGAAATCATCACCACCCACCTCGATCCCGCCAACAAGGTGATTCTCGACTCTCTGAAAAAGACCGATCCGGAAAAGGCTACCGAATTCAGCCACTCCATCTCCTATCATTGGGACAACGGACTCGGAATGGATTGCTATGCGGTGGGACCCACTCTCGGAGCCGGCACAGCCGCTCTGATGGAAAACGATTCGATTTTCTACCCCTGGTGCTGGGACACAGTAGAGATTCTTGACAACGGACCGCTGCGCTTCACCGCCAATCTCACCTTCACCCCTGCCACAATCGGCAGCGACACCGCCGTTATCGAGCATCGCCTCATCACGCTCGATGCAGGATCGTTCCTCAACAATTGCAAAGTGAGCTACGACGGATTGACCCGCCCCTACACCATCGTCGCCGGCTTGCCGCTGCGCGATGAAATGCAACCGTTGATGAACGCTCAGGAGGGATGGGTGGCTTACTCCGACCCGCTCCAGCGCGAAGGCAACGGAAGGGCTCAACTCGGAGTGCTCTTCCCCGGCGGAACCGACAGCGTCAACGTGGCTCACGGACATGTTCTCGGCTATACCGTGATTCAACCCGCCGACACCCTGGAATATTTCTACGGATTCTCATGGGACAAAGAGAATATTCCCGGCATGGAAGAATGGGGCAAGCACCTCAGCGACAGAGCCACCGCAACGCCTCTGACCGTGACGCTGAAATAGCCCTCAGCCATCCTTCAAGAAAAAATTCCCCGGAACAATGTTGCCTCTCGGGCGACATCGTTCCGGGGATTACTGTAATCGCCGACGTTATGTTACGCCATCGGCAAAATTCGGCATGCGTTATTCGAGCTTGCCATATTCTTCGTCGCTCACCGGCTCAAGCCACTCATTTGACGTGTTTTCGCCATCGGGAGCCATAGCCAGATGGGCAAACCAGCTGTCTTTAGCCGCGCCGTGCCAGTGTTTCACGTTGGCAGGTATATTAACCACGTCACCGGGACGGAGCTTGCGCGCGGGTTTCCCCCATTCCTGATACCATCCTGTTCCGGCAACGCATATGAGCAACTGCCCTCCGCCTTTAGTGGCATGATGCACGTGCCAGTTATTGCGACAACCGGGCTCGAAAGTCACATTGGCTATGTTCATCTGCTCGGTCGACACCGGAGCAAGATAACTCTGTCCGATAAAATACTGAGCATAAGCATCGTTTGGATCGCCAATGGGGAAAATCATCTCCTGCTCAAACTTCTCGCGGGCATCGGCTTTGTCGCTTGAATCATTCCACACCTCGGTGGCAAGCCGGAAAGCGCCCCATGCCTTTGGCCAGCCGGCATAAAAAGCTATCTGGGTAAGTATCTCGGCAATCTCCGTGCGGGTCACGCCATTCTTTTTAGCCTCCATGAGGTGGAATTTCAACGACGAGTCGATGATTCCGCTGCTCACGAGAGCGGTGACAGTGACAATACTGCGGTCGCGCAAAGCGAGCTTGTCGGTGCGGCTCCACACTTCTCCGAAAAGCACATCGTCGTTAAGCTCGGCAAATTTCGGCGCGAAATCGCCAAGCTGCTGCCTACCGGCGGTCTGGTGCATCTCCGTCGGCTTCTCGGTCAACTTTGTAGGGTTCTGTGAGTTTGACATATCCGAATCTTTGTTAATAACTTGAGAATTTGCAATAAGCGCCACACTCATCAAGGCGCCACATAAAACAGTCTTTTTCATCTCGCAAATATAACAAATAAATCCTTAAATATCCCATGCGGCAATCCATTAAAAGCAAACATATTTTGCCGCAGCGTTTTGCCGATTTTATGGAAAAGCGTAACTTTGCGGTAATATGAACAAATGGAATGAATCGGGAAAAATGAGATGGCTCGTTGCTGCTCCTGTCGCAATGCTATTGGCGGCATGCGCCTCCATAGGCCGTCCCACCGGAGGTGACTACGACATCGACCCGCCGGTATTCGTCAGCAGCAATCCGGCAATAGGAAGCACCAATTTCAAAGGAAACAAGATAACGCTCACCTTTGACGAAAACGTTCAGCTGCAAGACGTGATGAACAAAGTCGTGGTGTCGCCGGCTCAAAAAAACATTCCTTCAGTAACCGCCAACGGCAAAAAAGTCACAGTCGAGATTCGCGATACAATGATTCCCGACATGACCTATACAATCGACTTTTCCGATGCCATCCAGGACCTGAACGAAGCAAACGAACTCGACGGATTTTCCATCGCTTTCTCAACCGGCGACTCCATCGATTCGCTGCAAGTGTCGGGCATGGTGTTTGAAGCGCGCACCCTCGAACCCGCCCAGGGAATGCTCGTGGGAGTTTACAGCAATCTTTCCGACACGGCGATCAGAACACTGCCGCTTGAACGAATAGCCCGCACCAATCAAATGGGGCAATTCACCATACGCGGGCTCCACCCCGGACAATATCGCATTTATGCCATAAACGACGTGAACCGAGACTACCATTGGGACCCGTCGGAAGACGTGGCGTTCTATGATGTCACCCTGTCGCCGTCGATAAGCTCCGATTCACATAATGACACAATACGCCTTGAAAACGGAGCCGACTCAGTCATAAGGCACACCGAAACGGAATATCTCCCCAACGACATTCTGCTCACGTGGTTCAACGAAGGCAATTTCGCCCAATATCTGAAAGATTATGAGCGCCCCGACCGCAACCGCATGAAAATACAGATGGCTACAAAAGCTGACTCGCTCCCCAAAATCACCCTCCTCAACGGAGCTCAGCCCGACATGGACATCTCGACATGGGCTAAGCTGAACACGGTGCCCACTCTTGACACTCTTGAATACTTCATAACCGACACCACCCTCATCAAGCAGGACACGCTGATGATCGCCATGGGCTACAACCGCACCGATGCCAATCAGCAGCTCATATGGGGCGTCGACACCCTGAGAATTCTTTTCAAAGGAGCACGCGAGGAAGCTCGCAAAAAGGAGCAGGCTGAAAAAGAATGGGAAAAGCGAGTGAAACGCGCCGAGAAAAAAGGCGAGGATATCGACTCGATAAAAGCCGAGATGGAAGCCGAAGAGGCAAAAAAGAACGCGCTGAAAATATCCGTTCAAGGCGGCACAACCCAAGATGTGTATGCCCCGCTGCGTTTCAAATTCGTGTATCCCCTCGACACAATATATCTCGACAAAATCCATCTGGAGCACCAGGTCGACACCTTGTGGGACACCATCGCGCTGCCGCCGATTGAGCTTGTCGACTCTTTCTCGCTCATGAACTACAAGATGGACTTCACCTGGGAACCGGGAGGAAAATACCGTTTCACCGCCGACTCAGGCGCTGTCGTCGACATCTATAACAACACCAACCGTCGCTTCAACCACGAGTTGACCGTAAAACAAAACGAAGACTACTCTCCCCTCTATTTCGCCATAACCGGAGTGACCGACTCGGCGATAGTAGAAGTCCTCGACAAAAATGACAAGCCACTGGCATCGGCGCCCGTGGTAAACGGAGAGGCGGTCTTCCCCTATATGCAAGCCGGCGAATACTATGCTCGTCTATATATCGACCGCAACAACAACGGCGAATATGACACCGGCATTCTCGACAGCATTCAGCCCGAAGAAATGTTTTATTGCCCCAAAAAGATAGTGCTGAAAAAGAATTGGGAAGTGGAACAGCGCTGGGACATATATGAAACCCCAATCGACCTACAGAAGCCTACCGAAATTGTGAAAAACAAGCCCAAGGCTAAGAAACGCCGCCGCAACAAAGACGGAACATACGTCGACGAAAACGGCAAAGAAATAATCGACGAGGAGGAAGATGACGACTTCAATGACGAGAATTTCTTTGGTCCCGGCTCCTCCAGCGGAAAACGAAACTTTGGCTCAGGCAACATGAACACCAGATATTAATCACGATGACACAGCAACCACTTGACAGTTCGCTAATAGCCAACCCAAGGCTCTACAACCTCATTCTGAGGATAGAGCCGTTGCGTCTTGACGTGATGATATACAGCGGCGGAGAAGATGACGACTCCCTCATCTATCGAAGCATAAAACTCGACTCGGCTCCGTCGCAGATTGCGGCATTGGAAGAAGCCGTCTATGAAAATCCGGTTTTGCTCGGCGATTTCAACCGCATAACGGTCATCCTTGCATCGACCGACTATGCCATCGTTCCCGAATGGGTCGCTGACGACGACAGCCTTGAAACCGCCGTCGCCGATAAACTGATTGTGAATGACGACGCCGACACTGAACTGCTCACCGTGAACATCCCCGAATCGGGAGTAGCCGTGTTGCTCAAACCCGAAGTGAGACTTCTCGCATTCCTGAGGCGCACATTCAACAATCCCGTCATACTTCACCATGTCGCGCCATTGATAAAATATTTCCACAACACCGAGAAGCTCGGCGCGGCAGGCAAGATATTCGTCAATCTCAGAAGTGATTCTCTCGACATAATATCATTTGGCGGCGAAGGTCCGAAACTGGTCAACACATTTAATTTCCGCGACAAAATGGACGCCGTCTATTATATCCTGGCGTGTCGCGAGCTATTGAAGGAAGACGGCGAGGATCACGAAATCCTGATTGCCGGCAACTCGGAAATACGTGACGAAATAACACCTGTATTACGCAAATATGTGGGCTATGTCATGCCCGTCATCTTCCCGTCGACAATGTTTAAGGCGGCGAAGGACACCATGAAGGCTCCGTTTGATTTAATTGTATTGCCACTATGCGAATAATAAGAGGAAAATATGGGCGAAGGCGTTTCGACGTGCCAAGCAACATATCGGCGCGCCCCACAACCGATTTTGCCCGCGAAAACATCTTCAACGTGCTTGAAAATCTCATCGATTTTGAAGGCAAAACCGCTCTCGACCTTTTTGCGGGCACCGGAGCAATCTCGCTTGAATTTCTGTCGCGCGAGTGCGCCAAGGTGACGGCGGTGGAGAAAGCTGCCGTTCAATATCGGTTCATCAAGAGCGTGGTGGAGCGTCTTGGAGACGTCAACATGACGCTTATAAAAGGTGATGTGTTCAAATTTGTGGAAACCTGCTCTGAAAAGTTTGACATAATCTTCGCCGATCCCCCTTATGATTTAAAAAACTTTGGAGAAATTCCGGAGCTCATTTTGAACTCGGCGATGCTCAAACCCGATACCATCGTGATCGTCGAGCACTCGAAAAACTATGACTTCTCCAATCTTCCGGGATTTTTCGAACATCGCGTCTACGGTTCGGTCAACTTCTCTTTGTTCCGTCCCGGGCTAACCGACCCTGAAACTGCCGAGAAATGAAACACCTCATCTGCTGTGCTTTAGCAATGGCTCTCGCCGCGTTCTCCATCCATGCCAACGAAGTCGACATGGAGCTGCCACTCCCCGTCGTGCCCGATTCTCTGAGAACTCCGGCGAAACGCGCGTCATATATTGTGGCTCACTTTTGGGATAACATGGACTTCGCCGACACCACAAGAAGCCACAACCGCGATTTCATGGAACAGAACTTCGTCAATTATCTGAGCCTGTTTCCCCACACCCCCGACGACACTATCAAAGTCGAGGTGCCAAGGTTGATGAAACGTGCCGAAGTCGACACAATCGCCTATAATATGATCGCCGACCTTGCCGACCAGTATCTTTATGATGCCGAGTCGCCCATGCTCGACGAAGAATCCTACATCTCATTCCTTGAAACAATTCTCGCCGGCAAATTCATGGATGAAGCCCGCCGTGCCCGTTTTGAATATGAGTTTTCCGACGCCGCTAAAAACCGCAAAGGCTCAACGGCTGCCGACTTCAATTTTATCGATTCGGAAGGCAACCGCAACACTCTCCACGGTTTATCCGACGGCAAGCGCTCGCTCATCCTTCTTTTCTATGATCCCGACTGCGACCACTGTCACGACGTGCTCAACACATTGAAAGAAACCCGTTCAATTGCCGAAAAAATCCAATCGGGAGAAATCGCTGTCCTTGCCGTCTATGCCGAAGGTGATGCCGAGGTTTGGAACAACTCGAAGAATGCGCTCCCCGCCGAATGGACCAATGCGTTCTCGCCCGGCGATGAAATCGAGGAGAGCGAGCTATACGTGCTGCGTCACATGCCCACCATCTATTTCCTCGGTCCCGACAACAAGGTGCTTCTCAAAGACCCGTCAGTAAGACAATTGATTCATTACATTACCCGATAACCCAAAATTCAATTCCCCATGAAAAAAGTTCTCCTTGCTCTTTTCGCATTAGTATCAGCAGTAATGTCAGCTCAGAATAAGCCCGAAGTAATACAATTATGGCAAAACGGGGCGCCGGAATCCAATGGACTTGACCCCGCCAAAATGGTCGTGACCGAATCGCGCGCGTCGGCAACCACCGAAGCGACGCTCACTCTATACAAGCCGGCTAAACCCAACGGCACCGCAATCATCGCCTGCCCCGGAGGCGGATATTCCCATCTCGCCCTCGCCCATGAGGGGAAGGACATGGCTTCATGGATGAACGCCATGGGCATCACCTATGCCGTTCTGCAATACCGCATGCCCAACGCCCACTCGACAATCCCATTGTCTGATGCAGCTCAAGCAATAAAATACATTCGCAGCCATGCCGAAGAACTTGGCGTGAGCCCCGGAAAAATAGGAATTATGGGCGCATCGGCAGGTGGACATCTTGCAGCATCGGCGGCAACAATGTTTCCCGACAATGAATCGCGTCCCGATTTCCAGATTCTGTTCTACCCCGTCATCACAATGGAAAAAGGCGTGACCCACCAAGGCTCCCGCGACAACCTCATCGGAAAAGAAGCCACTGAGGAAATGGCGGCTCTCTACAGCCTTGAAAAACGTGTCACCGACCGCACTCCGCAAGCATTCATCATGGTATCGGCTGATGACCGAGCCGTGCCCGTCGCCAACAGCCTGCGTTATGCGCAAGCCCTCTCGGAAAAAGGCATTCCCTTCTCCCTCCACGTCTATCCCACCGGAGGCCACGGATGGGGATTCCGCGACAGCTTCATCTACAAACGCCAATGGACCGGCGAGCTTGAAGCGTGGTTGAGAGTAAGGATATTCTAACGGAACCGGCTCTAAAAACAACAGGCGATGCAACTACCCGAAGGCTTCACTTATGAATTTGACGAACTGAAAGAAGGGCTTCAGTCCCCTCCATCGGTCAGCGTCAGGCTCAATCGGCAGAAAAAAATTCTTCCGCGCGACAACGCCGACACCGTCCCATGGTGCCCTCAGGGCATGTATCTTGACGAGCGCCGCCAATTCACTTTTGACCCGGCGATGCATCAGGGGCTATACTATGTGCAGGACGCATCGTCGATGATCTACTCCCACATCGTTGCGTCGCTTGCCGGCGACACCCCCGTCAACTACCTTGACGCTTGCGCGGCTCCCGGCGGCAAAACCACCGCAGCAATCGACTCGCTCCCCGAGGGCTCGCTTGTGGTGGCTAACGAATATGTTTTCCAGCGCGCGGAAATCCTTGCTGAAAACATCATCAAATGGGGCTACCCACGCGCAATCGTCACCCGCGGCGACACGGCGCGTTTCCGCAAGACCGGGGCGATTTTCGACATAATCGCCGCCGACGTTCCCTGTTCCGGCGAGGGTATGTTCAGAAAAGACCCCGAGGCTGTCGCCCAATGGAGCCCGGCATTAGTGAACGAATGCGCCGCGCGACAGCGGGAAATCATCGAAAACCTGTGGGGAGCTCTGCGCCCCGGAGGCTATTTCATCTACTCCACGTGCACATTCAACCGAGCTGAAAACGAGGATATCGCCAAATTTATACTTGAGAACTTCGATGCCCAAGCCGTCGACCCCGCTTTCCCTGAAGAATGGAATATCGTGACACGCGAAAATTGCCACCACTTTCTTCCCGGCAAAATCAGAGGCGAAGGGTTGACCGTGGCTATTTTCAAAAAAGAGGGAGAGTCGGCAGGCTCAAGACTCGCCGCCAAGCAGGGCAAGAAAAAATCACAGAAGAAAGAGACTAAGATTCCTCAGGAAGTCAGGAACTATGTCCTGAACCCCGACCGTTTCTCTTTTTCACTGAACGACGACAAAGTCATCGCCACAATCCCGTCGCAAGAAGCCGACGCGATAAAATCAGCCTGCGACATTGTCTACTCGGCTATCGAGATAGCGACATTGAAAGGGCGCGACTTCATCCCCTCACAGGCGTTGGCTCTATCCACCGAGCTAAATCCCGAAGCATTTCCCGTCGCCGAGGTCGACTATCCGACAGCAATCGCCTACCTGCGTCGGGAAACAATAATCCTCGAGGACGCGCCCCGAGGATTTGTACTTCTTCAATATAAAGGAATGCCGCTTGGATTTGTAAAGAATCTCGGCAACCGAGCCAACAATCTTTACCCCCAGAACTGGAGAATCCTTTCAGCCCATCTTCCCGAAACGGCTCCCGACATTATCTGACCTGACCGTTCCCCCTCACCACATATTTATAGGTAGTGATTTCAGGGAGTGCCATCGGTCCGCGGGCATGCAGCTTCTGAGTCGAAATGCCTATCTCGGCTCCAAACCCAAACTGTCCGCCGTCGGTAAATGCAGTGGATGCGTTCACATAGACACACGCCGCGTCGATCTCCTTAAGGAAAGCGTTCTGCGCCGCCTCATCTTCGGCAATGATAGCTTCGCTGTGATGAGAAGTGTGGTTGCTCACGAATTCTATTCCGTCACGCAAGCCGTCGACTGTGGCTATCGACATCTTATAGTCGAGCCATTCACGCCCGAAGTCTTCGTCCACCGCATGATTCAGATAAGGATATCGTCCTTCCAATGCAGCATATGAATCTTCGTCGGCAAATATCATCACACGCTTTTCTGCGAGTTTGCCGCATATCTCGGGAAGCGACTCCAACCGGCTGCGATCCACCACAAGACAGTCAAGCGCGTTGCACACGCTAACCCTTCGGGTCTTGGCGTTGAAAACTATATCACGAGCCATCGCCGTGTCGGCTGACTCGTGGACATACGTGTGACACACTCCGGCTCCGGTCTCAATCACCGGAACTTTCGCATTGTCCCTCACATAGTCTATAAGCCCCTTTGATCCGCGCGGAATAATCAAATCCACGAGACCCACCGCGCCAAGCAACGCTCCGGTAGCCTCATGCCCTCCGTCAAGCAGATTAACGCAATTACAGTCCCAGCCATTTTTCTCAAGGACATCGCGCATCATCGACACCACAAAACCGTTGGTAGCCGACGCGTCGGAGCCCCCTTTCAGCACGCATGCGCTTCCGGCTTTCAAGCAAAGAGAAAACACATCGAAGGTCACGTTAGGACGCGCTTCATAAACGATGCCGATAACCCCGAACGGAACTGTGATCTTGTCAATGCGCAATCCGTTGGGACGCTCGCTCGACATCAGCGTGATGCCAAGCGGAGAAGGGAGCGAAGCCACCGCCCGCATATCGCTCACAATGTCGCGTATACGCTCCTCGGTCAGCAGCAATCGGTCACGTTTCGGATTCTCAGGCTCCATGCGGTCCATGTCTGAACTGTTTGCCGCAAGAATCCCTGAAATATTATCAAGTGTCGCGTCAGCCACCGCATTTATAATGCCGCATATCTCCTCGTCGGAACGCAACGCAAGTCTACGCGATGCCATCCGCGCCGATTGAAAAACCGGCTTTATCGACTCCATGATCATTTTCCGTTAATGATATCGTGCATCTCTTTTTCCACCGCCTTAGCCTTCTTCTCGACCTCCTTATTGTCGATGAAATAGAGATAAGTCGCATAGCCGGTCACTTTTCCTGCCGACTCTTCAGCGGCATATTGGAGAATAGCGATATTTCCGTTTGACGAGCGCCACATGAAGCAATCCTTTGTTTTCAAAGCGACAGCCTTGCCATAGGCTGCCGACAGAATCACCTTGACTTGTTCAAACGAAGTCATGTCATTATTGGCGGTTTTCTTATAAAATCCTATTTGATAAAGTCGGTCCTTATAAAAGTTGAGCACCGAGCTGTCCCAGTCAATGCGGCCCCAGCGGGCGGGAGAATAAGAAAACTTCTTTTCAAGTCCCTCATCAACAGTTTTCTTTCTGGGAACATCACCTATAGCCTCGATGCATCGAGCCGACTTCCAGCCGAATTTCACATTATTAGCGCCGGTAAGTTTCTCGGCAGCGCCGATAGCGCTGACAACAAACAACGCCAACGCAAATAGAATTGTAAATCGTTTCATCATTATAGTTTTTTCAATATTAATCAATATACAGATAGTCAGTGTGAATCAACGGTTTTGAATCACGTTGCCCTATAAGCGAGACTGCGGTTGCCGAATTATAGCCCGCGCGTCCCCAAGCAACCGACTCGCCGCGGCTGTCACAGACCCTCACGATGTCGCCCTCGTCAAAATTCCCCTCGACGGCGATAACTCCTACGGGAAGCAGGCTTGCGCGCGACGGAGAGCGCAGAGCCTCCACCGCCCCGTCATTTATGACAACAGTTCCCTTGGCGAAGTCCTCGCTGTGGGCTATCCACTTCTTCATGCCCGAAGCCGCTTCAGGCGCCGGATGAAACAATGTGTGGGGAACCGAGTTCTCATCATCGCCCAGCAAAAGGTCGACGAGAATATTCGGCCGCTTGCCGTTGGCAATCATCACTGCGATACCCTCTTCGGCAACCTTCGTCGCTATGCGGTATTTGGTTATCATTCCGCCCCTGCCCAAAGATGAGCGCGACTCCGATATATATTGTTCAGCGTCGGAAGAACGCCTTATGTCAGTAATCAGCTTCGAGTCGGGCAGTTTTGGATCGCCCGTATAAACCCCGTCGATATTGCTCAATATAATCAGCGCCTGCATGTCCATCATCGACGCTATGAGCCCCGACAATTCATCATTGTCGGTAAACATCAGCTCGGTGACCGACACCGTGTCATTCTCATTCACAATCGGAATCACGTCATTGTCAAGCATCACCTCCATGCAATGGCGCTGGTTGAGATAGTGGCGGCGCGTGGAGAAATTCTCCTTCGTGGTCAGAATCTGTCCGCAAGCCATGCCATGCTCACGAAAAAGCTCAAAATATCGATTGATGAGCTTTGCCTGTCCCACGGCAGAATAAAGCTGACGGGCAGAAACCGAGTCAAGATTTTGCGTAAGACGCAGTTCGCTGCGCCCCGACGCTACGGCGCCCGATGAAATCATTATCACCTTCACGCCCTGACGTCGCAAATCAGCCACCTGATCGACAATAGCCGACATGCGGGTGAAATCGAGCGAGCCGTCAGTGCGGGTAAGCACATTGGAACCTATCTTTATCGCCACGCGGCTATATCTTAGCATACCCATCGTTCACTTCTTTTCGTTACTGTCCTCGCCGTTATTTCTGATTGCCACACGGCGAATCTTACCGCTTATCGTCTTAGGCAATTCCTTCACAAACTCCACTATGCGCGGATATTTATAAGGAGCGGTCACTCGCTTCACATGATCCTGAATCTCTTTAATCAGAACAGCGGCGTCATCCTCAGCGCGTTTCTCGTAATCCTTGGCGAGCACGATAGTCGCCTTAACTACCTGACCGCGGATATCGTCGGGGACACCGGTAATGGCGCACTCGACCACGGCAGGATGAGTCATCAGCGCGCTCTCCACCTCAAACGGACCGATGCGGTAGCCCGATGATTTTATAACATCGTCAGTTCTGCCCACAAACCAGAAATAGCCGTCCTCATCGCGCCAGGCGACATCGCCCGTGTGATACAGTCCGTCATGGCAAGCCTGGTGAGTGAGACGCTCGTCATGGAGATACTCTTTAAACAACCCGAGCGGACGTTTCTTGCCGTCGAGATGAACCACAATTTCCCCCTGCTCGCCATCCTCAACCGGTCTGCCGTCGGGAGCTATAAGGTCAATGTCATACTCGGGACCCTTCTTGCCCATCGACCCGGGCTTCGGCTCAAGCCACGGATAAGTTGCGATTGTAAGTGTGGTTTCAGTCTGCCCGAAACCCTCCATCAGTTTTATTCCGGTAAGCTTCAGCCACTCCTCATACACGCTCGGGTTGAGAGCCTCGCCGGCTATGGTGCAATATTTAAGCGTCGACAGGTCAAACTTCGACAGATCCTCGCGAATCAGGAAACGGAACACCGTGGGAGGAGCGCAAAACGACGTGATGCCATAGTTATGAATCATGTGGAGCACGTCGACCGGCTCGAATTTCTCGAAATCATAAACAAACACGTTGGCGCCGGCAATCCACTGCCCATACAGTTTGCCCCACACCGCTTTGCCCCAGCCGGTGTCGGCAAGAGTGAGGTGCAGGCTGTCCTCGTGCAGATTATGCCAATATGACGCAGTGATGATATGCCCCAACGGATAAGTGAAGTCATGAGCCACCATCTTAGGCTCGCCTGTAGTGCCTGACGTAAAATAGAGCAGCGACACATCCTCGTTGGTGTTGACCTCGGCAGGTCTCTCCCAAGGCTCGGCTTCTTCTATCGACTTGTTGAAATCATACCATCCGTCAGGAATAAGCGGTCCCGTCGAAATCAAAGCCTTCAGAGTGGGACACGACGGAAGAGCCTTCTCTATATGATCGACCACCACCTTGTCGCCCGTAGCGATGATAGCCTTTATTCCAGCCATCTTGCAGCGATAGATGATATCCTTTTCCGTCAGCAGGTGGGTGGCGGGAATAACGGTGGCGCCGAGCTTGTGCAGCGCTATGATTGAAAACCAGAATTGATAGTGGCGTTTCAGAATCAGCATCACCATGTCGCCCTTGCCGATGCCGAGCGAACTCAGGAACGACGCCGTCTTGTCACTCTCCCTCTTAATGTCGGCAAATGTGAACTGGATTTTCTCACCCTTGTCATTGGTCCACAGCAACGCAGGCTTGTCGGGAGCCTCAGCTGCCCATGCGTCAACCACGTCATATCCGAAATTAAAATTTTCAGGAACATTCACATGGAAGTTCTCCATGAAATCCTCATAGGAATCGAAAACGGTTTTATCAAGAAATCTTTCAAGCATATTGTTATAGACTGTAGAAGTTAGGGATTAGGAGATTATGGCTATGAATCGGGCGGCTTTGTCACCCAGCGCGCGGAAACCGTGGGGCAATCGAGAGTCAAACATTATGCTGTCGCCCGCATGGAGTCGCGTCGACTTGCCGCCTACCGAAATTTCAAGCTCCCCCTCAAGCATATAATTGAATTCCTGACCCTCATGAGTGTTGAACACGATATGGCTCTCCTCGCCCGAGGGTTCTACTGTCACAATAAACGGTGCCATGTTGCGGTTGCGGAAACCGGCGGCTATGTCCTGATAGCTGTAAGCCTTGGTTCGTTCAACCTTCACTCCCTTGCCTGAGCGGGTGACGTAATAAGCCGACATCTTCGGTTCCTCGCCAAAGAGAAGCGCCGTCATCTCCACCCCATATTCAGCCGCTATTTTATAGAGCAGACTCACCGGGATATCAACCTCCCCTTTCTCATACTTCTCGAAAGTTGAAACGTCAACCCCACATTTTTCACTCATTTCTTCGACTGTTATCTCAAGAGCGTCGCGGAGTCCTCTAAGCCTGCTGGCAACTTGCTTTATATGGTCCATAAGCACTTTTTCATTGTTAATATAAACGCAAAGATAATAATTTTCAGCAAAAACATTAGCCCGTCGCAGCTTGTTTATTTGTAAGATGACACACACATTTTTTTTCAAATCTTAATATTATGAACGATCGACTCACCTATCAAGAAAAGAAAGAGCTCCCCGATTCAGTGTTCGGGCTGCCCGAAAGACGTGAATACCCCATGCCCGACGCCGCCCATGTGCGCGCCGCCGAAGCCTACTTCCGCTATTGCCCCGAGGAGCTGAAACCGAAACTCGCTAAAGCAATCCTCACCAAAGCAAAAGAATTTGGCGTTGACGTCGAAAGCCCCGTTGTGCTTTCCTATGCCGGCGAATAGCCGGGAACGGCTCACTCCATCTGCCTGTAATTCTTGGCAAGTCCTCCCTCGCTCGTCTCTTTATACAGCGAAGGCAGGTCATGCCCCGTCTGCTTCATAACCTCCACCACTCTGTCAAACGACACCCGGTGAGTGCCGTCGGTAAACGCCGCATAAGTGTTTGAGTCAAGAGCTCGCGCCGCCGCATAAGCATTTCGCTCTATGCACGGAATCTGCACCATGCCGCAAACCGGGTCACACGTCATCCCCAGATGATGCTCAAGTCCCATCTCGGCGGCATATTCAATCTGGGCGGGACTCCCGCCAAACAACTGCGAGGCTGCCGCAGCAGCCATCGAACACGCCACCCCGATTTCAGCCTGACATCCCGCCTCGGCGCCCGATATAGAAGCATTTTGCTTCACGATATTCCCGATTAGCCCGGCGGTGGCAAGCGCCCTGAGCACGCGCATATCGCTGAACTCCCGGCTCTTCTGCAAATGATAGAGCACCGCGGGAAGCACCCCGCAGGAACCACAAGTGGGCGCCGTCACTATACAGCCTCCCGAGGCGTTGACCTCGCTCACTGCGAGCGCATAGGCAAACACCAGCCCGCGTGAACGCACATTGTCCCTGAATCCGCGTGCCTTGATATAATATTCCGAAGCCTTGCGTCTAAGATTGAGCGGACCGGGAAGCACCCCCTCCTCGTCAAGACCGCGCTCCACGGCTTCGCGCATCGTTTTCCACACCTCGGCAAGGAAATCCCACAAGTCGGGACCCTCGCACTGAAGCACATACTCCCAGTAGCTACGCCCCGTCTTCTCACACCACGACAGAATCTCAGTCAGGTGGGTCATTTCATACAGGTCAGGCGTTTCAAGCACTTTCGACCCCTCCTCGGCAAGAGCGCCGCCGCCCACGCTATACACCGTCCAGTCCTCAAGCAATATCCCCTCCCGGTCATAAGCCTTAAAGTTCATTCCGTTAGGATGATAGGGCAGAAACACATGAGGCTGCCACAAAATATTCACCTCGCCGTGAGGCTCCAACGTCTCGGTTATCGCCACGTCGGTCAAGTGCCCCTTCCCGGTAGCGGCAAGACTGCCATAAAGGGTCACCTCAAATTTTGCAGCGTCGGGATGACGCTTCTGAAACATTTCCGAGGCGATTCTCGGTCCCATCGTATGACTGCTCGACGGACCTCTGCCTATGCGGAAGAGCTCTTTTATTGACTTCATTTTCCTTGATATAAAAATGCCTTGCGGCAAAGATAACCAAAATCCGTGGCATAAACTTCAATCCGAGCAACAAAGCCAAAATTTTCCACCCTCATTGCAAATATTTATCATTGTAACACCGTTTAAAATACTTGATTGACAATGATTATTTACAAATAATTTTGTATCTTTGTGCGACTTTACCGCAATGTGCCTGTTCGCATTGCCGTAACTCGTTAATTACCAGAAAACAAAATTAAAAACACAAAGCAATAAATGGCAACACTTGAAAAAATCCGCAAGAGATCGACTCTGCTTCTCATCGTTGTTGGTCTTGCACTTTTGGCATTCATCATCGGTGACTTCTTCACTTCTGGCCGCACTCTGTTCGGCGACGGAACCACCATCGCCAAAGTAGGCAACCACAAAATCGACATTCAGGAATTCCAGCGCCGCTATGAAAGCGCCAACCAGCAATATCAGCAGCAAAACGCAAAGATTGACCCGGCGCAATTGCAACAGAGCGTGCTCTATGGCATGATTCAGGAACAAATCGTAAACGACGAGATGGAAGCCCTCGGAATCGAGGTTACCAACAGCGAGCTAACCGAGGCTATGTTGGGAAGCCGTCCTCACTACGCAATGCTTCAATTTGCTCAGCAGATGGGCTTCCAGTCACCCCGCGACATATATGACCTCGCCTACAATCCCGCAAAATTCGGCGACGTTCCCGCTGAATACGTGCAGCAGGCTCAGGCTCTCTGGCTCAATCAGGAGCAGCAGATGGAAAAATTGCTGAAGCAGCAGAAATTCCAGTCAATGCTCATGGGAGCGCTTGTGGCAAACGACCTCGACGCCCGCGCTTACTATGACGGCAACGCTTCTACAAGCCACATCGCCTACGCCCACAAAAGCTATGCCGAGCTGCCCAATGACGAATATCCCGTCAGCGACAGCGAAATAAAGGCTCAGTACAATAAAGACAAAGAGCTCTACAAGCTGAAAGACGAAGTGCGTCGAGTTAAATACATCTCTGTAAACGTAGCTCCTTCTCAGGAAGACATCGCTGCCGCCCGCACCCTTGTCGACACCACTATCGTGCGCCTTGCCAACACCCCCGAGCTTGATGCCGTGAACGGCGACAGCAACTTCGGCGTGAACCGTGTAACTGAAGCATCTTCAAAAATAACCAATCCTCAGATCAAATCATTCGTGACCGACAGCGTTGCCGGAAGCGTTAAAATGATTTCATTCATCAACGACGAGTACACCATCGCCAAGCTCCTCGGCAAGAAAACCGCCGTCGACTCAATCAACATCGACATGCTCGACTATCAGGGCGACGCCGCCGGACTTGATTCAGTGATGACCGCCCTCAACTCAGGAAAATCATTTGAAGAAGTGCTCGCAATGAATGGCGTTCAGGGTGGACAAGCCGACCTCTGGCAGGAACTCGCAGCTGCTCCCGACAATGAAATCAAGACCCGCATCCTTGAAGCCGGAAACGGATACTTCATCGCCGACAGCGCTGCAAACAACGCTCGCATTATCCGTGTGAACACCAAGCGCGCGCCTGTCACCCTTTATGACTACGCAACCATTTCTTACCAGGTATATCCTTCCGATGCGACTATCGCCAAGCTCAACGACGATCTCGCTTCTTTCATCGGTTCGGTTTCATCGGTTGATTCTCTCACTTTCGCCAAGGCTCTCAGCGCCGGCTACACTCTTCAGCCCGCAATGGTTACTGCAAGCAGCGCCAACCTCGGCAACCTCCCCTACACCCGCAACGCTGTCAAGTGGACTATGGACGCTAAGAAAGGACAGATTTCACCCATCCTCGAAGACGGACAGAACGACCTGCTCGTTGTCGTTGCTCTTGAAGACATCCTCAAACCCGGCTATATCCCCGCAACCGACGCTGACGTTCGTAACGATCTCACCGAGAAAGTTCGCAACGAGAAGAAGGGCGCGGCTCTCATCGAGCAGTTCGCCGGCAAAGCTAAGGACGTTGCAGGCTACGCTCAGCTCATGAAGAGCAATGTTGACTCAACCGACGTCACCTTCGGACAGATGTTCATCCCCGGCATCGGCGCGATGGAATCACAGTTGCTCGGTCAGGTGCCCGTCACTGCCAAAGGCGTTGTGACCGGTCCCGTGAAAGGCAACAACGGTGTGTATGTATATGTAGTTTATGACGTAGACAATGAATCTCGTCCCTACGAATATCTTGAAAACGCAGCCCGCTACAACCAGCAGTTTGGAAATCAGGCTGTGCTTCAGAATTTCTTCGACATCATGATGGAGAAAACCGACATCAAGAACAACACCCTGAAATTCTACAACGACTAATCCAATAGACATCCAAAAAAAAATAATGTGCCGGAGCATTGCTCCGGCACATTATTTTTTTTTATCTACTTATGCGCTAATTCGCTGCATCTTCTTTGCCAATGCAAAATGTGAGTCTCGGTTAATAGCAGCGACATGGAGCGCCATGTCAACAAGCGGGTGGGGACACCATTGGTTTTCTCCCGAGCCCGCCCTCTTTACTTTGAAGTCATGATGTTAAGCACAAGATGATCGGTTTCCACCATCGCCTCGCGGCCTATGGAAGTCAAGTTATGTATCGTGGCATCCACGTCGTCGCTGACAATCCCTTCCACCGATGTCACACACTTATCGTTCATGGCAAGCATCGCCGACATCATCGCCGTCGACACTCCCGAAGAAATCTTCATCGAGCATGACGGCTTCGCTCCGTCACATATCATGCCGGTAAGATTGGCTATCATGTTTTTCACAGCCGAGCACACCTGCGGATATTCCCCGCCCATAAGATAGACCAAAGCCGCCGAAGCGCCTGTCGACGCCACCACGCAGCCACACAATGCCGAAAGCCGTCCCAGGCTCTGCTTGATATAAATGCTCGTGAGATGGCTCAACACCAACGCTCTTATGGTTTGTTCCTCCGTCGCTTTTATATCCTCGGCAAAACTCACCACCGGCATCGTGGCTGTTATGCCCTGATTGCCGCTGCCCGAATTTGACATCACGGCAATAGGAGCGCCGCCCATGCGCGCGTCACACGCCGCCGACGTATAGGAAATCATGTGCTCCACCGGAGTGTCGCCGAAATATTTCATTCCGCAATTCCTTATAGTGGAGCCGAGCGAATGTCCGTAATCACCTTCAAGCGCCACCCTGGCGGCTGCCATGTTAAGGCGCTTGGCTTCCAGAATAAATGAAATATCCTCCAGCGGAGCGGTAGTGGCAAATTCATAAACCTTGGCAAGATTAAGCTCCACATCGTCGCTTTCAGTGCTATTTTCGCTTAGTCCCGCTTTATCAAGCAGCACCTCGTTCCCCCGACTCAGATAAATGAAGCCTGTGTGTTCACGCGAGATGACAGCGCGAGCAGTCTCATCGCCCGCCGATACAGTCACGTCGATGTGAAGATTGGACGGAGCCTCCTTTTCAAGACCAATCTTTATCCTCCCTTCGGCGATATAGGCGCGACCCTTCTCAACCGAGTCGGCGGTCACGTCGCGAAGCACCTCAAGCCCATATTCCGACTTCCCTATCAAAGCCCCCAAGGCTATTGCTATCGGAAGCCCTATCATGCCGGTTCCGGGGATTCCCACCCCCATGGCATTCTTCAGAATATTGCTGCTCAATCGCGCCTCTATCAATTCAGGAGTCTTGCCAAGAAGCTCCGAAGCCTTAGCCACACAAAGCGCCACTGCCACAGGCTCGGTGCAACCTATAGCCGGAACCACCTCCCTCTTGATAAGGGAGATTATTTCATCAAGCTCAGTTCTGTCCATATATTATATATTAGATTTTCAAAAACCAATTTTAAACCAACAGTGCCACGAGAAACCTGAAGCGTCCTACTCCGATGTTTCCCGTGGCACTGTGATAGCTGAACTTTTGTTTATTTCTTGTTAATAGTCACCTTAAAGTCGTCAAGGTCCATCCAGCCGCGTTCCTTTCCTGCGGGCTGAACCGAAATGAATCCAACGCGCGCGCCGATCCAGGTTCCTTCACGAGCCGTGAACGGCTTGCCGCAAGGAATGAATTTCTTTCCGTCAAGCGAGTAAGAGAACTTGCACTCGCCGCCGGGAGCCACGTGAACGCGCAACCATATGTCCATCTCTTCCACAAATCTTCCGCCCGACTGATATGCCTTTGTCGGCTTGAGAGTGGCGAGAGTTTCAGTTGTCTGAGGTTTACCCTTGTCGGCTGCCTTGCACTCAAGCTGCTTCAAAAGGAAGTTGTCGCCTTCGCGCTGAATAGTGATCGCGCCATAGTCACGACCCATGATGATAAGTCCCGATTCCTGACCGTCGGCATTTGCCACCACTTTCACTTTGGCGGTTGCGGTAAAGTCGTCAGCCATGAATTTCTGGGTCAACATATTGGGAACCTTCCACAAGTTAGCCTCGTCGCCGGTCAGTTTATGACCGTAGATGCGATAATAACCGAGGTCGGAAGGAAGACCGAAAGTCATGTCATAGTTGCAGTTCCACTGCCACTGAAGTCCAAGGTCACGGGTATTGAAATCGTCGTCAACCTGCATCTCGTATTTCGGCTGACCCTCGACAGGCATACGGTAAGTGCGAACTGGCTCGCCGCAACCGTCGCCATCCTTGTCTACGCCGATAACAGGCCAATCGTTCACCCACTTCATGGGGTTCAGATGAACCACTCGACCCATGTAGTCACGATCCTGGAAATTGAGGAACCATGATTCGCCGTCGGGAGTCTCAACCCAACCGCCCTGGTGAGGACCGTTGATGTCAGTGTCACCCTGAGCCATCACGATTTTGTTCTCATAGGGACCGTAGGGCGATTTTGAACGGAGAGCCACCTGCCAGCCGGTAGGAACGCCGCCGGCGGGAGCGAGGATGTAATAATATCCGTTACGCTTATAAAATTTCGGACCTTCGATAGTGAAGTCGCCGTGATAAGTTCCGTCATACACCAGCACAGGGTCTTCAAGCAGCGACTTTCCGTCGGGAGCCATCTCGCTCACTGTGATAATAGCGTTAAGACCCGAGCGGCTCGCTGCCCATCCGTTCACCAGATAAGCCTTGCCATCCTCATCCCAAAGCGGAGTGGTGTCGATAATTCCCTTTGCGGGATAGACAAGCACCGGTTTTTCCCATTCGCCGAGAGGATCCTTGGTCTTAACCATGAAAACGCCATAGTCGGGATCGCCCCAATAAATGTAGAACTCGCCGTTATGATAACGGATCGAAGGAGCCCACACACCGCAACCGTGCTGAGGGGTGGCATAATGATCAAGCGGTTCCACTGCCGGAAGAGCATAATTAACGATGGTCCAGTTCACGAGGTCTTTCGAATGAAGAATCGGGAGTGCCGGAGCGTTTACGAAGCTCGAGGCGGTCATATAGAAATCATCGCCCACAGCAACCACGTCGGGGTCGCTGTAATCAAGATTCAAAACCGGATTGGTATAAGTTTTCTGAGCGCTTTGTGCCGGAAGAGCCACACACACCGACATCAGCGACGCAGCGGCAAGCACAAGTGAAGAAAGTCTCTTGTTCATTAGGTATTATTTAAGTTTTTAATATTCGCAAAGGTACGCAAAAATTTCGAACCCGCAAGCAGCAATCGGGTCAAACCGCCGCCCACCTTCGCGCTATGTTTACAATTACTGTTTTTTATATTCTACAGCTGCTTGCTCGATGGGAAGACAATCCACATAATTCTTTATATAGCGGTTGAATCCCTCCACATCCTCAGCCGTGGGGATTATCTCAAAACCGATATCGCCGGCAAACACTTTCTTGTCAAGGAACTCAGAGAGATCACTTCCCTCTTTGTTGTTGACAAGATATGACGCAAGCAGAGCCATGCCCCACGCGCCGCCCTCTCCGGCGGTCTCCATCACCGAAATCGGCGAATTAAGCGCGGCGGCAAGCACACGCTGCCCCACTCCGGGAGTCTTGAACAGTCCGCCATGACCGGTTATCCTGTCGACCTTGATTTTTTCATCATTAAACAGAATGTCATTGCCGATTTTCAAAACGCTGACCGAGGCATAGAGATTGGCGCGCATGAAATTGGCGAGACTGAACTTGTCATCCACCGAACGCACCAGCAGCGGGCGTCCTTCGGTCAATCCGGTCACCGGTTCGCCCGAGAAATAATTGTAGGACATCAGTCCACCGCAATCTGCGTCGCCCGTAAGAGCGTTGTTATACAAGCGTCCGTAAATCTCGTTCATATCCACCTTATACCCCATCAGTTCGCTGTACTCCCTGAAGATATTCACCCAGGCATTAAGGTCCGACGTGCAATTGTTGCAATGAACCATCGCCACGGGGCTGCCGTCGGGAGTGGTCACGATGTCTATCACTTCATAGGGCTTCGACAGGTCCTTTTCAAGCACAATCATCGAGAATGAAGAGGTGCCCGCCGAAACATTGCCCGTGCATTTCTTGACCGCATTGGTCGCCGTCATGCCGGTTCCGGCATCACCCTCGGGAGGACACACCGGAATACCCGGCTGAAGATGTCCTGAGATGTCGATGCTCTTAGCGCCGGCGGGCGTGAGAAATCCTCCGCTCTCGCCAGCCACAAGCACCTTGGGCAAGATGTCGGTGAGCGTCCATTTATATCCCTTATCCGAGATGAGACGGTCAAACTTATCAACCATCTCCATCGAATAATCCTTAGTCGACGGATCGATGGGGAGCATTCCCGAAGCGTCGCCGATACCGAGCACTCTTTCTCCGGTTATCTGCCAATGAATGTATCCCGCGAGCGTGGTGAGGAAATCGATCTCCTTCACGTGCTCCTCGTTGTCAAGAATAGCCTGATACAGGTGAGAGATGCTCCAGCGCAGCGGAATGTTGAACACGAACAGCTCCGACAGCTCGGCGGCGGCACGTCCGGTATTGGTGTTTCGCCACGTGCGGAACGGGGTCAATATCTTCCCGTTCTTATCAAATGCCATATATCCGTGCATCATCGCGCTCACACCTATCGAGGCAAGGCGCTCTATCTCCACGCCATACAGCTCCTTGACATTAGCTCGCAAGTCGCGGTAACAGTCCTGAAGTCCGAACCACACAGCCTCGACGCTGTAGGACCACAATCCGTCCACAAGCTGATTCTCCCATTCATGGCACCCCTGGGCTATGGGACGGTTGTCCTCGTCGATAAGCACCGCTTTAATGCGGGTAGAGCCAAACTCGATTCCGAGAATGGCTTTACCTGCCTCTATTGTCGATTTTGCATCCATCGCTTATTTTTTAAGCATGTAATACACTTCGTTGTAACGCAGCTCCTTCTTGAAATTGCTGATAGTGGTGTCCTTGTCGATTCTCACCATCTCTATTCCCGCAATCTCGGCATAATCTTCCCAATACTCGGGAGTGATGTCATAGGAGAAACATGAATGGTGGGTGCCGCCGGCAAGAATCCACGCTGCGGCGCCGATTTCAAAATTGGGCATGGGAATCCATAGAGCCGATGCCACGGGAAGGCTCGGCAGCGGCTTGGACTTGATGCATTCCACGTCGTTGACGATCAAGCGGAAGCGGTTGCCCATATCTATCACGGTGGCGGTTATGCCGGCTCCGGGCTTGGAGGTGAACACCAGGCGCGCGGTCTGAGCCTTGCGTATTCCGATTCCGAGATGATGCACCTCAAGACGCGGTTTCTCCTCGGCGATAAGCGGGCACACCTCGAGCATGTGGGCTTGCAGGATAGAGCTCTGCGCTCCGTTGAAGTTGAGCGTGTAGTCCTCAAGGAATGAGCAGCCGCCCTTAAGACCCTGAGTCATATACCACACGGTGCGGTAAAGAGCTGCCGACTTCCAGTCGCCTTCGGCGCCGAAACCGTAGCCCTCCTCCATAAGACGCTGCGACGCAAGTCCGGGAATCTGGTCAAATCCCACGAAATGCGGGTCGTTGATATCATCAGTGCCGAGGTCGTCGAAATTGGTGGTGAAGCCTTTAGCCCCCTTAGCCTCAAGACAGCTGCGGATGGCGAGTTCGGCTCTTGCAGCGTTGCGCACCGAGTTATAGCCTGCGGTTCCCTCCTTGGCGAGTTCTGCGTCATAGGCATACAGCGAGAAGTAGGTCTTCATCAACTCGGTCACATCATCCTCGTTCACCTTTTTATAATATTCCATCAGCTCGCTCACGGGGCAATAGTCCACATGATAGCCGAGCTGCATCTCGGCAGCCACCTTGTCGCCGTCGGTGACAGCCACGTTGTTCATCTGATCGCCGAAACGCACGATGAGCATGTCCTGAGCGTCAGCCCATGCGGCGGCAACGCGCGACCACACCGCGATCTTCGACTGAGTGGCGGGATCGCTCCAATGACCCACCACCACCTTGCGGCGCACGTTCAAGCGCGCGCAGATGTGGCCGAATTCACGGTCGCCGTGAGCCGACTGGTTTAGGTTCATGAAATCCATGTCCATGGTCTCCCAGGGAATCTCGGCATTATACTGAGTGTGGAGATGCAACAGCGGCTTGCGCAGCTGCTGAAGTCCGTGAATCCACATCTTCGCCGGTGAGAAAGTGTGCATCCATGTGATCACGCCCACGCATTTCTCGTCGCCGCTTGCTGCCTTCATCACAGCCTCAACCTCTTTCGACGAGTTTGCAGTGCCCTTATACACTATTTTGATAGGCAGATTGCCCGAGTCATTCAGCCCGGCAACCATCTCCTTTGAATGAGAATCCACCACTTTCACGGCATCGCCGCCATACAAAAGCTGGGCGCCTGTCACCCACCACACTTCAAGATTGTCAAAAACTTTGCTCATGATTATTTTCTTTTTTTTGTATTATTCTTAGATTATCTTTTATCCAAATTTCACTTCTTAGCCTGTCCGTAATAAGCGTTAGGACCATGCTTGCGGTTGAAATGTTTCTCCACAAGCAGCGGGTTCATGGTCAACCCCGGATTTACCGTATAGGCGATACTCGCCATCTTTGCCACCTGCTCCATCACCACGGCGTTGTGAACTGCGTCATGAGGATTCTTGCCCCAGGCAAACGGTCCATGGTTCTTGACGAGAACGCCCGGAGTGTGCATGGGATTCATCCCTTCGAAACGCTTCACTATCACGTTGCCAGTTTCAAGCTCATAGTCGCCTTCCACCTCCTCCTTCGTCATGTCGGGAGTGCATGGGATGGCGTTGTGGAAATAGTCGGCATGGGTAGTGCCTATGTTGGGCAGGTCGACGCCCGCCTGAGACCATGCCGTGGCATAAGTGGAATGAGTGTGGACCACGCCCCCTATCTCGGGAAAAGCCTTGTAAAGAACGAGATGGGTCGGCGTGTCCGACGACGGGCGCAACGAGCCTTCCACCACATTGCCGTCAAGGTCGACCACAACCATGTCTGATGCCTTCATCTCGTCATAATCCACTCCGCTCGGCTTTATGACCACCAATCCCGATTCGCGGTCAATTCCCGACACATTTCCCCAGGTAAAGATGACAAGTCCGTGTTTTACCAGGTCGAGATTGGCACGGAACACCTCTTCTTTCAGTTTTTCAAGCATGATAACTTCTATATCTTAAATTTTAATGTTTCCTTATATGACTCCCGGTTGAAGCGATACATCGCCGCCCCGCGCCGCGAGTTGAGTTTGTCTATTTTGTCGGTCAGCTCTATGCACTTGTTGTCAAGCAGCTGGCGGCGGAAATTGCGCTTGTCAACGCTCCTGCCCAGAATACGCTCATAAAGCATCTGAGCCTGCGTAAGCGTGAACAGCTCGGGAAGCAGATTGAACGCCACCGGCTCACGCGCCACTTTGCGGTGCAACGCGTCGAGCGCGCGCTCAATCATGAGCGGATGGTCAAATTTCAGTTCGGGCAGCCGCCCAACGCTCACCCATTCGGCATCATATTTTCCGACTCGCGCGTCGATCACCCCGTCGCTCTTTATCAAAGCGAAATAAGCCACCGAAATCACCCTTTCGCCCGGGTCGCGGTCAAGGGCTCCAAACGCCCCCACCTGCTCCATGTAGACGTCGTCAAGTCCGGTCAGCTCCCACAGCACCCGCGCCGCAGCCTCGTCAAGCGTTTCATCGTGCTTGACAAAACCGCCCATCAGCGACGGCACACCGCGGTGAGGCTCAAACTTGCGGGGAGCCAGAAGCACGCTGAGCTCCCCTCCGTGAAGGCTGAACAGAATACAGTCGACACTGACCGGATAGCGGTCATGGACCGAGTAATAAGAGCCTGCGCCCAAGTCGAAAGTTTCATCCATGCCGCTACCAGAAATACCAATAGAACGCCACGGTTATGCCGAGAATGATGACGGTGTGGATCACATCCCATACATTCCAGCTCGCGCGGGTGGCTGCCTTCTGCTCGGCGGTAGAGGTGCCAAACACAAGCCCCCTGATCTTCTCCTCCTCCGGAGCCTTTGTGAAGAGGCTCACCACAACCACTACAAGAATACAGAACACGAGCATCCAGCCGCAGAAGAAGAGCCAGTTGGAATCATAGAACATCCACTTGAACCAGTTCTGGTTGCCGGGAAGCTCGGCGACGTTGCTGTAATAGATTTTCGAGCAGAGACGGGTGATGCCGATAACAAGACCGGCGATAAGTCCCCACATGCCCCCCTTGGCTGTGGCGCGCTTCCAGCACACACCCATCAGGAACGCCGCGGCGATACCCGGAGCGAGAACCGACTGCACGTCCTGGAGATAATTGTAGAGCACGTCGCCTATCGAGCGCATCACCGGAATCCAGAGCACTCCGAGAATAACGATAACGACTGTCGCAGCCTGACCGATGCGCACCAGTTTCTTCGGGTCGGTGTCAGGCTTGTAGCGTTGGTAGAAGTCGATTGTGAAAAGAGCCGCCGACGAGTTGAACAGCGACGCGAGCGAGCTCATCAGCGCCGCAAGAATGCCACACACGATAAGACCCTTCACTCCGGCGGGAAGAAGTTTTGCCACGAGCACCGGGAAAGCGGCGTCGGGAGTAGAGAGTTTAAACACTTCGCCGTTCACCTCGATTCCGCGGGTGTGAAGCGCGAAGGCGATCATTCCCGGAATGAGGAACAGGAACACCGGAAGGAGCTTAAGATAAGCGCCGAATATAGTGCCTCGGCGAGCCTCCCTCTCATCCTTTCCCGAAAGAACGCGCTGAACGATGAACTGGTCGGTACACCAGTACCAGAAACCGATCACAGCCGACCCTATGAGGGCGCCCAGCCAGGGATACTGAAGGTCACGGTTATCGCGTATAAGATTTGTCATCGTGTCGCCATAGTCGTTCACCACCACTTGCGAGCAGGTGGCGATCATCTCATCCCAGCCGCCAAGAGCCTTGAGCCCCAGAACGAGAATGATGAGCGACCCGAGAAGCAATATGGGAGTCTGCAACACCGAGGTGTAAAGCACCGATTTCATACCGCCCACAATCGTGTAGAGAGCCGTCAGCAGCACGAGCCCTATCGCGGCGATCCAGAAAAAGTCTATTCCCCACAGGGTGTCGATGCCAAACACTTGCTGGAACACGAGACCGCCGGCATAGACCGTCACGGCAACCTTCGTGAGCACATAGCTGATAAGCGAGATAAGCGACAGAATCGTGCGCGAAGCCGAGTTATAGCGCCGTTCAAGGAACTCAGGCATCGTGTAGACCATACTGCGCGTGTAGAACGGAACAAACACCCAGCCGAGTATAAGAATCATCCAACCCTGAATCTCCCAGTGAGCCATCGCCATTCCGCTCGAAGCGCCGGCGCCGGCAAGACCAATGAGATGCTCCGAACCGATGTTTGAAGCGAAAATCGAGGCGCCGATGGCAATCCATGTGGCGTCCTTGCCGCCCAGGAAGTAGTCGGCGGCATTGTTCTGCTTCTGGCGCAGAACCCAAACGATAATGCCTATCAGGGCTACGAAAAACAGCCCGATGACAATCCAGTCAAGTAATTGCATTGTTTATGTGATATATTTGATTTGGTTATTACTCTTTCACGCTGAATTTATAAATACAGTGGCTTGTGTAGGTCGCTCCCGGCTCAAGCCATGCCGACGGCCATTCAGGCTTGTTGGGGCTGTCGGGATAGTGCTGCGTCTCGAGAGCCACTCCCGTGTTGCGTTCATAAGCCACGCCGCCCTTTCCCTTCACGCTTCCGTCGAGGAAGTTGCCGGCATAGAACTGAACGCCCGGCTCGTCGGTGTAGACCGTCAAGGCTATGCCGCTCTCGGGCGAATACATTTCCACGGCGGCGGTGTTGATGTCGCCTGCGGTGTTGAGCACCCAGTTGTGGTCATAACCTCCGCCATAGATCACCTGCGTGTCGGTCACCGAGTCGGTATACCCCTCGCCGATAGCCCGCGCTGTCGTGAAGTCCATCGCCGTTCCCTTCACGGGAAGAATCTCGCCGGTGGTCATGAACGTCGAGTCGACAGGAGTGAAACTGTCGGCGTTTATATAAATAATGTGTCCAAGCACGTCGCGCGACGCGTCGCCGCTGAGATTGAAATAAGAGTGGTTGGTCAAGTTGATAGGCGTCTTCTTGTCGGTCTGCGCCTTGTAAGAGATGTCTATCGCATTGTCGGCGGTGAGGCGGTAGGTCACCTCGGCGTTCACCGTGCCGGGAAAACCGTTGTCGCCGTCGGGCGAGAGCATCGCCAGAGTGAGTGTCGAGTCGGTCGCCTCTTTCACGTCATAGACCTTGTATTGCCATCCCTGTGGACCGCCGTGCAGAGTGTGTCCGAAGTTGTTCACCGGCAGTTTCACCGTGTCGCCGTCCACAACTATGATGCCGTGCCCTATGCGGTTGGCATATCGTCCTATCGCCGCGCCAAAGTCGGTCGCGTTGTTTTCAGGGAAATAAGCCTGGATGCTGTCAAAACCCAGCACCACGTCGCGCAGCTCTCCGTCGCGGTCAGGCACCGATATCGAAACGATGCGTCCGCCATAGTTGGTGATGCACACCTCCATGCCCGACGCGTTTTTAAGCGTGTAGAGTCCGGTATTTTTCCCGTCGACCTCGGCGATGAATTTATCGGGGTCGAGTCCCGAAGCGGTGACGTTTGCAGCTTTGTCGCCATTGCCGCAAGAACCTAAAGCGGTGACTGCGACAGCTGCGGCGGCGATGATTTTTGAGTAATGCATGGTGCTTAAATTTAATGGATTAATTAATGGGTGTAAATTTAACACTCATCATGCCCCCTCTCCAAATAAAATAGTATGTTTTTAAACATAAAAATCGCATTCTCCCGAAATTTCGCCCCTCATTCTTCATCTTGCGGCAAGAAATCATTTGTTTATTTGCCGCAAAGAAGTTAATTTTGCACCTGCTAAACGATTAGCGCCATCGTCATGCGACGATTTTATTGTCTAACTAATTTTACCAATACTTGGACACTGACCCTTTACCAGCCACTAATCCGGCATTAGGAATAATTCTGGCTGTCAATCAATTATTCACCGTGGAGCCGCCGACAATCGGCAGCATCATCGCGCTCGTCACGGCAGCATTCGCGTTGCTCATTTCCGGATTCGTTTCAGGAAGTGAGATATGTTATTTCTCTCTCACCCCCGCCCAGCGCGAAGAGCTTTCCGACAGCCCTTCAGGACCCGCCATCAACCGTTTTCTTGAAGAGCCTGAACGCCTGCTCGCCACCATCCTCATCGCCAACAATCTTGTCAACGTCACGATTGTAATCCTCTGCAACTTCGCCTTCAACCAGATTTTCACCTTCCACAGCGGAGTTGTCGACTTCATTTTCCAGAGTGTCGCACTCACATTCCTCATCCTCCTTTTCGGCGAGATACTACCCAAGCTCTATGCCAACACCTACACCGTGAAATGGGCTAAGATGGCGGTGCCGGGAATCACCGCGGCGATACGACTCTTCTTCCCCATCTCGTCGATGCTGGTCAAGAGCACCGGAATCGTCAACCGCGTCGTCACCAAAAAAGCCGACAACATTTCGGTCGACGACCTCTCGCAGGCGCTCGAGATAACCGACATGAAGTCGGTAGCCGACGACAAGGAGATGCTCGAAGGCATCCTTGAGTTTGGCGACACCACCGCCTCCGAGATAATGACCCCGCGCATCGACATGACCGACATCGACATCACCTCATCGTTTGACGACGTGATGAAAATCGTGATCGATAGCGGATTCTCCCGACTCCCCGTCTACGAAGGCACCGACGACAACATCAAGGGAGTGCTTTACAGCCGCGACCTGCTCCCCTACATCGGCTCAAAGGACCCCGACTTCAAGTGGACCTCCCTGCTGCGCGAGCCCTATTTCGTTCCCGAGTCGCGTATGATCGACGACCTTCTCGAGGACTTCCGCCGTCGCCACATCCACATGGCTATCGTCATCGACGAGTTTGGCGGAACCCAGGGAATAGTCACCCTTGAAGACGTGCTCGAAGAGATTGTCGGCGACATCAACGACGAGTATGACGAAGAAGAAGTCACCTACAAGCGACTCCCCGACGACACCTATATTTTTGACGGAAAAACGCTTCTCACCGACTTCTTCCGCATCACCGACGTCAACGAGGAGGACTACGCCGACGTTTCTGAAGACTGCGACACCCTCGCCGGAATGCTCCTCGCCATCAAAGGCGACTTCCCCAAGGCGAAAGAGTCCATCGTCTACCGCCGTTTCCGATTCCTCGTGCTAACTATCGAGCGCCACCGCATCGCCGACGTGCGCGTAAAAGTAATGCCCGAAGAGGCAGAATCCTAAAACATCCGCCCCCTCATGAATCCTGCCCTTGCCGCCATCGCCGCCGTCATCGCCGCTGCTGCGGTGTCATGCTCAGGCTCGGGCGACAGTTCAACCGCCGTGCCCCGCCGCGACGCCTATCCGCGCGTCAACCTCTACGACACCGCCTATGTCTCCGCGCCGAACCTCCCCGTCAACCTTGCCATCAACTCCTCGGCGTCGGTATCGGTCGATGAAAAATCAAGCGGCACCCACTGGATAAACATCTCATATCCACGCTACAACGCCACCGTCAGGCTCACTCTCCAGTCACTTTCGGGCGACTCGCTTCGCCGCGCCATCGACAATCGCCGTCAGCGCGCGTCGCTCGATATCGGCGGCAACACCACCGAGCTAATCGAATTGACATCGCCCGCCGGAGTCACATCGCTGCTCATGCTTACCCCGGCGGCAGCCGTCACCCCCCTCCACATCATCGCCACCGACAGCGCCCGGTTCATCCTCTCGGGTGTCGCCGAGTTCTCCACGCCCGACATCGAGGCAAACGCGCCCGCGCTCGCCGCCATCTACGCCGACCTCCTCCGTGCCGCCAAAACCCTCTCCCCCGCCAAGCCGTGACGGTAGTTTCAAAAAAAATTACTACTTTTGCATCTATGATAAAAAATCTTCTTTTCGATCTCGGCGGAGTCATCATGGACATCCGCCGCCAAAACTGCGAAGACGCGTTTCGCGCCTTAGGCATGGCTGACATCGGCGACTTCCTCGGCGACTACGGACAGACCGGACCCTTCGCCGCGCTCGAAGAGGGCGCCATCGAACCCCCGCAATTCCGCGACGAGCTGCGCCGCCACATACCCCGCCCCGTCACCGACGCCGAGATCGACGCCGCGTTCAACCGCTTTCTCATCGGCATCCCCGTGAAGCGCCTTGAAATGCTGCGTCAGCTCCGCCGCCGCTACCGCGTCTATATGCTGTCCAACACCAACCCCATCATGTGGAACTCCAAGATCGCCGACGAGTTCCGCCAGGAGGGACTCACCCGCGAAGACTACTTCGACGGAATGGTCACATCATTCGAGGCGAAATGCTACAAGCCCGACCCCGCCATATTCCGCTACGCCGAGAAGACACTCGACATCGACCCCGACGAAACGCTCTTCTTCGACGACTCGCGCGCCAACGTCAACGCCGCCATCGCCCTTGGATTCAAGGGCGCCCACGTGCCACCCGGAACCGAATTCTACAAAATACCAATAATCGACTGAACCAATGAAAATAATAAACTTTGCCGAATTTCCATCAGTCATCAACCAATACATGATGGAGCTGCGTAATGTCGAAATCCAGAACGACCCCCTGCGTTTTCGCCGCAATCTCGAGCGCATCGGCGAAATCATCGCCTACGAAATAAGCCACACATTCAACTACCGCGCGGAGAAAATCACCACCCCGCTCGCCCCGGCGAAGTGCGATGTCATCGCCGACCCGATCGTTCTCGGCACCATCTTCCGCGCCGGCGTTCCCTTCCATCAGGGCTTCCTCAACATCCTCGACCGCAGCGAAAACGCCTTCGTTTCGGCTTACCGTAAATATAAGGAGAAAGAAAACTTCGATGTCTTCATCGAGTATATCGCCTCGCCCCGCCTCGACGGCAAAACACTCATCCTCGTCGACCCGATGCTCGCCACCGGCGCCTCCATGGAGCTCAGCTACCGCGCCCTCCTCACCAAAGGCACCCCCGAGCGCATCCACATTGCCTCGGTAATAGCCTCGCAAAAAGCCGTCGACTACGTAAAAGCCCACTTCCCCGCCGACAAAACCACCCTGTGGGTAGCGGCAATCGACCCCGAAATCAACGAGCACAGCTACATCGTCCCCGGGCTCGGCGACGCCGGCGACCTCGCCTACGGCACCAAAGACTAATCCGCTGCCTTCCCCTCCACACATATATTTATATATGTAAATTCATCCTCTCCGAGGATGGCAAGTTGGATAAACCTGCTACTCCCCATGTAAAAACGGCGTTTTTACATGGGGTTTCTCATACAAAACATCTCCGATGTTTTCCCACGCACACCATGGGGACAAGCCTGAAAGGCTTGCCCTACGGATAGCCGGGTAGAGTGAGCGAACGCTCGCTCTGCCCGGTTAACGGTTCACTCAGGGCACGCGCTCTGCAAAGAGCGCCCCCTAAATCACTCCTGAACTCCCACACACACAAATTTCGCCGTTGCGTCGATGGGAGATTCTCCCTTCGACGCAACGGCGATTATAGGCAAACGCTTTCAATTCGTAACCTCACTAAACCGCTTAAAACCACGTCTTTTACCCCCCCCCCCATTATTACAATATGGTTACAAAGCGTATTTTTAAGATTACTTATATTAAAATATCAATAAAAATCTTATATCTTTGCCCCACACTTAATCTGGAGACTAAAACAAACATTCTATCACACTAAACTTGCGGCATTTAAACCCTCCAAAATGATGGAAAGGAAACATACAAATTTGATATTTCTGATCATCGCATTGTTCATTCTCATATTCCCGAGCAAAAGCGACGCGCAGAATTTTGCAGCAAAAACCAACCTCCTTTACGACCTCACAACGACGGTCAACATCGGAGCCGAGGCAAGACTTGCCCCCAAATGGTCATTCGACCTCTCGGGCAACATGAACTTCTGGAGCTTCTCCAACGGAAAGCGATGGAAACAGTGGATGATACAGCCCGAAGCGCGCTACTGGTTCTGCCGCGCCATGGGCGGACACTTCCTCGCCCTCCACGCTCTGGGCGGACAGTACAACGTGGGCCACGTCAACCTCGACTTCCTCAGCTTCCTCGGAAGCAACTTCAAGGAGTTCAAAGACTACCGCCACCAGGGATGGTTTGCCGGAGGGGGTATAGGCTACGGCTACTCATGGCTTCTCGGCAAGCACTGGAACCTCGAGGCTGAAATCGCAGTCGGCTACGTTTACACCAAATATGATGTCTACGAGTGCGCCGGATGCGGCAAAAAAGTCGACACCGACCGCCACCGCAACTACATCGGCCCCACCAAAGCGGCAATAAACCTCGTCTATGTATTCTAATCCTCCCTTTGCCATCATGAAGAAGTCAATCATAACCGCAATCATCCTTCTTGCCGCAACCATTTCGGCTAAGGCTCAGATAATCCCGGCATCCGGCGTTGACGGATGCCCCGCGCCGGCGCGGAACCTCAATGTCGAGCGCACCGACGACAACTTCTATCTCCGATTCACCCTCGACCTCTCCAAGCTCAAAGTCAAGAGCGAGGAACAGGCGGTCATCACCCCCGTGCTGCTCGACAGCGCCAACCGCGTCACCCTTCCCGGAGCAATCGTCGAAGGGCGCAACCGCCACATCCGCAACCTCCGCGAGGGATTCAACCCCCAGGGCTACACCCTGTTCCGTTCAGGAACCGCCGACTCGCTCCCCGTGGAAGTGCGTCTCCCCTACGAACCCTGGATGCTCGAGGCAAGCCTTGTTGTCACCGACACCCTTTCAGGCTGCAACTGCCGCCCTGCCGACACTTCCGACTGCCTTATAGCAACATTCGATATGCGTCCGCGCCTATTCGAGCCCGAGTTTGTCTACATCACTCCGGTTGCCGAGGTCGAAAAGATTCGCCACGCTGACGGACACGCCTTCATCGACTTCCCGGTCAACAAAACCGAAATCTATCCCAACTACCGCCGCAACCCCGTCGAGCTCGCAAACATCCGCGACACCATCTCGCTCATCAAAAACGACCCCGACTACACCATCACTTCACTCTCGCTCAAAGGCTACGCGTCGCCCGAAGGCTCCTATGCCAACAACGAGCGCCTCGCCCAGGGTCGAACCGAAGCTCTGCGCCAATACATCCGCAACCTCTACGCCTTCCCCGCCTCGATTCTCCACTCATCATGGGAAGCTGAAGACTGGCAGGGGCTCATCGCCTATCTGCGCGACTGCGACCTCCCCAACCGCGAGGCTATAATCGAAATCGCTACAAATCCCGTCTACGACAACAACCCCGACGGCAGGGAGTGGAAACTCAAATCAACCTACCCCGACCAGTACCGCTTCCTCCTCGCCGAGGTATACCCCGGGCTGCGTCACACCGACTACACCGTGCGCTACACCGTCAAGTCCTACACCACTGTCGAAGAACTTCGCCGTGCATGGACACAGAACCCCGGAAAACTGTCGCTCAACGAGCTCTACAAACTCGCCATCTCCATGGAGCCCGGCTCGCCCGAGTTCATCGACGTGTTTGAGACCGCAGCGCGCCTATATCCCGACTCGCCCGAAGCAAACCTCAACGCCGCCGTTCCCGCCCTTCAGGCTGGCGACCTTGACCGCGCCACCCGCTATCTCGACCGCGCCGGCGACTCTCCCGAAGCTGTCTACTCACGCGCCATCCTCACCGCCAAGCGCGGCGACCTAAAGGCTGCGGCTACACTCATGAAGAAAGCTGCCGACGCCGGAGTGGCTCCCGCCGCCGATGCCCTCGACCAGCTCAACGAAATCATTCGTCACTCCCGCTGATCAATCATTACGCCAATTCATTATCAGTCAATAATAACCTAAAAAATTAATACAACTCTTCTACACAATGAAAGCAACAAAACTTCTCTACGGAGCTTTCGCGCTGCTCGCTCTCTCAGCGTGCTCCGATGACAAAGACGGAAGCAAGACCACCGACAACAACGAGTCGGCTTACATCCGCGTCAACATCCTTTCAACCACTTCTTCAGGAAGCCGCGCTGACGACGATGACGTGACCGCATCCGACGACCAATTCGCTCACGGACTTGCCAACGAAAGCGAAATCAACAACGCCACCCTCGTCTTCTACGACGCTCGTGGCAACCTGATGTCAGCCGTAACTGTCGATAACTCCAAGATTACCGACGTTACTTCAAACCCCAACAGCAATGTCGACGCAGTGAAGACCGTGGAGGCTAAAGTCGCTCTCCCCGACGGAAAATTCCCCTCCTACATGATGGTGTTCGCCAACCCGGTTAACATCGACGACATCACCACTTCAAGCCTTGACGCTATCGCCAACCGCACAAGAGGCACTTATAGAGGAGGTAACGGTCTGTTCGCAATGAACAACTCGGTTTACTATAGCGAGACTGGCGATCTTCAGCGCGCTGTTACCGTGTCGCAGGCTGACTTCTATCAGACTGAAGAGGAAGCTGCCAACCACCAGGCTGTTGACGTTTACCTTGACCGCCTTGCCGCTAAGGTGTCACTGAAAATGGCTGCCAACGTCGACGACCAGGCAGGTGAAATCGGAAACGGCGAAACCAACAAGACCAAACTTACATTCCACGTGACCGGCTGGGGTGTGAACGCGCTTGCAAAAAGCTGCTATCTTTCCAAGCGCTTCATCGGCAAGACTTTTGCCGACATGAACGCCGACTTCAACTCTTTCCTCTGGAACGACTATCTGAGATACCGTTCTTACTGGGCAATCTCACCCTTCTACAACTCTACAACCACCAATAAGTTCCCCGATGTTTCCGACGACGTGCGCTTCCAGGACACCAACGGAAACTGGCAATCTAACGCTGACCAGTACACTTTCACCTACCGTTCTTACAACAACCTCACCAGAGAGATTGGCAAGGATGATGCTTATGTAGTTGAAAACACTATCCACAGCAACTATTACAATGGCGGTTATGACGGTGTCAACACAAGCGCCGCTCTTATCTCGGTGCTCGTGAAAGGCTACTACACCCTTGGCGACTCAAATGATCAGGAGACATTCTTCATCTATGGCGGCGACATCTACCGACAGGCTGATTATCTCAAGCTCATGGCTAATCTCGGAGTGGTTGTAGGTCGATTGAACCCCGACAACTCTTGGGCAGCTCTTGACGACACCGACGTGCTCGCCGACATTTTCACCATNGCCCACCCCACCAAGCCCAGCGTAGGCGACGGCGGTGTTGAAGAAAACAAGGTCACCATCCAGTTCAACAAGGGTTATGCCAANAATGGTGCNGACGGCGNNAAGCANTACTATTATAANAACGGCACCGAATATGTCANGATTACAGCAGCCAATATCGCTAAGGTCAACGAAGACCTCCAGGCTAACTGCGGTCTCGCAACTGCCTACAACAAGGGTATGGCTTACTTCAATGTGCCCATCCGCCACCTTGCGCCCGATCCCAAGACTGAGGACGACGTTTGGGGAGCAGGAGCATTCGGTGTAGTCCGCAANCACCAGTATGTTCTGACTGTCGAAGGCTATGCTCCACTCAGCACCGCCACCATCGGTCACGGTGTTTGGAATCCCGACCAGCCCATCGTTCCCCCGAGCGACCCCAACGAACAGTATGGCATCAAGGCTAACTTCAACGTCCTCTCNTGGCGTCTNGTAAGCCACNNTGTCANCCTCGGNNANTAATCAGCCATCAACCCCTGTGACAACTNCNNTTTTTAANTTTTCATTTCATAGGTGAGAGCTGCGGCAATCCCGGGGGGACTNGTTCCNCCCGCGCCGCCGCTTGATAAACGAGCTTAGGGATGATACTCGATTCACATGTCTTTGCCTTTATCGGTAAATTCCCTTACATAGGATGATTATAACTCAGTGGGTAGCGGGCGCGGCAGTATAGGCTACATTCAATTTCATAGGAACTCAAGACGACATGTGAACTTCATCGTCTGCTCCCCACTATTTTTTCACATCTCAATTCTCCCCGTTTCCCCCGGGCTAAAGAGGGGAAGAAAACAAAACCCCGCGCAGAGCTGCTCAACAGGNGTCCGCGCCACCAAAAAGCGAAAACAATGAGAGCCNTTCCACAAGGCTCCACAACATATAGACATTATCACAACCACGACTATGAAACTATTTGAGAATATAGCCATCCGCTTCTTCGCCGCGGCAATGATCGCCATCTCGGCGNCAGGGTGCGAGAGTGCCGTCTTCGACAATGAGGGCGACTGCGATGTAACCTATCGTCTCCACCTCTCCTACACACGCAACATGAAATGGGCGGACGCTTTCCCCGCCGAGGTCACCAACATCGGCGTCTATGCCTTCGACCAGACAACCGGAGCCCTCGCNTGGTCAGGAACCGAAACCGCCGACCGTCTCCGCGCCGACAACTACTATCTTAATCTCCCCCTCGACCCCGGAACCTACGACATCGTCGTGTGGTGCGGAGGCAAGTCGCTTGAATCAACCGCCCACGGCTGGAACCTCGACGGCGGAAACACGATAGCCTCAAAGAGCGACCTNCACATTCGCCTTGACGCGCCCGCCGATCCTGAAAACGCCGGCGCCAAGCTCGCCCAGTCTGACATACACCGCCTTTACCACGGCTCNATCGACGCCGCAGTGATGCCCGAAGAACCCGGCTCCTACGACTACGAGATNGACCTCACCAAAGACACNAACTTCATCCGCGTCGTGCTCCAGCATGCCGACGGCGAACCCGTCAACCCCGATCACTTCACCTTCAAGATCACCGACACAAACGGAGCCCTCGACCACACCAATCTCACCTCGGCAGCTGACCCCGTCACCTATCGCCCCTGGGCTGTTTCAACCGCCGAAACCGACCTCCCCGACCCCGACAACGTGCAGGGACGCGCATCAGCTCCATCGGCTTCACGCGCCACAACACAGATATCGTCGGTCATCGCCGACATGACCACATCGCGACTCGTAAAGGGCAACCGACCCACCATCGAGATAAACTGCACCGAGCCCGGAAACGAGCACTCGGTGGCGCGTCTCGACCTCATCTCCTACTTCCTCATGATAAAAGGCTCGGCTAACCGCCACATCGAGGACCAGGACTTCCTCGACCGTCAGGACGACTACACCATGATGCTCATCCTCGACGACAACAACCGCTGGAACATACGCCTGGGACTCTACATCAACTCCTGGCGAATAGTCTACCAGTCAGAAGTCCTCAAATAATCACCCAAGCCATCTATGAAACGCGCTAAAATCAACATACTGCTGCTCACCGCCATTCTCTCGGCATTGGTTTTGCTCCCGTCATGCTCCGACTCCGACACCCCCGGAAATGATGACTCAAAGTCAGGCGAGAAAGGCGCCCTCAGCTTCCGCATCGCCGCTTCCGAGCTCGACATCGCAGCCCGCTCGCTCTCCTACAGCCACCTTGAAACTACCGTGGAGCAGGGCACCCTCATCGGATGCGTCATCGCCTACGTTAACCCCGACGGAACCTACGAATACGCCGCCAACTCCGCGTGGACCTATTACCCCGACGGGCTGATGCTCACGCGCATCTATGACAAGGACAACACCCCCCTCGACCCCGACGACAACGACATCATCCACCACACCGCCGAACTCACCTACTCCGAGTATGACCTCGACATCCCCGACGGTCACGACTACGCCTTCTTCTTCTACTACCCCTACTACGACGAAACAACCATCACCCGGGAGCTCGACGCCATCGCGACAGGCAATAATATCGACCCGAGGAAAATCCCCTACACCAACGGCATCGAGNCCCAAAGCTATGCTGCCACCTATCATAACGCCATAAGCTTCTTCAACGACTACTTCTTCAACTCNNTGNNCGGAGCCNNNGANCAGCTGAGCATGCCATCCGACGCCACTACCCTCAAGCGCTCGGCGTGGACAAAATATCAGGTGGTTCCCGCCATCGATTTCCGCTCAGACGATGCCGCCGACTTGGCGCGCCTCAACAACAGCGACTTCATGTATGCCGCCGTCACCGCGTGGAATGACCTCCCGGTCAACAAGGAAAACACCCACAGCGTCATCCCCGTGACCCTCAAAAAGCAGCTTGCAACCATCGACCTCTGCTTCACCGAGAATCCCACCGAAGTCTACCTCGAACCCACCGGCGAAACCGTAAACTGGGCACTCCAGCGCATGCCGCGCATGAAAGACTTCGACTTCACCACCGGCACCTTCCTAAGCAACAACTATGTCGCTGACTACAGCCCCTGGGGAAGCACGCTTCTACAAAAATCGGCAGCCTACGACTCAGGCAGCCCGATACGNCCAAAATACATCGGCACATATCACGAATGGGTCGCTGCCGGCGAAACCGATTTCTACGTCTACCGTCTCATCATGATGCCGCAGGACAAACTCTTCTGCAACATCAAGATGACAATAGGCGGCAAGCAGCTCACCCTCAACGACCTCCAGAAAAACCCGAAACTCGCGTCAATCAAGGGTGGAACCTATTATAAAATCAGATTCTCCAAAACCGCCGACGACACCGGATGGCACCTCGACATCGACGACTGGAAGGACGGTGGAGAATCAACGCTCAACCGCCCCTGACAAAGCCCCGATCAAGCTGAATCTTCTTGACACACAATCAATAGGAAACTGAAAAAAGAAAAAATGAAACCAATCGCCCGCATATTATACCGCTCATTTCTGATGGCATTAGCTGCCGTCGGCGCAGCCTCATGCTCCGACGACCCTATTGTCGAAGAAAACCGTGATGCCGACCGCATCCTCCTCCCAGGTGAATACCGGTTTGTCATCAGCTGTGACACCGATCCCACCCTCACCCCCAAGTCGAGAGTGAGCTACGAGTCGATCGAATCATCACGCTTCTCAACCGGCGACCACATCGGAATCTTCGCCACCGGAGTCGAGGAGCAGATTCAGAACGACATCTTCGCCGCCCGCGACCTCAACAGCGAGTCGCCCATTCAGGTCCTCGCCCCCCCGGCAGGAAATGTCACCCAGGGACTCAAAACCGAGATTCCCGAAGGCTCCGACATCCACTACCTCTTCTACTACCCCATGAACGAATCCTGGACGCTGAGCACCGTCACCCGAGGTACCGGACTCACCATCGGCGTCGAGGCCGACCAGTCGACCAAGGAAAACTATGAAAAATCCGACTTCCTGTGGAATTATCTCGACACCGAGCCCGAAGAGCCCTATCAGACAATCCACATGCACCACCTCATGGCAAACATTGTCGTGAAAATCCACAAAGACAGCATCGCCCCCGGCGAAGACGGCGAAAAAATCGTTACCCTGCGCGACATTCACACCTCAGCGTCAGGAATAAGACTCACCCGCCAAACAGCCGGCGACATGCACTACACCCCAGTCACCCAGAGCATCGACGACATCAAGATGTTCTGCCAGGGCGAAATGGGCGACTACCTCGTGTATCGCGCCGCCATCCCTGCCTGGCACACCATCGCAGCCGGCTCCCCCATCATCACCGTCAACCTCTATGACCGCTTGGGCAACGTCGAGGAAGTCACCTACAACCTCGCCAAAGACCTCTCGCTCAAAGACGGCTACTACTACACCTTCACCCTCCGCTCCGACGTGAAACCAGCCATCCCCGACGTCTCTGACGAAGACTCATGGGTGCTCGACGTCTTCGACCCCGAGACCAACGAAATTGTCGGTCTCCTATGCCGCGAATATCTCCGCTACCAGCCCGACCATACCGGGAGCGCAAACATTGAAAGCATCGACAAGGTAACCGGCACCCCCTACGCTGCCGCAAACTCAAAATACATCTCCTCGCAAGCGTGGGTATACTACCCCCTAAAAGACATCGAGCATAAAATTCCTGATTTGAAAAAAGGCACTGTGCTCCGATTCATATACGATGTCAGAGCCAATTTCAATGGCGCGTATGACCCCGATGTCGCCGCCGCATGGCCTGCGCCCCACACCTACGGAAATATCGAACAGGTAGCTCAAGGAATATTTCTCGCCGACCACGGACACACGTGGGTTAAAGGCGAACTCTACGGAGAAAGCTCAAAAGACTGGGTAGAGAACTATATGCACGGTGGAGAAATAACTTGGGAAAAGACCACCAATCCCGACGGAATTGAATACTACCACATCGGCGAATTCAAATTGCCCGAAATAAAAATTACCAATAACGTGGCNCGAAAATACGGCCACATCGCCATCAGTCCCGACGGACAGACCGTGGGCGTGTCCTACACCCCCTTCAACGGAGAGCCCAAAGCGGGAGGCGAGATTGTTCTGGATGACGAAAACAACAAGGTGGCATACGTTCTGGAACACCANCTTATCGATTATTTCGATGACCGAAACATACACTACCCTCTTGTAAAAATAGGATATAATAACTTTTGGATGAGCTCTTCCCTCAGGCGAAGCAATCATTCAGGACTTGGTCTGACAAGGCTTAATGGAGATGACGACGACCCGTTCAAAGAATATNTAAATAAGNCCGAGATCCTCCCNCCGGGCTATCTCTATCCGTTTAATGAGNNGGAAGATTTCTCAGTGNTCAGAGACTGTCCCAACCGCGAGGAGTTCCCATTGCTCTACAACTATCCGGCAATAGCTGATGACGATTTCGTCCCTGCCGCTACCGGCGACATAGTTCCTGACGACCGCTTTATNTGCTATTTGCCCGAGCAGAAGCATGTAGATCGCATCCTCAACTATTTCGGATGGAAATTTGCCGCCAAGCTAATGACCTCTAAAGTGANAACCANGCTTGNNTACCAGTCATGGGGCGAATCGGTCAAAGAAGCGCTCAGTCAAAACAAAGTTACCGACCCCGGATATAATTCATTCGCTGCCAATGTGTCGGGATTCAATCTCAGAACCGACGGAAAGCATGGCTACAACTATGGCATGGGATTTAGCTTCGGTTATCTGTGCGGTTTCTGGATTAATAACAATTACTACAGTGACACCCCGGGGCTTCCGCGAGGAATGGACTTTGAGGCATGGAAAGTATTTGACACCAATTCCACCAGCGCCCTGTATGAAACGGTCGACGAAAGAGCCAGCGAGGCAAACAAATCCGCCCAGTTCTACGGCGTTCGTTTCACCATGAAGATGAAAGGACAGGAAGACAGTGAAGAATCGGCGCTCTCAAGCCGAGCGTCACGCAGCAGTGCCGCAGCTCCGGCACCGACGGCTCAGAAATCTGAACGTAAAATCGTGAGTGTTCCTGTTATTGAATGTAAAGAATAGGCTATTATTATGAAAATAAAGCGATTTCTATATATGACGGTTGCGTTGATCATGACGGCTATGGCTCAGTCATGCGTCAACGACTTCGACGACGATTGCAACAAGACCACCCGCCCGGGAGAAGTGAAACTCCGCTTCACCATTCAGCTCGACAACATGAGCGAGACATTCTCCCGCGCCGGCGACGGAGTGTGGAACCCCTCCGACCCCACCGAAGCGGGATCAAAGTTTGACAATAAAATCCTGATGAACAGCAATGACATCAGGTGGCTCCACGTCATCCTCATCAAGGACAACGGCGACCTCCTCCACCTCAACATCGACAGCGGCTATCAGTTCAACCCCACCATCAAAGGATATGAAATGATGGGTACGATCGACGTTTCCGCCGACCCCGACAAATGGGAGCCGGGAGAATATCGCATCATGGTTCTCGCCAATTTCCGCGAGCGAATAGCCAACACAGGCGACACCCACTTCAACACCTACACCACGCTCGCCGATCTCAAGTCGGCTATCGACAAATTCAGCGTGGACTGGTTCAACGCCTCAAGCGACTGGGAAAGCAAAGGATTCCGAAACGCCAACAATGTGCCCGCCATACCCATGTGGGGCATGACCACCGCCACCCTCAAGCTCGACGGAAACGTGGTCGACAACTTCTCGGTCCAGATGCTACGCTCCGTCGCTAAAGTGAAAATCGAGCTGACCGACCGCCTCAAGGATGCAGGCTACAAAATCACCGACTGCACCGTCGACAATCTCTATCGCAAATCCTACGGACTCCCCGCCGGATGGGACACCGCCACCAAAACCGTCGATGCCGCCCAGTCGAGCTATGACGCCGCTTTCCACCCCAATTCAAGCACGCGTTACACAAGCCTCACCGTCACCGCCCCCGGTGCATCGGGCGAATATGACGACGACGAAACACTCGTGTTCTATCTTCCCGAGTGGGACGCCACCGCCACCAAAGACCTCACCAGCGTGACGATGAAAATCAACGTCACCAACGACATCGGTGAAACCGAGTCATGTCTTGTTGACATCGACAACTCATGGCTGGGAACAGGCAACTATGCCAACGACACCCACAACGTGAACCGCAACCACCTCTACAAGTTCACCATCGACAAGGACATCACCGAGGGCGTCCTCTCCTACAAGCTCGAATGTTGGAACCTCGTTGAGTCGATGATAGGCTGGGACCCCACAGGAAGATATGAGTTCTACTCAACCGATACCGAAGGCAAGTATGGCTACGTCTCCTTCCCCTCCTATCCGAGCAGCAAGTCAAAGGACGCAATCGAAAACACCACCTCCTTTGCCGACTACACTTTCACCCTCACCGGTCCCACCGGAGCCGTGTGGAAAGCCTTCCTCGTTGAAGACGGCGTGGAATACACCGCCGAAGACCGCTTCACCGTAGGCACCGGAGCCGCCAACACCCCCAACGGCTTCTTCTTCGGAGTGGGAAATGACGACGGAAACAACAATAAAGCCGTCTCCACCGGAATAGCTCGCTCAGCCGCCTACAACGTCAAAGTGGGAACCCGACTAAAAACCGTCGACTTCGACGTCAGCAGCAACTACCCCACGATGCTCAACGACACGATCATGCAGCTCAATGCCGCCGCTCAGGAATGGAAAGACCGTGGCGAGGTGCCCACTTGCTATCTCGTCATTAAAGTAGCCATCGACGGCAAAAACTTCTCCGACGTGCTCAAAATAAACCCCAAGGAAAAAGGAGAATTCACCACCGACCTGAAATTTGCCGGAACCGAAACCCACATCGAGATCCGCAACCTTTTCCACGTCTATCAGTCAAAAGCGAAAGGCTCCGACAACAGCAAGCTCGTGAAAGGAATCCACAACACCGACCCCATCTTTAAGGAATACACCTGGTGGGACTACCCTATGGGACACAAAGACGCTCCCGCTGAAACCGAGTAAGAAACCAATCCCTGAAAGCTATGAAACTTAAGGCATTACTATATACCATCCTCCCCTGCTTCGCAATGGCGGCTTGCAGCGACGACCCCGTTGCCGAAACTCCGGAAAAGCAGGAAACCTCATTCACCATCAGCTACTCGACCGACGGTTACGGAGCCGGACTCCTCAGCCGCACGGAATCGGAAGAAACCCTCTGCTGGAGCGACTGGAACGAGAAACTCATCGAAACCCTTGATTTCTACCTGCTCGACGCTGCCGGCAAAGTCACCTTCTACAAGGCGATCAACAATGCGGGCTCAAACGACTGCAACGTCACCCACACCCTTCTCGAGTTTAAGGAAGACGGCGTTTCCAATGTCGACGGGCTCGACTTCGAAACTCTCGACGCGGCTTCGCAGGTGGCGCTCGTCGCCAACCATGACCTTGGCGACATCGGCGAGCGTGTGGGAAAAGACTTCAAGACCCTCTATAACTCGGCTGTCGCCTGGACCGACGGCGAGCAGATGACCCGCAAAGACAACTTCATCATGGTGGGAACCCTCAAGCTCCCCGACCAGATAAGCCGCTACTCCAACATAGTGGTGCCCCTGCGCCGTGTCGCTGCCAAAATACGCCTGAGTCTGCTCAACCCCAACGGCTCCTACACCGCGCCCGCCGACTTCACCAGCATCCTCTGCCGCTATTCGCTCAGAGCGCAGGTGTTGCCCGACGACCTCATGCCCTATTTCCGTGATGACAAAACCGCCAATCCCGGCAACATATTCCCGGCTTCGGTAGCCACATCGGGACCATTCGCCGGAACTGACTGGAGCTATCCCGAAGACATCCCCGACGCTCACCCCGACAACATGGTNCGCGANAACGGACACGTCTACTACACCTATCCCTCCGACTGGGTCAATTACACCAAGGTGACACGCCAATGCACCCGAGACGGACAAACAGGCCACAAGAACCACAACGACGGCTCCCGCTATGAAGTGACCGACCTCGACGACACCCCCTGCATCAATGACATCCGCGAGATGTTCCTGCTCATCAAGGCGCCCTACAACGGCAAGTTCTACTTCTACCGTGTCCCCGTCAACTACCGCTTGCCCTCAATCAACGACCAGCAGTGTTACAGCGCCTCNGATCTCACCGACATCGTGTTCGCGCTCTATCGCGCCGAGCGCAACCACTTCTATGACATCACCGCCTTCATCGACCGCGAAGGCGCCGACTCGCCCGAACAAGCCGTCGACCCCGCCTTCACCCTCAAAGTGGCGCCCATGACCGACGGCGGAACCTACGACTACATCTACGACGGTCAGTAATTCAAAGCCACTGGTGCCGACGCTTCACCCGGTAATGCTCGGCAGGACCGGTGCGTGTCGAAGTCGAAGCCACATACAGCCCGATGGCGCGCGTCATCAGGATATCGTCGTGATACCCCTGCTTAGCCCCGTAACTGCCGTTGGGCTTCACCTCATAGACNGCAAGNTCGTCACACGCCTCCTCNTCGCGCTCCACATATCCTCCNCTCCCCACCATCTCGATAAGACGGTCAATCACAAGCGGNTTGGTCGACGTGTTGGTGTGAAATCCAAGNCGNGTGTCATGCCTNAGGGCAACCCGGTCATAGATGGTGCGGTGATAAAGGTTGGGATAAACCTGGTTGAGTTCCGACAGGATAAACTCCGAGTGGTCGCCCTCGGTGTTCTCGCTGTCAAGGCTGTTGCTCTCGATCACCAGAAGCGCCTCGCCATACCATGCCGCTATCATCGCCGCCTTCCATGCNAGAATGTGATGGTCGATGTGTCCCCGCCACTGCGCCGCCACTTCGGGAAGCCCCGACTGACCACGGCGGTCAAGCACGCATATCACTGAAAAATCGCTGCGCTCGGTTCGCCCNCCTATGTCGACAGCCACCACATAGCGGTCGGGCTCGCATCCCGCCTCAGGCTCGCTCCACAGTTTGAGCCGTCCGTTCACNTCATCGATGAAATGAATCCCCTCCATCGCTTCGTGTCCGCTGATGCCGAGGGCAAACAGCTCGCCGCATCTCAACGGAGCGCAACACCCCTTGCGCAGCTCCCCGATGCGGTCGAGGGCGAAAACTCCCGAGCCCGAGTTGACAAACGCCTCAACATCGTCGGTGGGATACTCGGCAGCCATGCGCGTCTTCGACCGGTTCTCCTTCAACTTNCCCCGATACCACTGAATCTGTTCCAGCGTGCAGCCATGCGCCTCCCATAGCCGGCGCTCATACTCGTTCATCGACCGCCACAGCCCCTCGGCATCGGCGACAGGCTCCTGATAAAGCTCGATGTCATACCANGGCACNAAAAGCGCCCGCTTGTCGCTCTCGCCCCTCTTGGCGCGGAGCCACTCGCTGTGAAAATAGTTGCCCACGCCGTTGGCGGTGCTTTCAAGCACTATCAGCGTGTCGGGCTCGCGCAGGATNCTGCCGCAGATGGCGCCGATGAAATCATCGGGCGAGCGGCGNGCCGAGTCGTTCCAAAACGCCACCTCGCTCAGGTGAGCCATTGCGAAGTCGAAACCTCTCACAGCCTCCTGCCGTTCGCTCGACCCCAACGTCACCCTGCATCCGCGCCCCTCGATGAGCCTCGTGTTCTGAGTGCGCTCGAAACCCNCAAANCCCGGAGCCGTGTCGCCGTCCCACAGTTCGGCGGGATAATTGGACAGCATCGTCGCATACATTCCCCTTATCCCGGCGGCNGTGTCCTTCACATGGGCGCACACCAGCGAGTGCCAGTTGTGGCGGCGCGTGGTCTGCATCCATGCCATGTACATCTGAGTCACCGTGCTTCCGCCCCATTGGCGCGCCTTCAGCAGAATCACCCTCACCGGCTCGCCGGCGCGTCGCTGCTCCTCCATCACCGCCACCAGNCGGCGTTGNGCGCGGTTAAGCGTCAGCTTCACGTAGGAACCCGTGCGCTTGTCGCGGATGGTGACACACCGTGCCGCCCAAAACTCGAAATCGTGGCGGCATCTCAGCTTTTCCCACTCTGTAACGTCGGTCAGCGCGTGGCGATAGTCGGCATCGCGCGTCATCTCCACCGGAATCCTCACCGTCACCCCGTCGGGACCTGTCGCCGCCACTCTCTCGCCNAGACACCCTTCCCCCTTCAGCGGATTGTAGTGGACACGGAAACGCATGTTGCGACGCGCGTTCTCGGCGATAATCTCCTTCATGTCAATCTTTGTTTCCATCAGCGCAAAATTATTCCGTTAATAACTCCGTCGACCGACATTTCGCCCTCGATCGTCACGTTAAGATGCCTGTATCGACAGGCGGGCAGAAGCGCGTGGGGCGGCACGTTTAATCTGCCGTCGANGCGAAACACAGCCACCTTAGCCTCGTCNACNCCGCTCCAACTGCCGCTCAGCGACAAAGAGCCGTGGAACTCCGACGCTCCAATGAGCCACACCGCCTCGCGCAACCTCGGTGCAATATGCCCCCGCCACAAGTGACCCATCCTCAGCGCCACGCTGACAGGCGCCGCCGTCGCCCGGTCAAGATTATAGACCGCTCCGTCATCGGTCAAGGCAAGCAATCCTCCNGNNACCCGGCAAAGCCCCTCGACGGCGCCGGGCAAGGAGAGTTCCATCCAGCCCCCTGCCGGGTCCATCACCATGAGCCTCCCGTCNGCGCGGCGGCACACCAGTTCGCCGTAACGGGCGCAATACCCCAGCTCCTCAAAGCCACATCCNCGGGCAACGGCGCTTACCCTGCTCCCGGCAATCAGCGCGAGNGTGTCGCCAGCCACTGCATACACCCCCGCCTGAGTCACCGCAACTGCCGNTGCCGACTTCACGGCGCCGCCGTCGTCGACAAGATGAAACGAGATTTTACCGGCGGCGGGATTGACCGCCGCCACATAGATGCCCCCGTCGGTAAACACGGCGAGATGGCGGCGCCCCATGTCGAGCGAATTGCCATAGCGGGGAAGCGACGCGAGCGCCGTCACCCGGCATGAAGCGACACCCGAGGCTGTAANNGGCTCTAACGGCGAGTCAGCCGAGGCTACAGCCACCGCCGAGGAGTAGGAGCGCTCCTGCCTGACAACTACAGGCGACAACGCCGCCGCCCCGGCAGAAAGCTCAACAGGAGCCAGTCCGGGCGAAATGTAGCACGCCCCTCTGCCTCCGGGAGTCGGAACAAGCTGAAGGTCGGCGCCGCGTGTCACCCCGTCGCTCCCCGTCACCGACACCCTGAGCCTCACGGCGCGTGGATNGGGATAGAATGCCACCGGCGACAGCGACAATGGACACCCCGAGGCGCCGCTTTCGCTGACGGTCAATATCTCCTCCACGCCGTCGCGGTCGATGGTGACGCGCGTCACCGCCGTCCACGATTTGGATGCGTCGGTCGAAGCCGCGCGCCACGCTACTCCCGCCGGGAGCGCCGACAGCGGAGAGATGTCGCCCCAGGCGGCGATGTCGGCGGCAAGAGTCACCGCTCCCGCCGAGAAACGATGGGGCAACGAGATTTCATCAGCAACGCCCCAATCAGCTCCACACCCCTTTTTCAACGCCGAGGTCAACGCCGCCGACTCACGGCGCGAATCCATCGCCCCGGCGCAGTCCAGAAGCGTCATCGACGATCCCGCCGCAGAAAACGGATTCTGAATCACCGCCACGCGCGCAGAAAGCTCCTCAAGGCGGTCAAGCGTAGCNCCGACACGCCTATTGAGCCCGGGAAGGAGCGGCAGGCTAAGCCCAAGTTGCCCCGACGAAGCATCCGACGAGCCAAACGTGGCTGAAACCTCTCCGTCATAATCGACGGGATCAAGCNCCGGCGACACAAAAACTTCGGCGCACGCAACCCGGGGCAACCCATTCGTCGGAACTGCCGCCACCTGATAGCCAAGCGAAACGCCCTTCAACTTCACCTCCACAGCGCCAAGCCGGCAGTAAACACCGCCATCCACGGCAACGCTCCCCTGAGCCGGCTCCGTGCCGCCATATCCGCNCGCTGTCACCACCGCAGGTTCCGAACGGTAAANAGCNCTGCCGCGGGAGTCGAGAAGACGGTACCACACGACAACCGGCTGAGCGAAAAATCCCGCCGCCATCGCCTTGCTCATCGCTTCGGAGTAAGCCGCCGTCAACTCAGTCGAAATAGCNCGCCTGTCGGCATCGGCAAGCGGTCCCGCCCAGTGGCGATAGTCGCCNGCNAGCGTCANNGGCGATGTCGACGCTANAAACTCGCGCGTGGAATAANCCCCGATTCTTATAGCCGGAAACTCGGCGGTGAAATCCTCCACTTCAGGCTCGCCATCCTCACCGACCGACACCCTCCAGGCTCCTGCCCGGGTCATGAAGGTCATTGAGTCGCCCGACGCGAAATGGCAGCGATAGTCGCCCGGGAGAATACCTATGTCGGTCACGTCCCCCTCCCGGTCGANNATTTTCACCCGTNTGCCGTCGAGAAACACCGTTTTCCCGCCAAGCATCCCGGCGAGCCGTCCGCCGCAGGAAGGCGTTTCCACCGCAGGAACAGCCGCCGGCGACAGACCGCCGTTATTGACACGCAGATTTTTAGCCTCAACGCCGTNATCGCCCCACTTAGGCAAACGGCACATTAGATCAAGCTTGTTGTTTTTCATAGTATTCNNTTGATTTTTCCGCAAAGTTATGGCGGAGGAAACCGAAATTTACCCACAAATTGTCCCACCCCCCAAATTTTTTCTAACTTTGTAATGATTTAAGCGTTTACATAGTAGATACAGACAATCAAAAAATAACCAAAATTATGGAAACAACCCGTCAAGCAAAAATATCCCGCCTCCTCCAGAAGGAGCTTAGTGAAATATTTCGTCAGCAAACCGCCAAAACCCACGGAGTGCTCATCTCGGTGAGCGCGGTGCGCGTGTCGCCCGATCTCAGCACGGCGCGCGTCTACCTGTCGGTGTTCCCCTCCGACAAGGGCAAGGAGCTGCTTGAAAGCATCAACAAGAGCGCCAAGACCGTGCGCTATGACCTCGCCCAGAAAGTGCGCTACCAGCTGCGCAAGACTCCCGAATTGAGTTTCTTCCTCGACGATTCGCTCGACTATCTTGAAAATATCGACAATCTTCTCGCAAAAGACAAGCCCGAAACAGCCGACAGTGAACCAACGGAATAACCGCCAACGCTGCCGATGCTCGCACTCCGCATAGCCCTACGCTATCTCGTCTCCAAAAAGACCCACAGCGCCGTCAATGTCATCTCGGGAATCTCCGTCATCGGGGTTGCCGTGGCGACAATGGCGATTGTGTGCGTGCTCTCGGTGTTCAACGGCTTCACCGATGTAGCCGCCTCCCGCCTTTCGATTCTGTCGCCCCACCTCAGGGTGGAGAGTGTCGCCGGCAAGACAATCGCCGACGCCGACTCACTATGCCGGGTCATCGCGTCGCTCCCCGGAGTCGAAATCGCAGCCCCCACCGTGGAGGAGCACGGACTCGCCATCTACAATGACCGCCAGATGCCCGTGACACTGAAAGGAGTGACAGCCGACTACCCTGAAATCACCGGCATCGACAGCATCGTGAAGAGCGACGGACAGTTCATGATAGCCGACCCTGTGCTTGGAGCGTTCGCGACTCTGAGTGTCGGCGCCGCCATCGAGCTCGGAGCCCGTCCCGGCTTCATCGACCGGATGAAAGTGTATGTGCCCCGCAGGCTCGGGCGAATAAATCCCGCCAATCCCATGGGCTCATTCCGCAGCGACTCGCTCCTGGTGGGAGGAGTGTTTCAGGCTGACCAGACCGAATTTGACACCGACATAGTGCTCATTCCCCTCGAAATGTCGCGCGGACTCCTCGACTACACCACCGAGGCGACGGCAATCGAAATCAAGACGTCGGCAGCCCCCTCGTCGGTCAAAACCGCCGTGCAAAACGCCATCGGCGCGGAATATGCCGTGAAAGACGGCATCGAGCAGCAGGAAGAATCGTTTAAAATGATCTCGGTCGAAAAGTGGATCACATTCTTCCTCCTCGCGTTCATTCTCATCATCGCCTCGTTCAACATCATCTCCACGCTGTCGATGCTGATTATCGAAAAAGACGCCAATATCCACACCCTCTATTCACTCGGAGCGTCGAGAAAAATGATTTCGCGCATATTCGTGCTTGAAGGGTGGCTCATATCGCTTTTCGGTGGCGTTGCCGGCATCGTCATCGGCGTAATCCTCTGCCTCGCCCAGCAGTGGGGCGAGTTCATCACCCTCGGCGGAAACCACGAGGCGATGACCATAACCGCCTATCCCGTAAGGCTTGAGGCTACCGACCTCATCGCTGTCTTCCTCCTCACCGCCCTCATCGGATGGCTCACATCGCTCGTGACCTCCTTCATCATGCGCCGCCGTCTTTCATCGGCGCGATAAAAAGCATTTCAGTAAAACTTTTTGCGGCTTTCAAGCGTATTACTTTATATAACACGTTTGAACATTTTTAATTTACTGAATATGAAAAAGCTACTTTTCTCTCTTCTCGCAATTCTCGCCACCGTCACAGTGGCATCGGCGCGTGACAAAGTGTCGAGAGATGTCTCCGACCTTCCCAAAGAGGCTCAGGTCACACTGACACGCCACTTCCCCAAGACAGGAGTGAGCCACATCAAAATCGAAAAACACACTTTCGGCGGAACCGAATATGACGTGATTCTCGTAAACGGAACCGAAGTCGAGTTTGACAGCGACGGAAAATGGACCGAAATCGACTGCGGACACGAAGCCGTTCCGTCAGAATTGATTCTGAAACCCATCCGTGACTATGTGGCTAAAAACTACAAGGGACAAAAAATAGTGAAAATCAGCGTCGAACGCTCAAAATATGAAATAGAGCTTTCCAACGGAAGAGAACTTGAATTCAACCGTGCGGGAGAGTTTTTAAGAATTGATGACTGATACTGAAAAACACACTTACTCTGACAATAACAGGAGCGGCACCCGTAATTGGATGTCGCTCCCGTTTTTTTCGTTCAATTTAACCCGGAGGCTCGTCGTCAACCGTCGAGCTCCACGGAGTGTCCCGGCGACTTCAGGCAGAAACAGCGAGTGTCCTTGTCCTTGATGTAAGCACCGAAGTCACAGGCACCCTTAAAGTCGGCGCCGAAATGCATCGGGAAGAAATTGCGCACCTTGATTTTGTCGGTGAACAGCGTCGCGCCGCGCGAAAAGTCGGTTCCCTGACGCTCGTCGACCGGGAACATCGCCACATAAAACTCGCGCTCATCCTCAGCGATGCGGTTGAGAATGGTGACGAAGTGACGTTCAGCCTTGTCAATTTCAGCCTGTGTCGATTCGTCTTTCCAGTGCCAGTCGTTAAAATCGCCGGCATGGAAAATAGTCTTGCCGTCGGCAAGCGTGACAGCGAAGCTGACACCTGCGTCGGTCGAGCCAAACGTTTTGACCCTCACATCGCCGGGCAGATTGTCGAGCACATCGCCCGCGCTGACATTTGCCACCGAAAGCTTGTCCTTTGAAGGAATGCGGTCGCCGTCTACGTCGTTTGACAGGATGTAGACACGCTTGTGATTTTGAGCCAGGTTATAAATCTGCGGCGCGTAATGGTCGGAATGATGGTGGCTCACAAAAAATAGCACCGGGAGCTCCCGGTTGGCTTCGAGAATCTTGTGCAGCGCATTGGCGGGATCCTTATAATAGTCAAAGACGAGTATCGCCTTTTCGGTTGTCACCGCAAATCCGCTGTGGTCTAAATAAGTTACTTGAATCATGGTTATTTATTTTTATCATCTATAAAGCTAACGCTCCCCGCCGCCCCAATGTTTCTCCGATTAACTCCATTTCAATCCATTTAAACCACGTTAAGACGGGTCAATGCAAATAATAGGTTGTTAAAATATAGGCAAAGATAGTTAACTTTGCGGTATGAAGCAATGGCAGGTACTTAAAACGGTCTTTCCGGAAGGGATCACGGAAAATTTTGAGT
>JAAVEM010000016.1 GCA_014801235.1 Bacteroides sp. | reverse complement strand
CAAGAACTTTACTCATAATCAGGAAACATGAGCGTTCATCTGATTCAACAGCACTATTATGAAGCGCTATCAGATCCTTTATTTCCTCATCAAGTGCATCATAGTTGTTAAGTGCTATTTGTAATTCTGGCAACGCAGAAGTAGGCATATTGGCGTTATTGGGAAATACAGTTATACTAATGTGTGTCGAACGAGTTCCCATTAAGAAAGAGTCTATTTCGTCTATGTTGGCACTCCACCCATTAGGTAAGTCTCTAATATCAATACCACGTGTACACCGATATGTTAATTGCTTATGTGGCGAATTTAGTGACATGCCTACCGCATATTTCAGAAGCATGGTTAGCTTTTCTATAAATGCGGAAGTTTGGACTGCTAGAAGAGTTAGGTCTTTATGGTCTCGTATGTCAGCCGAAGAGGTCACAACAATCCTATATTCATAGCCAATGGCAACTTTAGTATATTCGTCCGATATAACCCATTGATCGTATGCAAAAGAACTTGGGATATATTTCTCTATAGTAATAGGAAATCCTCGACTTTTATATATAAGTTTCATATTTCTATAAATTGGACAGATATACATTGCAATTTATTACGATGAAGCGGCTGTCAATACCCCTTTCACCTAGGTAGCTACGTCAAAACAGAGAGGGTGTGGCATCTGATTCACTTTTAGGATGCACCACGCATTTTATTTCAGTAATTAGTTCATCAATTTGCTTGTGTTCATCTTCTGTTATTGATGATGAGTAATCAGTTTCAATAATATCGTTTGCCATTATCTTCTTGATTAACTCAACATATGAGAATGGTAGAATAGTTGTACCATCATAGATACATATTGAGATGTCTCCATTTGGAGTCTTATCAAATTTTAATGTCATCTTCTTGCTCTAATTAAAATGTCTAAAGTTATATTTTTTCACACGTTTTTTTATTGATGATTTTCCTCCATCAGTTTGATCCGCGATATAGTCAAGAACCTTTTTGTCTCCGATTAAACCTTCTAAAGATGCAGACCGAATAGTGATTTTGGAACCGTCGTTCTCACACAAAATAATTGTCTGAGCATCCGCCATCATAGGAATGGTCGCGTTATGGGAAACTAGAATTACCTGCTTTCTGGTTTTAACTCTTTTTATAGTGGCAACGAGATCAGAGTTAATATATTTTACTGCAAGATTATCCTCTGGTTGATCAATAATTATTGGCGCATTATCATCCTCATATCCTAATATTAAATCTAATAAGATCGCTGTTTTCCATCCCGGACTCAGTGAATTAAAGTCGACACCATTGCTTGTCGTGATTTGATATGATTTTGTATTGGCATCCGACAAGTACGATTGAATCTTTCTACCTAATTCATCGTACGACTCAACCCGGGGACGATCTTTAAAATACCTTTTGAATAAATTCTCCGGGATAACATCACTCATCCTCTTAAACGAATATTTAAGATATTGGTTTAGAGTGGTGATTAGGATATTTTCATCAAACTTAAAATTATTATGAATAGATAATTTATGTCCCATTGACTCAACAATATTCGTAGAAAAGGAATATTTAGTTTCAGACAATTGCTTTCTACATGCATAAAAACCTTTTATTGCTGATACATATTTGGTAATTAACGTCATTAAACGTTCCTTATTCTGTAATCGTTCTTGATCAATGCCTTGTGTTTCACGCAAATGGACATCAACAGTCTTCTTTCTATCCAATATGTGGTGTAATATTTCATTAGAAACATTACTTGCTTGATAAGCAAATTTTAATTCGTTTTCTATAGATTGAAACTCTCTAATTAGATCTTGCGTGAGAGGATTATTCTCAAGGAATATCTTAATCTCTTGAAGGTTCTTTAAATGCTCCTCATATGTAGGTTGAGGGTATTTAATACTATTTGTCTCTTCATCTTTAGGTATAAACGAATTATAGATATTCCTTTTTAATACAGTATTAACCACCATCATTCCTGGGTGTGGAAGGGCATTGAGTGACGTTATACAAGATTCAATTGTTGCTACATGATTTAACATATTTGCAACAATGGTATTCAGAGAATTTAATGCCGTTGTAATCTGCTGATTAATTTCTTTGTCTGATGGGAAAATATTATGAAGTATTTCTATTTCGTCAATAGACTTCTCATTGTTATCACTAATATTCTCTGCAATGAAATTTTGAGAGATGTAATACGGACGCATATTTGAAGGATTCTCAACTGCAATTCGATCTACCCCATATCTATCGACATATTTTGAACCTTCAAACGAATGATTAATGGCCTTAAAAATTGAATCGACAAATAGAGTCTTCCCGGAAGAGGATCCACCAATAACCACATTTAAACCATCCGATAATGTTACATCAATGTCAATATGTTCATTCTTGAGCACTATATGTCCGATATGATCAGTTCTGACTACAGGTTTATCTTTTTGTACCACTAATCTAGATGATTCAGACAAGGACAGGCGAAGGCCATCAAATGTTGGTTCTGCAAACATCCATGTTGGAACAAATTCATTTGCTTCTTTACTTTTTGTGGATGGATAACTACTGGGGGAATAGTTATCAGAACAAGTAAGTAGATTAATAAAATCTGCAATACCGAGCTTTTTAAAATACTCATTTGTTTGCTCTAAACCGTCATTACTTCGAGCGGTAAATCCATCAAATTGATTATAGTAAATGGATCTATTGATTGCATTGTCTAAACGTTTATCCTTGCCAATTGAATAATTGAACGCTCCATGTCGTTGAGATCCATGAGGCAAAAGCATAAAATCGTAATCATCAAAACTATTAATTATCTGCTGAATATCTGGGATAGACGACTCTGTCCTATTAGGTAATTTTTCTGGATAAAGTTTATCGAGTATCTTGTTTATGCCATCAATTGTATCTTCTGTAATTTCTTTATTGATGAACATATGACAATGGTAAGCCTTAACATCATCTTCATGTTTTATATGTAATTCAACCCCTAAAATCATATTAATTCCTAATGCCAATCCCTTGAGATAAGCATCTTTATTAATCATATTATGATCAGTAAGGGATATCATAAAATCAGAATTGTCATTATACTCCTTGATCTTACGAACCAATTCTGCTATATCATAGGATGCATTCGGCTTATTCGCATCTTCTGAGGTATGTATGTGTAAATCCAAATATATTGCTTTCATAAATTATGATTTTGAAGCTCAATTAATTATTTACTAAATTGCAAAGATTCCATCGATTTATATTTAGTCAGACTTCATTATAAATTGATTACACACTCTGATTAAAAGCACTCACACTTGCAATATAGTTAAACTCATCTGTGGATGTACTAAAAACAAAGTTTGCTTTCGCTTTTGCAATCCCTTCAAAATAATCTCTAAAAGATTTACATACTTTATCAGCCCAACTCACAGACAATGGATAAGGAATTGTAATTTCGCGGTATCTTTGACCAACATCTTCACGATTAGTTTGCATAAGCGTTACCCTAGCCCATTGTTTTCGAGTTTCTTTAAGGCTTAAAGCCCATAAAAGGTAGAAAGGTGTAATTCCAATCGAATTATGATTAACTCGTATAATGAAAACTTCTTTAGTTAAAACAATAGATTCTTCACCGGGTAAAAGGATGGCAAACTCTCCAATATTACTACTTGCACGACTCGGAGAAATTAAATCCCAAGCTTTAAGGTTGCTTTTCCCATCCTCAGATTTCCAAAATTTATGCGCTAAAGGAAGTGGAATAAGATTAGTAGGATTGACATTTATTCGTAAATTGCGAATATCTGACACTTTCACATATGGTACTTCACCATTTCTCAAATCATTACTAGGACTTCCGTGCCCATTAAATAGTTTAATAATGTCTTTATCAATAAGTTCTCCGATACTTATACCCTGAGTTCCTAAATGTGTATATAATTCTTCAGATGGATGTTGCAAAGTTTTGTCAAAGTATTGGGGAACAAGCACTTCAGCTGTGAGCACATCTTTTAATGGAATATTAAAAGCATGCTTCATATCTTTATTAGCATATTCGACAGATTGAGCAAGTAACTGATTATCTATTACATTTGTTCGATTCCCATTTGAATCCACGACAAATCTATCTGCACCGTTCTTATAAATACCACAAGAAGTCGGATTGATAAAAGTCACAGTATCATTTTCAATGTCAATATTAGACTTATCTTCAAATACTTTCTCAAAAATATAAAGATTTGTTTTTGCCCTACAAAATCCTTGAAAGGCATCCATTGGCACATTTGCAACACAAATTGGCTTCAATCTTTCAAATGCCCACTCTCTTACATACTTATACGATGGCGAAAAGAAGTATGTTTCAGGAAGAACAATGCATAATTTACCTCCATCTTTTAGTAAATCTACACAACGATTGAACATCAATAGCCCCAATTCTATATCCTTACCTTGTTCAGCATATTCAACAATACTCAATGAGGATTTTTTAGCATCAGTATATTTTATCTTCAAAGGAGCACCAAAAGGAGGATTGGTAAAAATCTTTGTGAATCTTCCGTTCTTGAATTGATTTGACAGTAAATGAGGATATTTATTTTTCCAAGTATGAGTTAAAACACTATCCCCTCTTACACAATGAGCTGAACCATCATTGAGGATCTGCATTATCGCCTTGGTGAGTTTTATACCAATAGCATCTTTATCAATACCAAAAATATGTAGTTGTGCCCATCTTGATATCTCCTTTTCTTGATTTGGATACCTTTCTTTCATATCTATTAAAGCTTGAATTAGGAATCCACCTGTCCCACATGCCGGATCCATGATAATGTCATCAAGAGATACTTCAAGTAGGCGAAGGGCCGCTTGAATAACTTGCTTGGGTGTGAAATATTGACCCTCTTGTTGCTTTAGTGCAGCACTACGAAGAACTTGAAAAGCAATAGAAACAGTATCTGCCCCAATATCAATTAGATTGAATGGAGAGAGGCACTCTACTACATCATGTATAGTCGCATCATCAAAACGGATTTCTTGATCTGACTTGGAAACAAAAATATCTGGATATACATCTATGAAGTTTCCAAATTTTGATTTGATGTATTCTGCTGTTGCACTTTCGGTAGCAAAAGCTCTAAAATATACAGTTGCATCAGAATCAATCTTTCCTTGCTTATCACTATCAAGTTTTAAGAGAACAAGATTGCACAGTTGATCTAATTGTTCTTCTCTACGGGTAACATTACCGTCTTGTGCAACTACCTTGTCCAATAATTCTGAAAAAGTACGGTAAAGACTATCCTTCGTTGGTATAACGAGATCATTAAAAGTCAGAGAAACAGTGGTTGGAGTCAACGGGCTACCTACAATTGGAAAGTCCTTGACTTTTTTATGCTTGGGGAATTGGAGTCCCTTTTCATTTTTATAAACGAAAAGTGCATTTGCACTTGCATCTACGTTATTCGCCCATATACCAAGTTTTGCATGAGGCTCTAAAGAAAGGTAGGTTTCAAGTTGTTGAAGGCCAGCATCAATCTTAGGTTGTTTACACTCAATTATGAATAAAAGGTGACGATAATCACCACAATTAGCAACACTATCAAATACAGCAATATCAACAGGAAAATAATCGAAAGAAGAGCCTTTCTCACGTTTGGATGCCTCCGAAGGAGTCTTAGGGACTTTCCATTCATTTTTCCCATATATAATTTGACCTAATTGCCAACCACCTTTGACAAGTAACTCAACCAAAGGACCGACAACTAATGTCTGTTCTGGAGTGTCCTTTAATTCTGAAAGGATATCTTTATTCATTTTTGATATTACTATCTTATTTTTGATATATTTCTAAATACGAAGAACCCCGATATAGTATCTGAAGGCTGACCAAAGCCTGTAACGACTACAAGGGAGTTCTCAAAGTTTTCGGCTCTCGCCGTATGTCTTTTATTTTTCTAACTGGTCATAATCAGATTGTCGTTACTTGATAAATGCAAAATTACAAAAAAATATTGAGGTTGGCAAGGTTTTATGTTAAAGAGCATAATTGTAGAACCGTTGTCAAACAGAGGTGTAGATTCGATAAAATAAAACACCACCGAGGGTGCTGTAGCGCCTCTCGATGGTGCTGGAGTTTAGTGGCGTTTGGACCCGCTTCTGCGTTGCTTGGCTTTCTGTTCGTCTCGGTAGCGGCGGAGGGCTTCGTTGATGGTGAGACCGGGGTGACGGATCAACCATTGTTTGAAGTCTTTGCGGAGCGAAGCGGCAGAGTTGATTACATCAAGGATTTCGTTGGGCTCTACTCGGAAATCTTGTTTGTCTTGTGCTCTGTCTTGGAAAGAGGGCTATGGCAGGGTGATTTTTGTTTCCGTGAACGCAGTGGCAGTGTGCCCGGAAGGAAACAATAAAGGCATTAATGCTTAATTTCAGCATGAATGCCTTGTTTTTAGTCTGCAAAATTATTGAAAAATCAGCGGATAACGACTTTCTTGCCGTTGCGGATATAGATGCCGGGTGCGGTGATGTTGTTGATGCGGATGCCTTGGAGATTGTAGATAACCTCTTCAGTGTCATTATCCGAGCTGACGATTATGTCGTCAAGACCGGCGGGATCCTGGTCTTTCTGTGATGCCACATTGGGATTGGAGGCGTAGACTACTGCGGGGTCGATCGAGAGGTGAGGCGGCTGGTTGTAGCAGCAGTTCTGGTTGACGACTTGTACACGGTAGTTTAGGTCATCCATGAGGTGCGGGATACGGTAGTCCGAGGTGTAGCTCGTGGCGTTGATGAGGAGGTCGTAGGTGGCTTCGTCCCAGAGCACGAGCTCTTCGCGCCAGTCGCCGAGCAGGTCGCCGAGCACACAGGGGTTGTACTTGGACGAGTTGTTGAGCTTGCCGATGGTGTAGTTGGTGTTGTTGACCTTGATGCGCCAGAATCCATTAGATTCGGAGTTCCACTTGGCGAGGCAGCTCTTGTCATAGTGCTCGTCATAGAGGTCGCCGTCCCAGTAGATGCGGTTGTTCATTGAACCGCCGCCTCCGGGATTCCAACCATCGGAGTAGCGTTCGCCGGTCAGACAGTCGTGCATGCCCGGATCGGCACTGTGGGAGAACTGTGAAGCGCTCTTTGTGGAGTCAAAGTGTCCGATGACACCGCGTCCGGTGTCGCTGGAGGCTGTCTGACGGAGGATGATCTCGCCGGTGGCGGCGTCGCGGAGGTCGTACCCGTAAGGGCTATCCTCATGCACCATGAACACTTCGAGACCGGGGCGGTCAGGCAAGAAGTCGCCGAGGTGGAGCGCGTCGCCATGTTTGAGACCTGTGCGATAGAGCAGGGAGCCNTCATGGTCAAGAGCGGCTGAGCCATAGACAATTTCTTGCTTGCTGTCGCCGTCACAGTCGCCTACNGCGATCCAGTGGGCGCCTTCGCCCCATAGTCCGGCTCCNCTCTTNGTGTTGCGGCTCACCCAGCGCTCTTTGAGCGTGGTGCCGTCCCAGTCGTATGCTCCAACGAATGCTCCNGAGTAGTATCCGCGTGCAAAGATGGGGCTCGGGTTAGCGTCGGGTCCGTCAAGGTATGCGAGGGCGGCAAGGTAGCGCTCCGAGCGGTTCTGATTGCTGTCGCCCCAGTAGCTTTCACCTGCCTTATAGTCGGTGTGATAGGGGATTGTGGCGAGCTCGGCTCCGGTGAGACCGTCGAAGACGGTGATGTATTCCGAACCGGAAACCTGNTTGCCGCGGCTGTTGAGCAGATTCTCTTCGGGGTCATCGTCGCCGAGGAGAACATAGTTGCCCTCGCCGTCAATGGTGCCGGGGGCGGTCTTCATCATAAACTCGCCGTAGCCGTCACCGTCGAAGTCCCAGGCGATGAACTGCATGGTGTGGGCGCTGGTGAAGAAGTTGGGNCCNGCGTCGATGCGCCATANCTGAGTGCCGTCGAGCTTATAGCAGTCAAAATATACTGGAGCGGTAGAGCCGGTGCTTGCGGCGTCCTTCTCGTTGGAGGGTGACCATTTNAGTATGATTTCATACTCGCCGTCGCCATCCATGTCGCAGTAGCTTGCATCGTTGGGGGTGTATGAGGCGCCGTCGCGGTCGGCGGGACGGTTAGTGGGGATGCGGAATACTTGGTTGTCCCAGGTCTTTCCGCTGANTTCGGTCTCGATCAGGGTGCCATAAGCATCGTATGTTTCGAGGCGGTAGTAGTCGTCGGCAGTGCCGTCGAGGTCATTGATATTGGTGCGGTCTACGATATAGAGATTGTCGTTGAGGACAATGTTCTGGTCATCAGCCGAGGAGCCGCGNTAGAGCTTGTACTTGACTCCATAACCGTCGGCATCGCGGTGGCGCCATGAGACAAGATTGCCTGTGCCCATTCCGGCGCCAGTGAGGCTTAGCGACATGAGACCGCGTTTCAACGGTTGGGCGGCGGGTTTGGCAGTGCGGTTGGTAACGGAGAAGCGCACNCCGAAGTCCATCACCTTGTCGTTGTCGCGGAGGATGGATACCGTAGCCTTGCGCCCTTCGTAGCTCACCTGACCGGTGTAGCCNCTGACGGTGTTGACGGTGAAGTCGGTAGGCTCGCCGAAGAGTTTGGTCTTGTAGGCGACAATTTCACCGTTTTTAAGGTTGGAGACGAGGGGAAGGAGGTCAATGGCGCTCGGTTTGCCAAGTTCAGTCGCGCCGTTGACGGTGAAGGAGGTGACAAACTGCTTGACTTCATAAATCTCCTCGTCGATNGCGCCTTTGATGGTGACATTGCGGAAGCCTATCTCTTTTGCCGAGCTGCTATCGGCGCCGTTGATATTCATTATATAGAGTGTGATGGTGAAAGGCTTGCCTTCNGCCATTACATCTGCGAATGAAAACTCGTGGTGGCTGTANCCGGTAGAGTTCCCTGACATGATTTTNTTGCGAAGCGGTTGGATTCCGGTAGCGACCGCCACATCTGCGTCAGTGCCGAGAGTGTAATACACGTCAATGGCTCCGGCGTCGGTGCCGATTTTGACAGCATCAAATGCGATAGATGTGGGCTTGAAAGAGTGACCTGAGGCGGGGGTGACGGTGAAAGTCAGGCTGTGGCCCGCGGTCTTCGACGTTGCTTTGGTTGTCGGTTTGTAGGCTGTGAACGCCGGGGTATAGGTCACGGACTCGTATCCGGTGTCGGCGCCNGACNAAGTGAGCTGGCGCACATCGCTGATCTTGTCGCCGAGAGTGAAACCGGTNGTGATGAGCGANGTGGCGCTCCCTTCGGTCGAGACCGCCGAGAGATTGTCGGGATCGCTCAGTCCCCATGTTGCCGAATAAGATTCGGCAAACNCCCCGACCGGAACCAATGCGGCAACAATCAGAGCAAGAAAGAATCGATTCATAGATTGGTNGTTTAGGTGAAAGGTAACTATTTTCACAAAGNTATATCTTTTGTGGCTTAATTCCAAATATTTAACAATGTCATGCATGGCTTTTCACTTGCCGTCATTCTTTTTTATCATGTTATTTCGTGATATGTGGCTGTGATTTTTTATCTTTGTATTTATATAAGTTTAAAACTATTGAGAGAATGATAGAGCAGAAAGAGATTGCGCTTCGTCCGTATTCGCGTGGAGTCCATCTTGTCACCGGCGAGATAATGCGACAACTTCCGGAGTTGCCTGAAAAGGGGTTGCTTCATTTACTTATAAAGCACACATCGGCGGCATTGGCGTTGAATGAGAATGCTGACCCCGACGTGAGGCGTGACCTCAATGCGATATTCGACCGGCTGGTTCCTGAAAACGCTCCTTTTTATCTTCATGTCGATGAGGGTTCTGACGATATGCCTTCTCATGCAAAGTCGGTTATTGTCGGCTCTACTCTCACTTTGCCCATTACTGACCGACATTTGAATCTCGGGACATGGCAAGGTATATATCTTTGTGAATTTCGCAACTATGGAGGCTCAAGGCGCATAGTTGCTACAATTATTGGATAAATTGAAATGGCTTTTGTTGAAAATCTGAAGTATGACGCTTCGGCATTGAAGTTGCTTGAAGCATTGGAAAGAAAAATATTGGTGCTTGACGGCGCTATGGGCACCATGATTCAACGCCGGCATCTGGAGGAAAATGATTTCCGGGGCGAAGAATTTGCCGATTGGAAATTCAGGCTGCAAGGTTGTAATGATATTCTTGCGATAACTAATCCCGACGTGATTGGTAAAATTCATTCTGACTACCTTGATGCCGGCGCGATGATAATAGAGACTGATTCTTTTAACTCTAATAAATTGTCGCTTGCCGATTATGGCTTGTCTGACAAAGTGAGGGAGATAAATATCGCTGCCGCAACGGTGGCGCGCCGGGCGGTCGATTCGTTTATGGCGTCTCATCCGGGAGAAATGAGATGGGTTGCCGGAAGCGTCGGTCCTACCAGTAAATCACTATCTATGTCACAAGGCGAGGATGTCGATTGGGATACTCTCGTCGATGCGTATGAGCCGCAGTTTGAAGCGTTGATTGAGGGCGGAGTCGACATTTTCATTATCGAGACCGTTTTCGACGCGCTTAATGCCAAAGCTGCCGTTTGGTGCGCCCGCAGGGCTATGGAGAAATATGCCAAAAGGATTCCGGTTATATTGTCGTTCACTCTTACCGAATCGGGAAGAACTCTTTCGGGTCAGACTCTTGAAGCTGCAATCGCCACTCTCTCCCATGCCGAGCCGATTGCCGTGGGGCTTAATTGCGGTTTCGGCGCCGAAGGCATGATGAAATATCTTGAGGTTCTTCAGCAATATCCTTTCGCAATTGCTGTTTATCCTAATGCGGGGCTGCCCAATGCGATGGGGGAATATGACGAAACTCCTGAAAAAATGGCTCGCAAGGTGGAGGAAATGTTCCATAAGGGATATGTCAATATAATTGGCGGTTGTTGCGGCACAACTCCTGAACATATTCGCATTATAGCTGAAGAGGCGGCAAAACATGCTCCGAGGCGCATTCCTGAAATGGAACCTCGAATGATTCTTGCCGGATTGGAGACTCTTGATGTGGACAGGCTTGGCGAATTTATCAGCGTTGGAGAGCGTTGTAATGTTGCCGGCAGCCGAAAGTTTCTCAGGCTTATAAAAGAGAAATCGATTGACGAAGCTATCAGCATAGCCGCTTCGCAAGTGAGAGCGGGAGCCAGGATTGTAGATGTGAATCTTGACGATTCGATGCTTGACGCTCCGGCGGAGATGAAATCTTTTTTAGGGCGCATTGGTGTTGAGCCGGCAGTTGCCAAGGTTCCCGTCATGATTGATTCATCGGACTGGACGGTGATAAGCGGAGGTTTGAAGTGCATTCAGGGTCGCCCCGTTGTCAACTCCATAAGCCTTAAAGAGGGCGAGGAGAAGTTCATAGCGAAAGCGCGTCACATAAAAGAGATGGGCGCGGCGGTCATTGTGATGGCTTTTGATGAAAACGGACAGGCTGACACTTTTGAACGCCGCATAGAAGTGTGTCGCCGAGCCTACGATTTGCTTGTGAATCAAGCCGGTTTTGCCGGATGTGACATTGTTTTTGACCCCAATGTGCTTGCTGTCGCTACGGGAATTGATGCTCATTCAAGTTATGCGGTCGATTTCATTCGAGCCGTCAAGTGGATAAAAGAAAATCTTCCCGGAGCCAAGGTGAGCGGAGGTGTCAGCAATCTTTCGTTTTCATTCCGCGGCAATAATCCGGTTCGCGAAGCTATGCACGCTTTGTTCCTGCGTCATGCGCGCCGGGAGGGTATGGACATGGCGATAGTGAATGTAGCCACAGCCATGGATCCCGAATCGATATCCCCTGAATTGGCGAGAGCTATTGATGATGTGCTGCTCGACAGTGATGCCGGCGCAACTGACAGGCTTGTGGAAATAGCCGGAAAAATAAAGGCGGAGTCGCAATCGGCAGATTTGGCGGTAAAAGCGAAATCAGATGAAGCCGTCGTTAAATCGCCGTCACAGAAACTTATTGACATGCTTGTCAATGGTTCTTCCGACGGTCTGAATGCCGCATTGGAAGCCTCTATGAAAGATTGCGGTTCAGCGCTTGGAGTGGTCGACGGACCTCTCATGGAGGGAATGAGCGAAGTGGGACGTCTGTTTGGCGAAGGTCAGCTTTTCTTGCCGCAGGTGGTGAAAAGCGCTCATGTCATGAAGCAGGCGGTAGGCTGGCTGACTCCTTATATTGAGGAAGAAAAAAGAAATTTGTCGTCGGCTTCATCCGGAAAAATGGTAATTGCTACCGTTAAAGGCGACGTGCACGATATTGGAAAAAATATCGTCAATGTCATCATGAGCTGCAACGGGTTTGACATGATTGACATGGGAGTAATGGTGCCGGAAGAAGATATAGTGAGCAAAGCGGTTGAAGTGAATGCCGATTTCATAGGGCTAAGCGGCTTGATCACACCCTCTCTTGAAGAAATGTGCCATGTGGCGAGATTGATGGAGTCGCAAGGATTAAGAATACCGCTTCTAATCGGAGGTGCCACGACATCGGCGCTTCATACTGCGGTGAAAATAGCTCCATGCTATAGCGGACCCGTGATTTACACCCGTGACGCAGCTATGATGCCGTCGGTGGCTCAGCGTCTTGTCAATCCCTCGACCAGAGATGAGGCGGTGAGAAATAACGCAATTGAGCAAGAGCGGCTTCGGCGGGAATATGCCGTTGCATCTTTATTGCCTATAGATAAAGCCCGCAAGAATGCGGCGGTTTATAGCAACCAACCTGTTGAGCCGCTTCAGCCCGGCGTTCACGTGCTGAATGTCGACATCGCCGCCGCGAGGAAGTTTATTAATTGGCGCGCGTTTCTTTCTGCATGGCATCTTGACGCTTCTTTAGCCGAAGTGATGGAGATAGAGGGGTGTGACCATTGCAAGGCTCAATGGCTTGCCGGGCTTCCTGAAGGCAAGATAAAAAAAGGAGCTGAGGCTATGCAACTCCTTAAGGAGGCTGCAAGGGCTATAGACGTGCTCGAAGATAAAAAGTGTGTCATCAAAGCGAAAATCGTTTTGCTTCCGGCTCACAGAGAGGGGGATGATATAATCGTGATGAATGGAGCCAATAATCTCCGATTGCCCATGTTGCGACGTCAGGTTGCGGGAGAAACTTCGATTTCTCTTGCCGATTTCGTTTCATGCGAGAATGATTGGATTGGCTTGTTTGCGGTTACGTCGGGCCCCGATATCGAAAAAATTATAGCTGATTTCAAGACTAAGGGCGACGACTATAAAGCGATACTGTATCAAACGGTTGCCGATCGTCTTGTGGAAGCGGCTACTGAACTTGTTCATTCTGATGTGCGTCGAAGCCTATGGGGCTATGCTTCTGATGAAGATGATAATCCGCGAAATCTTCTTCGTCAGTATTATAAAGGCATCCGACCTGCGGTTGGTTACCCGTCGATGCCTGACCAATCGCTTATATTTGAGCTGGATAAGATTCTTGATTATTCTTCGGTAGGGATTTCGCTCACCGAGCATGGAGCGATGTCGCCGGCGGCTTCGACGTCGGGGCTGATGATTTCTCATCCCGAGAGTCATTACTTCGTTTTGGGTCCGATAGGAGATGACCAGTTCCAAGATTATGCCTCCAGGAGAGGCATGGAGCCAAAAGAGCTTAGGAAATATATCCCTGATTGACATCATGCCGGACATATAATAGAAAGGAATCCGAATCATTCGGATTCCTTTCTATTATATGGGGTTATATATTAATGTCGAAGAATTGTCGGGAGTGATGATGCGTTTAGTCGTGTCGATTATTTCTTCGGTAGTGACACTGCGGTGCATCGTTATCAGGTCCTGAAGATCTATTCCGTTCATTTCGCATTGGGCAAGATTGGCGGCAAGATTCACGTAGCTCATTTGTGAAAATGTTTGTGTCGCCTCGTAATTGTTCTTAACGCGCTCGAGTTCATGTTCGTCGGGAGGGCATTTTGCAAGTGATAGAGCTTCCTCGTTCAGTCGGTCAATCGCTTCGTCGGGAGAAACTCCTTCACGCAAATATCCTTGAAGCAGGAGCAATCCCGGCTCCATGCTGCCGGTTATGGAGGCGTCGCAACGATTGAACAAATCCGTGCCGAGCATAAGATTGCGATAAAAGCGGGATGCATATCCGGCAGAAAGCAGGTCAGTGATGGTGTCACACACGGTATAGTCTCTACTGTTGAATCCTGGGATGTGATAGGCGATCACAACAGCCGTGTGGGGTGCCCTTCCGCTTACGGTCAGTGTTCTCGGCTCCGTTTGTCGCGGTTCCTGGAGATAGTTTCTCTCCGCTATTTCCCGCCGTGGAATTGGACCGAACCATTTTTCAGTCAATTCCTTCACCCGTTCAAATGAAATGTTTCCGGTCACGGCAAGAACGGCATTGTTGGGAGCATAGTGGGCGTGAAAAAATTTTTTGACATCCTCATTTGTGACGCGTTCAATATGCGACAATTCTTTTCCTATGACCGGAGTGCGATAGGGGTGAGTGGTAAACGCAAGAGCGTTGAGGTAGTGGGACAGGTCGCCATAAGGCTGATTGAGACACACTTGTTTGAATTCCTCGCAAACGACATGACGCTGAACTTCCAACGCTTTTTCGCTGAATGCAAGACCGTTCATTCTGTCGCTTTCGAGCCAGAAAGCGGTCTCAACATTGTGACCCGGGATTATGTCATAAAAATTTGTGTAGTCACAATTGGTCCATGCATTGTTTGTTCCGCCGGCGTGTTCAAGTTCCTTGTCATAATGCTCGATGTGCTCTGAGCCGCCAAACATCAGATGCTCGAAAAGGTGAGCCATTCCGGTCATTTCGGGCGACTCGTCGCGGCTACCTACATTATATAATATATTTAGTGCCACCATTGCGGTGGCACTATCTTCATGATGTATGACCCTAAGCCCGTTTGGGAGGGTGAAGCGGTTCACTTTAATCATTTACGATTGACATCTTTATGATTTTTATATCTTCTTTAGGGCGGTCGCCTGGAAGGGTTTCGGCTTTTTCGATTTTTTCAACCACGTCCATGCCTTTGGTCACCTCGCCAAATACGGTATATTGTCCGTCGAGATGAGGTGTTCCTCCTACGGTTTTATAGGCTTCGCGTTGTTCGGCAGTAAGTTTTGCCGGGTTTTTCGCCGCCTCTTTTGTAGTGATTGCAATGAGCTCTTCCTGGAGTTTCTGGAGTCCTTCCTGATCGCGATTGCGTCTCATTGACATAATTGAATCACGATGCTGGTTGGTGAGACTGTCGAAGATGGCTTGCTGCTGCATCATTTGCATCTGCTTCTCCATCTGGTTGAGTTGATTGTCATTGTATGCCTTGCCGGTGACGATATAGAATTGAGAACCTGAAGAACGGCGTTCCGGGTTTATGTTGTCGCCTGTGCGGGCGGCTGCAAGAGCGCCTTTCTTGTGGAAATGTTTAGGATAGACAAATTCAGCCTCGATGGTATAGCCGGGGTCGCCCATACCGAGTTGTTTTCCAGCCGGGGCGTTTTTTGAGTCGGGATCACCCGCCTGTACCATGAACTCGTTTATCACACGGTGAAACAAAGTTCCGTCATAATATCCTTCTTTTACGAGTTTCACGAAATTGTCACGATGCTTCGGGGTGTCGCCATAAAGCATCACCTGAATATCGCCTAAAGTGGTAGATATGTCTACAAGCACATTGTTAGAATCGTTTTCCATAACTTGAGCGGTTATTTTATTGTTAGTTTCATTTTCTGCCGTGGCGTTTGCTGCGGTTTTCGCGCATGAAACGCAGTATAACCCTAACATCACGGAGAAGAGTATTGTTTGCGAAAATTTCATTATAGATACTTGCTTAACAAAATTTGGATGTGATTGTGATTATATTCCGGTAGGATATAATCGCTTGTATATGCGACGGAAATTGTCGTCTTTTTTTAGATATTCATCGACATGCTCTTGATAATCAGTGCCCCACATGGTCAGTAGGTCGCCGATGTAGCGGCGTTCTCTATCCTTTTCAATTCCGGCGGCGATAAGGCGGGATATCGATGGCTGATAATGCTCTTTGTCGATAGCGAAGAGATATCTTGCCGCGCTCACGACAAACTGTCCCGACAAGTCGACATTTATCATGTTTTCAACAATGTCATCAATCACATCGTCAATTTCGGAAATGTGATTGGCGAGATATTCGTATGTAAGCAGTCCGTCGGGGTCTTTTCCCAATAGTTTTTTTATATCGTCCTTCATGACAAAAATGTAAAGTTATGCTGCAAAGATAATTAAATTCCGATATAAATCGCTTATATTTGCATTGCATAAACAACCCGATATGGATAAAAATAACTTTGTGATTACGATAGGCCGCCAGTTTGGCAGCGGCGGTAGAGAGTTAGGAAAGCTGCTCGCTCAGAAACTGGGTATAAAATATTATGATAAGGAGCTGCTTTGCGAGGCGGCGAAGAATGCAGGTGTCAGTGAGGAGTTCTTTGAGAAATCAGATGAGAAATTTCCTCGTTTTTTCAGCGGGCTTCTCTCGTTTACCATGGGATACAACCCTTACACTCTATATTCAGGGTCGACTTCCATAAGCGATGATTCACTCTATAAGTCGCAAAGTGACTTTATTCGCTCGGTTGCCGACAAGGAATCGTGTGTAATAGTCGGCAGGAGCGCGAATTATGTGCTTCGCGATCATCCGAGATGTGTGAATGTTTTTGTCCACGCGCCGATAGAGGAGTGTGTGAAACGCATAATGAAGCGAGGCGACAAGCCGACAGAAGAGAAGGCACGCGCTATGGCTGAAAAGACCAATAAGCTGCGTGCCAACTATTATAATTTTTATACTGATAAGACTTGGGGTGACGCAAGTTCTTATGACATCACGATAGACTCGTCGCTGTTGCCTATAGAGGATGTGGCGGAAACTATAATCGAGTATATTCGCCGCCGGTTTAAAATCAAACAGTGACTTTGTTGCTGTTGTAGACTGCCATTGCGATAAATAGCCCGTTGATCGACGATACGATCATCGCTATTCCGGCGATGAGAGTGAATGTCGTTTCTACATCGCGTAGCGGCGAGCAAATTATTATCACGCCTGTCGCAATAACAAGCACCGGCATGATGTAGAGCCAAAGGGGCATTTTGAATGGACGGAATTCTACTGCAAGCGACCACACCTGCACCAAGCCGCAGATAATCAGCAGCGCAGCAAGCACATATACGAATATGGCGACAAAGGGGGTGGGGCTTAGCAGCATGATGATGCCCACGACGAGCATGGCGAGCGACGTGGTGACCGATATGCCTGTCGATCGATTTTTGGCAGAGCGGGATATTCCGGTGATAACGCCAATCAGTCCAGGGATGGCGCACATGGCTCCCACAAACATCACCATCCAGTTAAGAAGGCTTATGTCGTTGTGCATGCAGATCAGTATTATACCTGCCGCAAGGACAAAGATATTGGTCCATAAATTAGTCTTTTCACTCATAATAAGTATAATTTGAATAGTTAAACGGTTCTTTAATATATTAAACATCTTTAATGCTGATTTGTTTTTCAAAGCTGACAGAGATGTTGGACTTTGAACTCAAAAATTGCGGGATAATTGCGGATTAGTGTAAATATAGTTATCTTTGCAGTTGTAACCGAATAAAGAGGCATCATAGCTAAGTTTACAATTAGACCGTATAGGCAACATATTATAGAATGATCGCATTCAAATTCAAACCGTTATTAAAAAGTGTACTTTGGGGTGGTGACCGCATAAAGCGTTACTGTGGGCTTCATACTGACCAAACCTCAATAGGGGAAAGCTGGATGATTTCCGGTGTTCCCGGTCATGAAACGGTTGTGTCTGACGGTGAAGATGCTGGAAAATCTTTGTCGGAGCTGATTTCGAAATATGGCGCGGAGCTTGTGGGCGAAAGAGTCTTTAATAAGTATGGAACCATGTTCCCCTTATTAATAAAGGTAATCGATGCTAAGGAGGACTTGTCGGTGCAGGTGCATCCCGATGATGATCTCGCCCAGAGATTGCACAATTCGCTTGGAAAGTCAGAGATGTGGTATATCGTGGATGCTGATCCAGAGTCTAAAATCTATGCCGGATTCTCTAAGAAGATTGATAAAAACGAATATTTCCGATTGATTGACGAGGGAAGGATAATGGATGTGGTGGCTTCGCACGCTTCGCATTCAGGGGATGTGTTTTACACTCCTGCCGGCAGGATTCATTCAATCGGAGCTGGGAATATGTTGATTGAGGTGCAGCAGACGAGCGATATCACTTACAGGGTATATGATTTCGACCGCTGTGACCAGGACGGGAAGTTGCGGGAACTTCACACTGAGCTTGCCGCTGAGGCGATAGATTACAATGTTTATCCCGATTATAAAAAAGAATATAATAAATCGGGCTTCGGAATGGAGCGATTGGTGGATTGCCAATACTTCAACGTGGCGCGTCTCGTGCTTGACGGCTCCGAGTCGTTGGTGCTTCCCACGGTGACCGATTCATTCATGATAGTTATATGTGTGGAGGGCTCTGTCACCATAGGCGATAGGGAGCTGCGTCAGGGCGAATCCATGTTGATTCCTGCGATAGAGCAGGATGTAAAGGCTGAGGGCTCGGCAGTGTTGCTCACAGTCACGGCATAAATAATTCCTGAAAATCTTACGTCGGCAAACCTAATTCTGTCCACTTGCGGCGGGGGCTCGGTTGTATGCTCAATTGATATTATAACATGACTTTTATAAAAAGAAATCGGACAAGCTGTCGCTTGCCCGATTATAGTGCCACACCAAAGGATGCGATGAAACTCCGAATGACAGGATTTGAGCGCTCGCCGTCCTTTGTAATCCGCCTTGTACCTGAAAAGGTAACCTCTCCGAAGAGAGGCGGGGCCCGCCATCGGGCGACTAAGCTTGTCTCGGTATTTCATTAAAATTTGATGAGTTTCCCAATCAACTTTGATGTGGTTATGTCTTCAAATCGGCTCTCTTGCCTTTATTCTTATAACACAAAGTTAAGTCAAATTGTTGACTTTTCCAAATTGGCGCGGCACAAATTTTTCAAAAAAATAATTGAATTCATGTTGCTGAAATTAGTAGCATGGGAGTGGGCTGTTTTCCGGCTATAAGGTTTTAGTTATTGTGTCATATTATATAAATATTAGTCCGAGTTTAGGAAACAAAGGCTGACGCTCTTGACAATCTGAAAGAAAACGATTAAATTTGCGTTACTCAACTAAATCTAATATATATTAAAAAATATGAGCAAATATCCGAAAATCGGGATTCGTCCCACTATCGACGGTCGCCAGGGCGGTGTCCGCGAAAGCCTTGAAGAAAAGACAATGAATCTTGCCAAAGCGGTGGCAGAACTTATATCAACCAATCTGCGTCACGGTGATGGAACTCCTTACGAATGTGTAATCGCCGACGGTACTATCGGTCGTGTTGGTGAAACTGCCGCCTGTGCCGAGAAATTCGAGCGTGAGGGTGTCGGTGCCACTATTTCTGTTACATCTTGCTGGTGCTATGGCGCGGAAACTATGGACATGAATCCTTACTGGCCTAAAGCCGTGTGGGGTTTCAATGGAACAGAACGCCCGGGAGCCGTATATCTTGCAGCCGTTCTTGCGGCTCATGCACAGAAGGGGCTGCCCGCATTCGGCATATATGGACATGATGTTCAGGATCTCGACGACAATACTATCCCCGCTGATGTAGCTGAAAAGATTCTTCGTTTCGCTCGCTCGGCGATGGCTGTAGCTACAATGCGCGGCAAATCCTACTTGTCAATGGGTAGTGTAAGTATGGGTATCGCCGGTTCAATTGTCGACCCGAATTTCTTCCAGGAGTATCTGGGCATGCGCAACGAATCAGTAGACCTCACTGAAATTATTCGCCGCATGACTGAAGGCATATATGATAAGGAAGAGTTTGAAAAGGCAATGGAATGGACCCGCAAGAATTGCATGACAAAAGAGGGTGTTGACATCAACATTCCTGAGAAAACAAAAACTCGCGAACAGAAAGATGCCGATTGGGAATTTGTTGTGAAGATGACCATCATCATGCGTGATTTGATGAAGGGTAATCCTAAATTGCTGGAGCTTGGCTTTAAGGAAGAGGCTATTGGTCACAACGCTATTGCCGCAGGATTCCAGGGACAGCGCCAGTGGACCGATTTCTATCCTAACGGCGATTATTCAGAGTCATTGCTCAATACTTCATTTGACTGGAACGGTATCCGTGAGGCATTTGTGCTTGCAACTGAGAATGACGCTTGCAACGGCGTGGCAATGTTGTTCGGTCATTTGCTCACCAATCGTGCTCAGATTTTCTCGGATGTGCGCACTTATTGGAGCCCCGAGGCTGTTAAGCGTGTAACCGGAAAAGAACTTACCGGACTTGCCGCCAACGGTATTATCCACCTCATCAACTCCGGAGCTACCACTCTTGACGGAACCGGTCAAGCAACCGATGCAGAGGGCAATCCCGTTATGAAACCGTTCTGGGAAATAACCGAAGAGGAGGTTGACAAGATGCTTAAGAACACTAACTGGTGTCCGGCTAACCGCGATTATTTCCGCGGTGGAGGTTTTTCATCCAACTTCCTTTCAAAGGGCGGTATGCCTGTGACAATGTCGCGCTTGAATTTGGTCAAAGGTCTCGGTCCGGTTCTCCAGATTGCAGAAGGATGGACTGTTGACATTGATCCTGAAATTCACCGTATTCTTGACGAACGTACTGACCGCACCTGGCCCACAACTTGGTTTGCTCCTCGCTTGTGTGACCGTGCTCCCTTCAAGGATGTTTATTCAGTGATGAACAACTGGGGCGCTAACCACGGAGCTATAAGCTACGGTCATATCGGCGCTGACCTGATTACTCTTGCGTCAATCCTTCGCATCCCTGTTTGCATGCATAACGTTGAGGAAGATAAGATTTTCCGTCCGTCGGCATGGAATGCGTTTGGTATGGACAAAGAGGGTGCTGATTACAGAGCATGTAAAAACTATGGTCCTATCTACAAGTAGGATTTCATAAACAGATTATTAGGTCCTATAAGGACGTCGTTTCCTTATAGGACCTAATTTTCATATTTTCACATGCCTATGAAATCAGATTCGATACTTAGCAAGAACGGTGTCAGTTATCTCATTCCGTTCATACTGATCACAAGCTGCTTCGCTTTATGGGGCTTTGCGAACGATATCACAAATCCCATGGTCAAGGCTTTCTCTAAAATATTCCGTATGAGTGTCGCTGAAGGCGCGCTCGTGCAGGTTGCGTTTTATGGAGGATATTTCGCCATGGCTTTTCCGGCGGCAATCTTTATACGCAAATACTCCTATAAGGCGGGAGTGTTGCTTGGACTTGGACTTTATGCAGTTGGAGCCTTTTTATTTTTTCCTGCAAAACTTACCGGGGAGTATTTCCCGTTTCTGATAGCTTATTTTGTTTTGACATGCGGATTGTCAATTCTTGAAACAAGTTGTAATCCCTACATCCTTTCCATGGGACCGGAGGATAGCGCGACGCGACGCTTGAATCTTGCGCAGTCGTTCAACCCCATGGGCTCTTTGCTCGGAATGTATGTGGCGATGAACTTTATTCAGAATAAACTTAACCCGCTTGACAGCGCTGAGCGCGCGCAGCTGTCGCCCGAGCAATTTGAGGCGATTAAAAACTATGACCTTGATGTGCTCATCGCTCCTTATCTGATTATTGGACTTGTCATCCTGTTGATGCTCATTGTGATAAGGTGTGTAAAGATGCCCAAGAACGGTGACAGCGTGAAAAATGTGCATTTTGCGGTGACGCTTAAGCGCATCTTCGGCATTCGCCATTATCGTGAAGGCGTAATAGCCCAATTCTTTTATATCGGAGCTCAGATTATGTGCTGGACATTCATAATCCAGTATGGAACAAGGGTGTTCATGGAGCAAGGAATGGGTGAGCAAGCTGCTGAAGTGCTTTCGCAGAAGTACAATATAGCTGCAATGATTTTCTTCTGTTGCTCCCGATTCATCTGCACATTCCTGTTGCGCTATCTTAATCCGGGCAAATTGTTGATGATACTTGCATCGGTGGCTGGAGTTCTCACTCTCGGCGTAATATTTATAGATGGAATAGCCGGTCTATATTGTCTTGTCGCAGTTTCAGGCTGCATGTCGCTGATGTTCCCCACTATCTATGGTATAGCTCTTGACGGCATGGGCGAGGATGCTAAGTTTGGCGCCGCCGGCTTGATAATGGCTATTCTCGGTGGTTCCGTTCTGCCTCCTTTGCAGGCTGCGATCATCGACATGGGCACCGTTTTCGGCATGGCTGCCGTCAATGTGTCGTTCTTCATTCCGTTTATCTGTTTTGTAGTCGTGACGGCATACGGTAGCCGCACTTCGTCGCTCAAAGCATAGTTGGAATATAATATTCAAAAAATAAGCATGGATTCGATATTGAGTCCATGCTTATTTTTTGCGTAAAATGTTTTTGGAACTTATTCCGGCAGTGTGAAAATCTGCTCCATCAGCTGCCACTTGCCTGATGATGTCGCGTTAGGGTCGCACAGCTGGCAGCGTCCCACGGTCGCTTCCCATTCGTCCTGGCGGGGGAGAGTGGCAAGTTTTGCCATTGCTTCGTCGCGGTCGACTGATTCAGGCATCTCAAGAATCATGAACAGGCGAGTTCCGAGCAGATATATATCCATGCGGGTTATTCCTACTGATTTTATTCCTTGCGGAATTTCCGGCCATATTCCCTCGGGAGAATGGTATTTTTTGTAAAGTTCTATCAGTTCGGGGTCATTTACGAGATCAAGTGTGAGACAATATCGTTTTGTTTCCATAAATATAAGTTGTTATTGAATGATTATTTTAGCCATTTGTCAAGAAAATCCTTTACAGCCTCCTGCACTTCAGGTCCGCAATAGTGAGGCATATCCCATATCATTGTTGTCAGGCGATCGTCGGCATTCTGGCTTTTCCAAACGTCATGCATAATGTCGAACGAAGCTTTTACACCGGTGGGATGAAACAGTTTGTCGGTGCGTCCATTGAGAAACATCATCGGTTTCGGACATGCTATTGAGGCGATGTGCGGGTGATCCATGTAAAGGCGTATGGATGGAAGCGTGTTGGCATATCCTCCGTTTTCTCTGCCGTGTTCCCAGGAAAACTGAGTGTCGGTCACTGTCATCCAGCATATTGCCGCTCCGGCTTTGATGCGGTCGGTAAATGCCGAAAGCATCCATGCTCGGTAGGCTCCCATTGAGAACCCCATGCAACCAATATTTTCTGCGTCAACTTCAGGGAGAGTTGCGAAATATTCAGTCAAGTAGGAATCCTCATGTGTCATTATGCCGCTCATGCATCTTCCCAATCCCATCAGATTGCCTGCGAAATCGCCAAGTTTCTGCTTGTTGACCCCTTCGCGTCGACCTCTGTCGCCCCAGAAAATGGCGTCGGCTGATATGACGGCATATCCGTTTTTTGCGAGATAATCGCCAACAAATTGCCCTCCATAACATTGCTTTGCCCATAAATCGGCATCTTCAATCACAGCCGAGTCCACGTCAAAGGGTTTTATCATTTTTTCTTTGCCGATAAAATAATGTCCGCCATGATCGTGGAGAAGAACAACTCCGGGATGAGGACCCGGAGAGTCGGGGATGAGCATGAGAACATCGGCGCGGGTATATTTGCTGATGTTAAGCCTCACTTTTTTCGCCGTGTATCCGTCTCGCTTCTCTTCGGCGATAACTTCAGGATTGAAATCATCGGGGGCGGGAGGCGGCGCGAGCATGGCATCGGTGAGCACATGGCGGGCGCTGTCGCGCCACTGATTGAAATCGGTTATGTCACTGTTCCCCCAAGCCATGGGGTAGGTGAGCTCTTTCTTTATGTCGTCAAGAAACGCCGGCATTTCCCGTTCCACGCCAAATGGTTTGTATTCTTGCGCCGTCAGGCTTAAGATGGAGCATGCGATTGCCGCAGCTGTAAATATTTTTCGATACATATTTGCTATTGGATTTATGGTTAAGTGCAAATTTAGTGAAAAAACGCAGCATATTCAAGAAATCATGTGATAGTGGCACATAAAAAAGTGTGTCAAATTACTAAAACTGATCCGGAGCGCATGTCGGGTGAGACGCGTTGCTCGTTTTTCAAATGAAGAGGTTAGGGGAAAGTTATGCGAAACACGGGGTGGGGAGCTATGGCTGTCAATTTCAGGGTACCTCCGCAGCGTCTTATTAATTGGCGTGACAAGGGTAGTCCTATCCCGGAGCCGTTGGACTTCGTGGTGAAAAACGGGATAAAAATGCGGGAAGCTATATCCTCGTGAATTTCTGGACCGTTATTGGTTATGTCGATGACGATGTTTTCGTTTTCATTGCAGAATCCCGAGATGGTTATTTCTGGCTCCGCCGTTTCTGAAAGGGACTCGATTGAGTTTTTTAGCAGATTGGTCATCGCTTGCCCTAAAAGACCTTCATCGCTATGCGCATATAGTGAGTCGGAGCATCGGATTTTTATTCTCTCGATTGGAAATTGAAGAATGTGGGCGGCAAGAATGGCTGAACGGTTCAGGAAACTATTAAGGTTGAATAACGAATAGATGGGTTCGGGCAACTGGCTTAACGAACTTAATCCGTTTATAAAGTTGATGAGATAGGATGCGCAGGAGTGAATAGGCTCTATCTGTTCCTTAATGTGTTGAGCGTTTATTTCGGTGGAGTTGATTATCTGCCGGGATATTGAGGCTATTGGCGTAAGCGAATTTTTGAGTTCATGGGCTATTACCGATGAATAGCGTGACCATGAGTCTACGTCCCGGTCAGATAACGTTGTGTCGATATCCTCGAGGGTTATTATCTTCAGTAATTCGCCATTTATTTCAATTGTGGCGGCATTGATTAGTAGTGATTCGGTCGCAGTGGCAAGTTGGCGTGTTTCTCCGGGGGAAATTTCTGAGATTATCTTGTATAACGGAGGATTCTGTGACGCAAGTTGCCTTACGTGGGTGAACACGTTGCGATGGAGTAGCTCAAGGGTTTGTCTATTATGCGTTTTTATTTTCCCGTCGGGAAGAATGCAGAATATGCCTGTGTGTAGGAACTCGATTATATCTTTGAAGAATTGCTCTTGTCCAGAGATTACCGTCTGCTTCTCCGATATAAGGTTTCTTATTCTGAGAAGATTGTCGGCTATTGCGGGATGAAGATGATGGCGGGGAGGAATGAATGTGTCGTCATCATTCTCGAGAGCTTCTATAAGACTGTCGCTTGCGGTGGCTGATTTCGACATATTGTTGTAAAGCGACGCTCCCAATGCAATAACTGGAACTAATGCGATCAATCCAAACAGCCACAGGTGTTTCATGCACAAAATGGCGATGAGAGCCGAAAGGAGCGCTACGCCTGCTATTTTGGCGTACACCTTGAAAGAGTATGCGGTTGACGGCTTCATAACCCGTATTTTTTTATCTTGTTATAAAGTGTTTGGCGGGTTATTCCGAGCCGGGTTGCCACTTGCGACAGATTTCCGTTACATTCATGTATAGCAGCGGCAATCATGGAAGATTCCATCTCGTCTAAAGTGGTGGGCTGCTGACGCGGGGCGGCTTGTCGCCGTGTTGAAATATCGCCGAGATCTTCGGGCATGATTTCTTTGCCGTTGGATAGAATGACCGCTTTTTCTATGAGATGTTCGAGTTGCCTTATATTGCCTTCCCATGGAGCTGACAACAGAATGGAATTACATTGAGGGGAAAGTGAGATGTCAGGTCGGGAATATTTTTCGCCAAATTTAGCTATAAACATTTTGGCAAGCGGAATTATATCTTCCTGACGCTCCCTTAATGCCGGCAAATGAAGGTGGATGGTGTTTATTCTCCACAGGAGATCTTGGCGGAATGTCCCTTGTAAAACCATTGATTCGAGATCGGCAGAGGTGGCTGAGATGAGCCTTACGTCTACATCGATGGGGCGATTGGCTCCTACGCGGGTTATTCTTTTTTCCTGGATGGCGCACAATAGTTTCGACTGCATGGGCAGAGGAATATTTGCCACTTCGTCGAGAAACAGTGTGGAACCGCTTGCCGCCTCAAAGCGTCCATGCCTTGTTGAAGTTGCTCCGGTAAATGCGTTTTTTTCATGTCCGAAAAACTCACTTTCAAAAAGGGATTCCGTGATGGCTCCCATGTCGGCATGAACCATTGACGCTGATTCTCGACCCGAATGTTGGTGGATGTATTTAGCCAACATGCTTTTGCCGGTGCCGTTTTCGCCCGTGATTAGTATTGAAGCGTCAGTAGGGGCTACTTTTTCTATGATTTCGCGCAGAGATTCCATCCGTGCTCCCTTCCCGAAGAATGGAGTTAAGTCGGCGCCATTACTTTTTTTGACATTTTTTTGCGATGAGTTTGTCGCATACTTGATGGATTGGAGCAGCTTGGCGTTGTCCCATGGTTTTATGATGAAGTCGGCGGCTCCGGCTTTGATTCCTTTGATGGCAAGTTCGATATCAGCGTAGGCTGTCATCAATATCACTTTTGTTCCGGGCGATATGCTCAGAATTTCATGTAGCCAGAATAGCCCTTCGTTGCCGTTGGTTATTCCTGACGAGAAATTCATGTCAAGAATGATGCAGTCGGGCTTTTCATCATGAATGACCCTCGGCAATGTTACCGGCGACGACAATGGAATGGCTTTTTCGGCTATAGTCTGCACGAGGATTGTTAAAGCGGCTCGTACCGATTTATTATCTTCCACGATGACTATAGTCTTTACTGTGTTCATTTTGCCGTGATTATTGTTGGATTGCGCTGTTTCTTGCACAAACTTACAAAATAATTCATTATAATTGCATTAGATCGTGTTTTTGCTATGTCGGGATTGTATGATTTTTTGACGCTTTGTGAATAAAAATTAGACACTTCATTAAGCAGCATGACGTGCAATGTTTTGAACTATTGACGTTTGCGTTTTTGGCGCGATGTTAGCATGTTTCTTAAGCGAGTAAATGTAATATTATTATGCTTAAACAGATTTTTTATGCATGGAGATCGGTAATTCATTCTCCAAGACAATCGGTGATTAAAATGGTTAGCCTGAGCTTCGGCATCGGGGTTCCTGTTATTTTGTTCTCCTGGGTTGCCTATTTTAAAAGTTTTGACACGTCCTATTATGATCATGACAGGCTCTATCAATTGTGGATGTCTTGGGAGCTGACCGACCGGACTATTCCGCCATCTTCAACGATTATAGGCAAACTCCCGGAAGGAGCATATGAAGAAATGTCAGATATCATTGAAAGCGCCGTTTCAATGAGACCTTTAAGGAGGATTAAAATCAGGAAAGACGGCAAATATATCCCTATGAAGGTTAGTGTTGCCGACTCTTTATTTTTTGAAACAATGGGGGTGGATATCGTCAGGGGCAATCCCCGTAAAGATCTTGCTCGACCTGATGTGGCATTCGTTTCGGAAGATATTGTGAAAACCTGTTATGATGGAGAAGATCCTGTCGGAAAGGAGCTATGGTATGAGAGCGAATTCCCGATTAGGATAGCCGGGATATTTAAATCTATCCCAGAGAATAATACGGTAAATCCCGACATAGTCTTGTCGTTGCCGTCTTTTTGGTCACGCGGTTGGATGCATTATAGTTGGAATGGCGGAGACAGTTGGAATGGATATGTGAGGTTGAAAGATGGTGTTAAGGTACCATCAGAGGAGCTTGACCGCAGGATAAATGGAGTGATTCAGCGCCACGCTCCCGATAAGGACGGTAGCGGCATACGCGGGTATGTAAGACCGATGAGGGACACTGTTCAAAAAGATGAAGATATTCAATCGACGGTGCTTATTTTCACGGCTCTTGCTGTTTCAATTTTGTTGATTTCGGCGTTGAACTATGTTCTTGTGTCAATCGCATCATTAAGCCGACGCGCGAAAGCCATCGGAGTTCATAAATGCAGCGGAGCGCAACAGGGGGACATATTGAGGATGTTTGTCTACGAAACCCTGATTATAATTGCGGGCGCGTTATTGCTGTTTGCGCTGCTACTGTTGCAGTATGGCGATTTTATAAAAGACACGATTGGAGCGTCGCTTGAAATGCTGTTTGCACCTGAACGCATCTATGTGGCGTTGGCGGTTATTGCTGTTGTAGTGATCATAGGGGCTGTGATTCCGGGGGTGATTATGTCGCGCGTCTCGGTGACTTCGGTATTCAGAAACTTTTCTGAAAATAAGAAGCGATGGAAGCGAGCGCTGCTGTTTGTACAGTTTGCCGGAGTGGCATTTATTATAGGATTTCTATCGGTAGTGTGGCTCAGTTACGACAGGTTCATGACAGCAGGGGTAGGCTATAATGAGGACGGACTGGTAATGGCGCCTTATCCCGGAGAATATGACATGGAAGTATATAGAAATATGTTGAAAAATCTGCCATACGTAGAGGGAACTGTAATGTCAGGCTCAGCTCCTATCTACTCTTACAGCGGCATGATGATTAGAAATAATCAGGGAAATGATCTTTTTTCATCACGATTTGACTGCGTAGATAAAGACTATTTTGATTTTATGGGTTTTGAACTGCTTTCCGGGGTCAAAGAGATGCATGGCGGGAATGAGGTTATAGTCAATCGGGAATTTTGTAATAATATGGGATGGGATGTCAATGATGCTGTCGGGAAGACCTTTAATTCGGGAAATGGAGTGTCAACCGTTGTCGGGGTGATGGAAAATGTGGTGATACGCACTTTGTATAGAGAAACAATGCCCTTGGTGCTTTATTCTGCCAAGGCATGGAGTAAAGATGCCAATCTCGTGACACTTAGACTTAAAGCTCCGTTTGAACAGAATTTCAAGCAGTTGAAAGATGCTGTCGCGACAACTTTTCCAAATATTGCTGATGAACCTGAAGCCGTGATTGAAATTAAGGCTGAGATGTATGGCGAGTTAAAATCGCTTCGCAATATTGCCCTGATAGCCGGCGTGTCAATCATCTTTATTGCGGTGATGGGACTTGTGGGATATATAACCGACGAGATTCAGCGTAGACGCAAAGAGATAGCGATCCGTAAAATCAATGGCGCCGATGTGTCTTCGATTATCGGCATGCTGATTTCAGATATTGTCAAAATTGCCTTTCCCGCAGTTGCTATAGGCGGAATTGCTGCATATTGGATAGGGGTGATCTTTAACGACTCCACCAACTCTGTCGGTGAGAACATAATGGCGGTGTGCTGCTTGTCGTCGATGGTCGTGTTTGCCGTCATTGTTTCGGCTGTTATCCTGATGACATGGCGTGCTGCAAATGCCAATCCTACAGAGAATTTAAGAAGTGAATAAACAAAAATTGCATAGAACGATGATTAAATTAGAAAATATATCAAAAGTGTTTCGTACTGAGGAAGTAGAAACAATAGCGTTAGATAATATAAATCTTAAAGTGGATAAAGGCGAATTTCTTGCCATAATGGGGCCCTCAGGATGTGGCAAGTCTACATTATTAAATACCATAGGTCTGCTTGACCGCCCTACTTCAGGACGGATGGAATTTATGGGTCGGGATCTTGCCGGGGCGGGTGAGAAGGAATTTGCTCATATCCGTAAAGGCAATATCGGCTTCGTGTTTCAGAGTTTCAATCTAATAGATGAACTCAATGTGTATCAGAATGTGGAGTTGCCGCTGATTTATCTTGACATGCCGTCGCGTGAGAGAAGAGAGAGGGTGGAGGAGCTTCTTGAAAGGATGAAGATAGCGCATCGAGCCAAGCATTATCCCCGGCAGCTTTCGGGAGGTCAGCAGCAGCGTGTCGCAATTTCGCGTGCCGTTGTAACCCAACCAGTGCTTGTTCTTGCCGATGAGCCTACCGGAAATCTTGATTCAAAAAACGGTATAGAAGTGATGGAACTGCTGAGTGAACTTAATTCAGGAGGCACCACTGTGGTGATGGTTACCCACTCTGAGCGTGATGCGGCTTATGCTCATAGAGTTGTCACGCTTTTCGATGGAAGAATAATTAATATAAAAAGGTAACTGGCTGCAATTTACCGTTTGAATGGTTTTTGACCGGCGCGATGAATCATTGATTAAAATGAATTATCGCGCCGATTTTATTCAAATGATGGAAACGATTAGGGAAAATTAGCGTAAAAATGATGCATAAGTTAGCATAAATGTGAACGTAGTTAATTAAATTCTAATACTTTTCTCTATTTAAAAAAAAATGCCTATCTTTGCCCCCGCGTAAAATTTTAAATCTATTATATGGATAAAGCGCCGGTAAATTTAGACCTGCTTTTTGAGACAAGTTGGGAAGTTTGTAATAAAATCGGAGGAATATATACCGTCCTGTCGACAAAAGCGAAGACGCTGCAAACATTATATAAGGATAAGACAATCTTCATTGGTCCCGATGTGTGGAGCAAGGATAATCCGTCGCCTTATTTCGTTGAATCATCAACACTGTTGAAAGAATGGAAGAACAAGGCTGTTTTTCCTGAAGGTGTCAGTGTCAGAGTCGGCAGATGGAATGTAGCAGGAAAACCCATCGTGGTTCTTGTGAAGTTTGACGGAATGTATGCCGTTAAAAACGAGTTTTACGGCAGAATGTGGGACTTATATCGCGTTGATTCGCTTCATGCCTATGGCGATTATGACGAAGCTTGCGCGTTTTCTCATGCAGCCGGACTTGTGATTAAAAGTCTCTGCGAATACAAAGAACTCTCAGATAAAAAAGTTATAGCTCATTTCGATGAATGGACCACCGGAATGGGATTGTTATATGTAAAAGCCGAGTTGCCTTATGTAGGCACGATATTCACCACCCATGCTACATGTATAGGCCGTAGCATCTGTGGCAACGGCAAGCCTCTTTACGATTATCTTCGTGGTTATAACGGAGACCAGATGGCTCGCGAGCTTAACATGGAGGCGAAGCATTCCCTTGAAAAGGCGGCGGCTCATGCTGCCGATTGCTTCACTACGGTGAGTGACATAACCGCGATTGAGTGCGAACAGTTGCTTGAACGCAGGCCGTTGGTGACTCCTAACGGGTTTGAACAGAATTTTGTTCCTGCCAAAGGAAAATATATCAAGGCTCGAAAAGATGCCCGGGAAACACTTCTTAATGTGGCGTCATCTTTGACCGGATGTAAGTTTGACGACGAAACGTTTATCATTGCTACATCAGGGCGTTGTGAATACCGGAATAAGGGACTTGACTTGTTTCTTGATTCGATGGCTCGACTTCGCGACTTGAACCCGTCGCGTTCAATCCTGGCTTTCGTGATGGTTCCCGCATGGGTTAAAACTCCCCGCGAGGATTTGGCGAAAGCGCTTAAGGGCAAGCGTAAGAAAGCGTTGTTGGATCCGGTGCTTACTCACGAACTTAATAATCCCAATGAAGATGCGGTAAATTGCCGCATTCATGGACTTGGATTTAATAATACTCCTGCCGACAAGGTTAAGGTCATCTATGTTCCATGTTATCTTAATGGAGATGATGGCATTTTCAACCAAAGCTATTATGACCTTCTTATTGGTATGGATGCAACCGTGTTCCCGTCATATTATGAGCCGTGGGGCTATACTCCACTTGAAAGTGTGGCTTTCGGAGTGCCGACAGTCACAACCACTCTTTCCGGCTTTGGACAATGGATTCTCGCCACCGAAGATAATACCTTCCAGGAATCGGGTGTGAATGTGATTGCCCGCGGAGACTTCAATTATGATGAGGTGACATGGCATATCGCTCGTTCGATTGATTTCCTTGCCGGGCTTGATTCCGGAGAAAAAGCGTGTGTAGATTCCCGCGCTATGCTTACTGCAAGCAAAGCCGCGTGGAGCTATTTTATAGAATATTATGTCGATGCTTTCCGCGTAGCCCTTGAACAGGCGGCTGCGAGAACGCATTGAAAAGATTGAATTAGAACATAGTAAATTAATTGTTATATTTATGAAACTACAAGTGAGCAACACCAACGCCCCAGTTTGGCGTGACATTACGGTGAAAAATGAATTGCCGTCAAAGCTCAAACCCCTTGAAGTGATGTCCCGCAACCTTTGGTGGGTGTGGAACAGCGAGGGTAAGTCTCTTTTCCGTGATCTCAATCCCGATTTGTGGCGCTCATTGGGCGAAAACCCCGTGATGCTTCTCCAGCGTCTTGGATTTGACCGCCTTCAGGAAATCATCAATGATGAGGTGCTGATGAGCCGCATTGAATCAGTCTACGCTGCGTACAAGGAATATATGAAAGTGCCTATGCGTAAGGATGTTCCTTCTGTGGCATATTTCTCAATGGAATACGGTCTATGCAATGCTCTGAAGATTTACTCGGGCGGTCTTGGCGTTCTCGCCGGTGACTATATCAAGGAAGCTTCTGACAGCTGCATCGACATGACTGCGGTCGGTTTCCTCTATCGTTACGGTTACTTCACTCAGACTCTGTCGGTTGACGGACAGCAAATTGCCAATTATGAACCTCAGAACTTCAACGAGCTGCCCATCGAGCAGGTTGTTGATGCCGACGGTCATCCCGTCATTCTTGAAGTGCCTTACCCCGGCCGTATAGTTTATTCTCACATCTGGCGTGTGAATGTTGGACGTATGAAGTTGTATCTGATGGATACTGACTTCGATATGAACAGCGAATTTGACCGTCAGATCACTCACCAGCTTTATGGCGGTGACTGGGAAAACCGCATCAAGCAGGAATATCTTCTTGGTATCGGCGGTGTGCTGATGTTGAAGAAACTGGGCATTAAGACTGAGTTATTCCATTGCAATGAAGGACATGCGGCTCTTCTTAACTTGCAGCGTCTTGTCGATTATGTTCAGGACGACAAGCTGTCGTTCAATGAAGCGCTTGAGGTGGTTCGCGCATCAAGCCTTTACACTGTTCACACTCCGGTTCCCGCAGGTCATGACTACTTTGACGAGGGTCTCTTCGGAAAATATATGGGTGAATTCCCTGCGAAACTCGGCATTTCATGGCAGGAGCTCATGAACATGGGTCGCGAGAATCCCGACACCAACGAGCGCTTCTCTATGAGCGTGTTCGCTCTTAACACTTGTCAAGAGGCAAATGGCGTTAGCTGGCTTCACGGAGAGGTGTCAAAGAAGATGTTTGCCGGAATTTGGAAAGGCTATAACTGGCGTGAGTCTCACGTAGGTTATGTGACCAATGGTGTCCACATGCCGACATGGGCGGCTTCAGAATGGAAAGCTCTTTATGAAAAGACTTTCGGTCCTGAATTCTTCCAGCACCAGAGCGATACTAAATATTGGGAAAAAATATATGATGTTTCAGATGATGAAATCTGGAATCTTCGTATGACCATGAAGAACAAGTTCATTAACTTCGTTCGTCGTGATTTCCGTGAAAAGTGGCTTAAGAATCAGGGTGATCCCTCGCGCATCATGTCAATTATCGACAAGATCAATCCCAATGCGTTGATTATCGGTTTCGCTCGTCGTTTCGCCACCTACAAGCGCGCTCATCTTCTGTTCTCAAATCTTGACCGTCTTGCTGCGATTGTCAATAATCCTCAGTTCCCGGTTCAGTTCGTGTTTGCAGGAAAAGCGCACCCCGCCGACGGCGCAGGACAGGGTCTTATCAAGCGCATCGTAGAAATTTCACGTATGCCCCAGTTCCTCGGCAAGATTATCTTCCTTGAGAACTATGATATGATTGTTGCAAAGCGTCTTGTGTCGGGCGTTGATATCTGGTTGAATACTCCTACCCGTCCTCTTGAAGCGTCAGGTACTTCAGGCGAAAAGGCTGAAATGAACGGCGTGCTCAACTTCTCAGTCCTTGACGGATGGTGGTATGAAGGCTATAAGTTCTCTGAAAACGGCGGATGGGCGCTTACTGACAAGCGTACGTTCACCGACCAGGGTCAACAGGACCAGCTTGATGCCGCTACCATCTACTCTATGCTGGAAAACGAGATTATTCCGCTATACTTCGCTAAGAACTCTCGCGGATATTCTCCCGAGTGGATTCAGTACATCAAGAACTCAGTAGCAAAAATTGCTCCCAACTTCACCATGAAACGTATGATCGACGACTATATCGATCGTTTCTATGACAAGGAGGCTCGTCGCACAAATAAACTTAAAGCCAATAATTTCGCTCTTGCTAAAGAAATTGTTGAGTGGAAAGAAAAAGTGGCTGCCGCATGGTCAGGCGTGAAGGTAGAATCAATCGAAGAAACTTCGGAAGGCGGTTATGGAAAGACCGGCGACTCCTATACCACAACTATAGTTCTTGACACCAACGGTCTTGGACGCGACCTCGAGATTGAGATGGTTGTCTACAAGGCTGAAAACGGAGAAGAAAACATGGTTGTCACCGAGCCGTTCAAGGTCGTTGGTCAGGAGGGTAACAAGCTCACCTATCAGCTCAAATCGAAAATGCGTGAGTCAGGTGTGTTCCGTTATGCGTTCCGTGTTTATCCTTGGAACCCCAATATGCCTCATCGTCAGGATTTCGCCTACGTTCTTTGGGTGTAAGTTCTGTCCTGTGATAAAAAAAGAAGCTCGCCAAAAGCGAGCTTCTTTTTTTATTACTGTTTAAAATCAGCAAGTGGTTTTGTCAAGATTGGGATTGAGCTTGTTCCATTCGCTGATTGGCGGCATAACACCCATTGCGATTACCTCATCTCGCAAAGTGCAGAGGTGTTTATAGCTCTGTTCAAGCTCTTTTTCCTCCTCGGGAGTTCCTTTTATCGGCTTGCATGAAACACCGTCTTTTGTAATGCATGTTTCCATAGCCATCATTATGTGGCTGAAACGATCATTGTTTACGTATACTCCGGCAGGCCAGCGGAACGGCGCACCGCCCATTGCGGCGGCAATCATTTCGATTGACAGATATGACGGGCTTTGGAATGATGAGCGTCCTCGCAGCTCGATGATGCGTTTTCCACCTTGAATTACTCTTGTCTTTAAGTCTTCCCATTCTTTCTCGGGGAGTTTCTCGGTGCCGATTAGCTCGGTAAGCGGTTTCCCGTCGACAGTGGTGGTTGAGGCGAATACTGCCATTTGTTCACCGTGTCCGCCGTAGGTGCGGCAATTCACTATTTCGTCGGCAGGCATTTTGAATTGTTTGGCGAGCTCGTTGCGTAGACGAGTACTGTCGAGAGCTGCGAGAGTGGTGACTTGCGACGGTTTAAGTCCTGAATAGAGCAGTGTGATCAATCCGGTTATATCGGCGGGATTGAAGATGACGGTAATATGCTTGACATCGGGACAATAAGCCTTCACGTCCTTTCCGAATTGCTCTGCGATAGCTGCGTTGCCCTTCAGAAGGTCTTCGCGCGTCATTCCTGCCTTTCTTGCCGCGCCTCCTGAATTGACGATATATTTTGCTCCTGTCAGGGCTTCTTTCACATCGGTTGTGTAAGTGATATTGACTCCTTCAAATCCACACTGAAGCAATTCTTCGGCGACACCTTCCAATGCCGGTCCATAAGGGTCATATAAACAGATGTTTGGAGTAAGTCCCATCATTATGGCGGTCTGTGCCATGTTAGATCCGATCATGCCGGCGGCGCCGACAATCACCAACTTGTCTTTAGTTAAGAAATTCATACCTATAAAATTTAAAATCAGGTTATACTATATAAAATATAAACGGATTATGGCATCAATAGGTTTGTATCGATGGGAAATAAATTGCGCGGAAAATGTCTTGTTATTGATAGCATTCCCCTACTTATATGAGTAAAAACCGGCTTTACTCTAATTGAATAATTTCTGGAGTGAAAATGCGTCTTCGTAGCTTGCTCCTCGTCTCAGCCATGAGCGGTATCGTCCGCATATTTTGAATCCGGCTTTTTGAAATAATTTTATGCTCGATTCATTCGTTACGGGGATAATCGCGTGGAGCTGATGCATGCCCAGCATCGAGTGGCAATAATCGGCAAGAAGATTTAAGGCTCTCAGCCCATAGCCTTGATGTCTGAATCGGCTGTCAATGATGATGCCTGCGGCAGCTCTGCGATTATGCGGGTCGAAGTCATAGAGGTCGATGGCTCCGATTGGGGCATTGTCGTTTTTGCGGACAATCATTAGCCTTAACTGTTTGGCTGAATATATGTCGGGATTATACTCGGCGATATATTCTTCAATGAGTTTTCGTGAAAATGGGGCGGTGGCGCACCCTACGTTCCATAGTGTGGTGTCGTTTTCCCATTGATATATGATGTCGAGGTCATAAGGCTCGGGAATACGCAGTAAAATTGTGTCGTCTGAAAGATATTGCGTGTTGTTCATCGTGTATTTCTATTAAATGAGTCGCTGAATAATGTGCGGTTCAACAATGACCGTCCCAAGGTAATTTCATCGGTATATTCGATTTCGTTTCCTACCGATACGCCGCGTGCGAGTTGAGTGATTTTCACTGGAAGAGTCCCCAGCTGGCGGTAGATGTAAAAATTCGTAGTCTCTCCCTCCATAGTTGCGCTTAGCGCGAGGATTATCTCTTGGACTTTACCGGTCTTTACTCTTTCAATAAGCGATGCTATTTCAAGATCGGCGGGACCGATTCCGTCCATTGGCGAAATGAGCCCTCCGAGCACATGATATAGCCCCCGGTATTGACCAGTATTTTCGAACAGCATAACGTCTTTTACGGTTTCAACCACACAAACGGTCGACGAGTCGCGGGCTGGATTGGAACATATAGGACATACGTCGGATTCGGAAATGTTGTGGCACTCCGTGCAATATCTGATGCCTTTGCGCAAATTTATGATGGCGTCGCCAAGAGACTGTCCCATTTTTTCATCCTGTCTCAGGATGTGAAGCGCAAGCCTGAGGGCGGTCTTCCGTCCTATGCCGGGCAAGCGGGAGAGTTCATTGACGGCAGTTTCAAGCAGTGTGGAGGCGAATTCTTGTTCCATAATTGTAAATCCTACGTCTTACTTAATGTAAAGTTAGCTCAAAACAATGAATGAGGCAAACTGTATAACGTAATTTTCGCTTTTTTGCTTTTTACATTGTTATTAAATGCTTAATTTTGCGTGTTGAAAGCAAAATTTGCTCAAAAAGATAATGGAAATTATACGTAAAGTCGATGAACTAAAGAAGACCCTCGGCGCCGAAAAGGCTTCCGGTAAAACGATAGGACTGGTTCCTACTATGGGTGCTCTTCATGCAGGACACGTGTCTCTTATTGAACGTGCCCGCAAAGAAAACGATATCGTCGTTGTAAGTGTATTTGTTAATCCTACACAATTTAATAATCCTGAAGACCTGCGCACCTATCCGCGCACTGAGGAGGCTGATTGCCAAAAACTCGAAGCGGCGGGAGTGGACTATGCATTTATTCCTGAAGTGGAGGAGATGTATCCCGAGCCTGATACGCGCGTGTTTGACCTTGGTCCTGTTGCCGAGGTTATGGAAGGCAAAATGCGTCCCGGGCATTTCAATGGAGTCGCCCAGGTGGTAAGCAAATTGTTTGCGATGGTTGAGCCTACCCGCGCTTATTTCGGGGAAAAGGATTTTCAGCAGATTGCGGTAATACGCCGCATGGTTGAGCTTGAAGGTTTCAATCTTGAAATCGTGCCATGTCCCATCAAGCGTGAAGACGACGGGCTGGCTTTGAGCTCGCGAAATGTTCGTCTTAATGCCGAGCAGCGTGCCATCGCTCCTAAAATCCATCAAGTCCTTGCCGAGAGTGTCGGCTGGGCGCCTCAGGCAAGTGTCGCGACAGTAAAGGCGCGTGTGGTCGATGACATTAACGCTTATCCCGGCATGGAAGTGGAATATTATGAGATTGTGAATGGATATGACATGCAGCCCATCTCTGATTGGTCGGAGACTGACTATGCGGTAGGATGTGTGACTGTAAACGTCGGCAATGTCCGTCTTATTGATAACATTAAATATACTTCAGGCAAATGATGCAGATAGAAGTAGTGAAGTCAAAGATTCATCGTGTAACCGTAACGGAAAGTAATCTTGCCTATATAGGGAGCATTACTATAGATGAAGACTTGATGGATGCGGCAAATATCATTGCCGGCGAGAGAGTATACATTGTCAACAATAACAATGGCGAGCGATTTGACACCTACGCTATTCCCGGTGAGCGCGGTTCCGGCATGATATGCCTTAACGGCGCTGCGGCACGCAAGGTGCAGCCTGGCGACATTGTTATTATAATGAGCTATGCGATTATGCCGTTTGATGAAGCTAAGAATTTCAAGCCGGCAGTAATCTTCCCTGACACGGCGACAAATCGTCTTGTCAACTAATAATTAACGAAACGAATACCTCGATCAGATATGTTTGAAAATCTAAGCGAAAGACTTGAACGAAGTTTCAAGCTGTTGAAAGGCCAGGGCCGCATCACTGAAATTAACGTAGCAGAGACCTTGAAAGATGTTCGCCGTGCTCTTCTTGACGCCGACGTCAACTATAAGGTTGCAAAGCAGTTCACTGACACGGTCAAAGCCAAGGCCCTCGGACAGAATGTGATCAATGCTATCAAGCCGAGCGAGCTTATGGTCAAGATTGTCCATGACGAGCTGACTACTTTGATGGGCGGTGATACAGCGCAGATTAATCTAAGCGGAAATCCTACGGTGATTCTCATGTCGGGACTTCAGGGTTCCGGTAAGACCACGATGTCGGGTAAACTTGCCAAGAAGCTTAAGAGCGAAAAGGGGCGTCGCCCGTTGCTTGTAGCCGGCGACGTGTATCGTCCTGCCGCAATCGAGCAGCTGAAGGTGCTTGGAGAGCAGATCGAGGTTCCGGTATATACCGAGGAAGGCAATAAGAACCCTGTGCAGATTGCGGAAAATGCGATTCGCTATGCCAAGGCTAATCATTTTGACCTTGTTATTGTCGATACTGCTGGACGTCTTGCTGTCGACGAGGCGATGATGAATGAGATTGAGGCAATCAAGAAGGCTATAAAGCCTCAGGAGACTCTCTTCGTTGTCGACTCTATGACCGGTCAGGATGCGGTAAACACGGCAAAGGAGTTCAACGACCGTCTTGATTTTGACGGAGTGGTGCTCACCAAGCTCGACGGTGACACCCGCGGTGGAGCTGCGTTGTCAATCAGAACCGTAGTTACCAAGCCGATAAAATTTGTAGGTACAGGCGAGAAACTTGACGCTCTTGATTACTTCCACCCTGCGCGTATGGCTGACCGTATTCTCGGCATGGGTGATATTGTGACCCTTGTAGAGAAAGCTCAGCAACAGTTTGACATCAAGCAGGCTGCCGAACTTGAACGCAAGTTTTCGAAAAACCAGTTTAATTTCAACGACTTCTATAATCAGATTCAGCAAATCAAAAAACTTGGAAACATCAAGGATATTGCTGCGATGATTCCGGGCGTCGGAAAGGCTATCAAGGATGTCGACATTGATGATGACGCGTTTAAGAGCATTGAGGCTGTGATTCGTTCCATGACTGAAAAGGAGCGCACTCATCCTGATATAATTGATGCAAGCCGTCGTCGACGCATTGCTGCCGGTTCAGGAACCTCGCTCCAGGAGGTGAACCGCATCCTTAAGAATTTTGAAGACATGCGCAAGATCATGAAATCGGCTATGAACATGAAAGCTAACCCGATGAAGATGATGCGCAACATGCGTCGTCGTTAATTGATTGAGCGATGGACAAGAGCATAACTGTCAATGGAGCCCGGGTGCATTATACTGATAATGGATCCGGAAGCCCTATTGTGCTGATGCACGGATGGGGATGTAACACCACCACATTGGCGAGCATTGAAAAGGTCGCTCTTGAAACTCATAGGGTTATAAACATTGACTTCCCGGGGCACGGAAAGTCGCCCGAACCGCCTGCCGTGTGGGGAGTCGAGGAATACACTCGTGTCCTTGAAGAAATAGTAAAAGCCGAAAATCTATCCAAGCCCTCTTTGCTTGGACACTCTTTCGGCGGGCGTGTAGGAATCCTTTATGCTTCGCGTCATGACGACGTTGATAAACTGATATTGGTGGATGCTGCCGGCATAAAGCCGAAGCGTCCGCTTAAATACTACTTTAAGGTGTATTCGTTTAAGTTGATGAAGCGATGGCTTTATCTCACGCTCGGACGCAAGGAAGCTGAAAACCGCCTTAACGCCTTGAGAAGTAAGGCAGGTTCCAGCGACTATGCGAATGCGACTCCCAAAATGCGCGCTATATTGAGCAAAGTCGTCAATGAGGATTTGAAATCGGTCATGCCTGAAATCAAGGCGTCGACTCTCCTGATATGGGGTGAGAATGACACTGCTACGCCTATTGGCGACGCACGTTATATGGAATCGCACATTCCCGGAGCCGGGCTCGTCTCATTTCCGGGTTGTGGTCATTACAGTTTTCTTGACAATCCTGTGCAGTTTTCAGCTGTGCTTAGAAGTTTTCTTAAATCATAATTCCAACTAATGGCTGTTTTATTTCTATTCATAGCACTGTTCGCGCTTATCAATATGCTGCTTGAATATAAGCGCGATTTAATGATGATGCAGCAGAACTCTTATCGTTGCGAGCGTTACATGAAATGGCTGTCGACAAGCGGCGACACGACTTCAATTATACGCTTGTTCGGAATTGGAGCTTTTCTTTTTGCTTTTGTCGCTTTTGCTTCCCACCTCATGGGGATGGTGGCGATAATAGTCTTTGACTGCTTTTGTGGCACCCGGCTATTGAGCGCGAAATATAAGAAACCGTTGGTTTGGACAGCAAGAGCTAAGCGCATATTTTCGGTGATGTGCGCGTTATCTGCCGTTGTGATTGCTCTCGTCGCTATTTTCTACGGAGATTCTTCACTTACTAATATCGCATTTTTGACGGCTGTTTCAGCTACCGGTCTATATGCTGCGTCCCATGTGGTGATAATGGCTGCGGTGAAGTTATTGCAGCCGGTTGAAAACAATATAAACAAAGGCTATTATAACGATGCCGCGCGAATATTGAAGGGCGTTTCCGGTCTTAAAGTGATCGGCATCACCGGCAGCTATGGAAAGACAAGCACCAAGCATTATCTGAACCGCATACTCTGCGAGCAGTTCAACGTGTTAATGACTCCGGGCAGCTATAACACCACCATGGGGGTTATCCGCACGGTAAGGGAAATGATGCAGCCCTATACCGAGATTTTCATTTGCGAGATGGGAGCCAAGAACATTGGCGACATAAAAGAAATATGTGATCTTGTTCATCCTCAAGTGGGAATTGTCACTGCGGTAGGGGAGCAGCATCTTGAATCGTTCAAGAGCATCGAGAATGTGCAGAAGACCAAGTTTGAACTTGTCGACTCGCTGCCTGCCGACGGTGTGGCGTTTATTAATAATGATTTCCCGTTCATCGCCAATCGCCAGGTTGATAACGTGGAGTGTCATAGATATTCAATCTCGGGAGAGAATGGCGGCGAATATTTCGTAAAGTCGATGGTGTTTACCCCCGATGGCACTGATTTCGTATTATCTGCGCCCTCTGGCGAATATGATTTCCATACTCGTCTGATCGGAGAATTTAATATATCCAATCTTATTCCCGCGATAGCCGTGGCGATGTATTTGGGCATGAGCATGGATAAAATAAAATATGCCGTGAGTCGCATAGAGCAGGTGGAACATAGATTGAGCCTTAAACGCATTCCCGGCTCATATACGATAATTGATGATGCGTTCAATTCCAATCCCGATGGGTCGAGAATGGCGCTTGACGTGCTTGCGTCAATGACAGGCGGCAAGCGGTTTGTGATAACTCCGGGAATGATTGAACTTGGCGAGAAGCAATATGAATACAACAAGCGTCTGGGCGAAAAAATAGCCTCATCGGTAGATGTCGCAATAATCGTCGGGCAATATAACCATGAGGCTATAATGGACGGATTGAAAGCCGGAAATATGCCTGAGGACAAGGTCTATTCAGTGGCTTCGTTCAATGACGCTTATGCGTTATTGACAAAAATGGCGGGAGCCGGCGACACTGTGTTGCTGGAAAATGACTTGCCTGACACATTCAAATGATAATATAAAATTATACAGTATAAAATGAAAACTAACATAGGCGTATTTTTTGGCGGACGCAGCACTGAACACGAGATTTCGGTAATATCCGCATCTCAGGCTATGCATGCCATTGATCGTGAGAAATATGATGTGACTCCGGTTTATATCACAAAGCAGGGTAAATGGTATACTGGCGAAGCTCTGTTTGACGTCGCTAATTACCGCAACATTCCTGAACTGCTCAAAAAATGTGAGGAGGTTTATATGGAGCCTTCTTATGGCGACTATAATCTTTATCGCAAGCAGCGCAAGATGTTTGGCAATCCCGTCGTTGCCAAACTTGATGTGGTTATTCCCGTGCTTCATGGCAGCAATGGTGAAGATGGCATTTTTGAAGGGGTGATGGAAACAATCGGCATTCCTTTCGCCGGTTGCAACACTCTTGCAAGTGCTAACGGAATGGATAAAATCACCATGAAAATGATTCTTCAGGCTTGTGATATTCCTGTTGTGAACTACGTTTGGTTTACTGACAAGGAGTGGTTTGCCAAGCGTGATGAAATCATCAAGCGCATTGAGGAGAAACTCGGCTATCCCGTGATTGTCAAGCCTGCTAATCTTGGGTCGAGTGTCGGCATAAGCCGTGTGGCTAATAGGGAAGAGCTGATTGAGAAGGTTGAAATTGCCGAGAAGTATTCAACTCGTCTCATTGTGGAACACATGGTCGATAATCTTAAGGAGATTAATTGCTCGGTGCTTGGCGACTGTGACGATTATCAGACATCTGTTTGCGAAGAGCCCATCAGGAGCGGCGATATTCTCTCTTATGAAGATAAATACATGGGAGGCACCAAGAGCGCTAAGGGCATGCAGGCGTCGCAGAAGCGCATCCCCGCTGATCTGCCTGTTGAGATGAGTGACCGCATCCGTTTCCTTGCCGGAGAGACTTTCCGCGTTTTATCATGTCATGGAGTGAGCCGTGTCGATGTGATTGTCGATGATGACACCAATGAGATTTATGTAAACGAGATTAATACAATTCCCGGTTCGTTGTCATTCTATCTTTGGGAAGCGACCGGAATACCGTTTGATAAATTGATGGATAAGCTCGTTTCGCTCGCCCTTAAGCGCAAACGTGAGCAAGGATTGAAAACGGTAAGCTACAATCAGAACATATTCAGTCTTGGTGGCGGTGTAAAAGGCTCTAAAGGAGCTAAGTCTGCCCGTTAAAAAGCACCACTGAGTTATATAAAACAAGTCCAATAGGTCTGATGCAGATCTATTGGGCTTATTTTATACTCTTTGATTAACTATTAACAATAGTTAAATAACTATGGATTGTAGTTTAAACTATAAAATATAGTTATATTTGCCATGCAATTAATATTTATCACGTTTTGCTTATGATGCCGAAACTATCAAAAAACTTACGGAGTTCATATCTCAATAGAGTATGCAGGCGCATTTTTTCACTGTCTCTTTTAATTGGCGGAGTCTTTACGGCGGTAGGCGCTACAGGGGAGGTTATAGACAAATCTCAGCCTTATCGTCTTGACATCGATATTGTCGGGATTCCTGACAGCGCTATGTTTATGCTGGGTGGTAGAACGGCTAGTGCCGACACGGCAATGGTACTAAACGGTAAAGCGAGTTTTGAACTAAATATCGAGCAGGACTATCCGGTTTCACTACGCTTGATAGGTCCGATGCCGATTGTAGTCGGAGCATATAAGTCAATTTCTGTTCTGGGGCAAAATGGATACCATGAGAGGATTTCAGGAAAATATTCCGATTTCGATTGTGATAAAGTCAAGTATGAAGGAGCGCCCTGGAGCCATGATTTAGTGGCTTTTAATGATTATCTGTATGATAAACAGGCTGAGATACGGAATGTTAAGGATTCTGTTGAGGCGGCAGTTGGAAAGGATGAGAGAAATAGATTGAGGTTAAAGACAACTCGCTTGTATGCTGAAAGGGATTCAATGGCTTATGAATTTATTCTGGAGCATCCAAATTCCTACCTATCGTTATCCTATATGTCTTCTCTTTTGAAACGTTTGCCCGTTGAGCGTATTTCGGCGGTATATGATAAACTCTTACCCGAGTATCGAGATTCTCATTATGGTGAATTGCTTGCGTCTTATGTGTCGACAAAAGTTATCGAAGTCGGTGACAATCTTGCCGATTATGATATTGAGGGTTTGATTGGTGACGGATCTCGCCTTAGGTTGAGCGACATGACAAGCGATTATATCGTGTTGATGTTTACAGCGGCGGGATGTGGTCCGTGTGTCATGATGGGAAAGGAGATAGAAACGCTTGATTACAATGACCGCATCGGATTGATTGCTTACAGTATGGATGATGGTTATGATGTTTATAAGATGACCGATAGTAGAGCGGCAGGTAAATTCCCCGTGATTTGGAATGGCGGAAAAGGTCGCGATAGTGAGGCGTGTATTAAATATAGTGTCAATATGATTCCGTCGGTTTTCATATTTGGACCTGACAGAAAATTGATTGAAAAGTTCAGCGGTTACTATGATGGCAGACTGAAACGCATCTTGGATAAATATCTTTTAAATGGAGGCAAGCATGAAAATGAATAGATTCATAAGTTTCAATATCGGTGTCTTAATAAGCTTTTCGGGCATGCTGTCTTCTGCGGGATATGCGCAACGAGTTAGCGAGCCTTATCGTGTAGACGTGGAGTTGACCGGATTTCCTGACAGCGTGAAAATGGTGCTGACTGATTTTCATGTTTACGGAGACACAGCCATGCTTATTGACGGCAAAGCGTCTTTTTCGATTGATATAGCTGAAGATTATCCGGTGCATCTCAGAATTGCCGGACCGCTCCCGATTTCTCCCGGTTACCGCAATATATGGCTCATGGGACAAAACGGTTATCACGAAAAGGTGACAGGCGACATCAGCCAGTTTAACTGCAATAAGGTTAAATTTGAAGGCGCGCCGTGGAGTGCCGATATGAACTCATGGTCCGAAGCGGTTTCCGATAAATGGGCAGAGGAGAATCGAATGAGAGATTCGTTGGCTGACGCCTATGGAACTCCACGGGAGCGGCAGCTGATATTGAAAGTCCGTCAAGTGACCCGTGAATGCGATTCGATGATAGTTGCGTATGCCATGGAGCATCCCAACACTTATTTCGGATTGTGGCGCGCTATAGGGGTAATGAAGAGATTCCCGAAAGAGTGGATGAAAACGGTATATGACGGCTTGAATCCTGAGTTCAGGAATTGCTATTATGGAGAGGTGCTCCGCCGTTACTTGAGTAACAAGCAGATTGAAATAGGGGATAGTCTCGCCGATTATGACATAGAGGGAGATCTCGACGGAATCCCTTTCAAATTGAGCGATTTGAAGAAGGATTATATTGCGGTTATATTCACTCAGAGAGGATGCGGTCCCTGCATAATGATGAAAAACGAGATTGCTAATCTTGACTATAGTGACAAAATTGCCATTGTGGGATGTTCGATTGACGAGCACCGGGAGGAATATGAGATGGTAAAGCGTGGAGCCAATGGAGCGTTTCCAGTTGTGTGGGTAGGTCCCGGAGGCAGAGAAAGCGAAGCATGTCTGAAATATTCTGTGAATACCATTCCACATCTTTTTATATTCGGACCCGACAGAAAGTTAGCGCTCAGCACTATCGGGTATCGTGACGGTAAGGCTAAAAGAATTTTTGATGAAATTTTAAGTAAACGGAAATGAAAGAATTGACAGCAAAGGAAGAGGAAATAATGAATTATTTTTGGCAGCATGGAAAACTGTTTGTTAAAGATATTCTTGAATTTTATGACGATCCGAAACCTCACTTCAATACAATATCTACCATAGTTCGAGGATTGGAAGAAAAGGGTTATCTTGGACATGAGGCATTTGGAAAGACCTATCGCTATCATGCGGTTGTAAGCGCTTCTGAAATGGGATTGAAGTCGATGAAATCGATTGTGTCAAGGTTTTTCAAAAATTCTTATCTCGGCGTCGTGTCATCTTTTGTGAGAGACGAGGATATTTCTATTGATGAACTCAAGAGGCTCATCGATGAAGTTGAAAACAATAAAAAGCAGGAATGATTATGGGAGCTTTGCTGGTTTATTCCATTATCGTGGGAATTATTCTCATTCCGCTCTATTTCATCGTCAGGTTGGGGCTGGGTAACTGCACGTTTCATTCATTCACCCGAAAAGTTATCCTTTCATGCTACCTGATAGCTTTATTGATTCCGTTTCTCTATGATATAGATTTGTCATGGTCTACTTCAGTTGCCGATGTCTCTCTGGAGCTTCCTGCCTATGATGAAATCATGCCTGATTATATTGTGGGGGCTGTTTCAGAAACTCCGTGGTGGATAATGGCGGCAATTATGGTTTATGCTGCCGGACTGCTGTTCTTTATAGTTCGGGAGCTGGTCATCGTCGTCAGGATGTGCCGCTTGTTTAAGCGTTGTGAGGTCATTGACGATGGATTGCGCTGGAAATTGCTTGTTCACGACTGCGACAGCGTTGCCCCGTTCAGCTGGGGTAACCGCATCGTTATTTCACGCAAAGATTACAATGACGGAGCTGAGGCGATAATTGCGCATGAGTCGGCGCATCTTGAACGCTGCCATTCTCTTGACCTGATGCTTGCCGAGTGTGTGTCCATCCTTGCGTGGTATAATCCCGTCACATGGCTGATGCGCGACGAGCTCGCCTCGGTGCATGAATATGAAACTGACGAGGCGGTGCTTCGTCAGGGTTTTGATGCTCGCGACTATCAATTATTGCTAATAAAAAAGGCGGTTGGCTCCAGATTCCCGTCCATTGCCAACAGCCTTGATCATTCTAACTTATCTAAACGTATTAAAATGATGTTACGAAAAAGAACGTCTCCCGGTCGCCGCTGGATAGCCGCGGCAGCCGTGCCGGCAATCGCAATGAGCGCCGTGCTGTTATCAACCCAAAGTGTGGCTTCGGCTCTCGACGAGATTGCTGATGCCAAAGTTACTGATTTTTCTATTGACCGCCAAACCAATCGGACAAACGATGTAGGAGGGGCGACAGAAGTTGATGGCGCCAAGCCTGATTTTGTCATTTCCCTTAATAATTCCCGCATTGAAACTGACAGCTCGGGCAATTCTCACGTTTATGCCGAGTCGGCGCGTGTGGAGAAAAGTGAGTCGGTACAACCTGAGTCTGAGTCCAAGTCCGATGACTCGGACGATAAAGTCTATACTCAAGTTGAGGAAATGCCCCGATATCCCGGTGGAGAAGGCGAACTGATGCGTTTTATCGGGACCTCGTTGAGATATCCTGAAAAGGCGAAAGACGACTCTATACAAGGCAGGGTGATAGTGCGTTTCATTGTAAAGAAAGACGGTTCCATCGGCGAGACCGAAATTTTGCGCAGTTGCCATCCGTTGCTTGACGCCGAGGCGGTGAGAGTCGTAAAGTCGATTCCGAAAATGATTCCGGGCACAATCAATGGAAAATCTGTAAATGTCGGGTATGTGTTGCCTATAGCCTTTTCTTTGGGCGGAGCCCCTAAAGCGAGGAAATTTACAGATGCCGAATTGAATGAAAAGGTTTTTACCGCCGTAGGGAAGATGCCCCAATATCCAGGTGGACCTAAAGAATTGATGGAGGCGGTGATGAAAAATCTTAAATATCCTTCGACCGATGCGCAGGGACGTGTTATCTTGCGGTTTGTAGTAACCTCGACAGGTTCAATCGGCGACATAGAAGTTGTAAAAAGCGTATCGCCCGAATTGGATCAGGCAGCTATCGATGCCGTCAAACCTATTCATTTTGAACCGGGCACAATCAATGATAAGCCGGTGAATGTATTATACACGTTACCGATATCCTTTAAGGCTAAATCAGTCCCTGCTGATAAATAATATAATACTCAGCACAGAGATGGCGGTATTCCGGGGGAGGGGTGTCGCCATTTTATCATTTCATTTTTAATCATATCAGTTAGTGTACGGTGAAGGATTCTTTAAATTCTAATTCCCCATACAAGAGGTTATCTAGGCTTTCGTAACCTGTCATTTATAGCTCAGAACCTGTTCAGACAGGCAAGAACAGGATTACTCATGCGCATGAGTTATTTATGAATAATATGTATCTTTTTTACTCACCGTATTGCATCACTGTGCGGTAGATTACTTAGATGAGTGTATTGATGCTACACTATCTTTTTTGTAAAAGATACATATTTTTATAAGTTTTAGGCAGTTTAGTACCGAAGTAATTCCTTAAGTTTTAAGTAAGCTTCTGTCGTTTGTTCAAACTTCTCCTTATCTCCATCAAGTCTGTCTGGATGATATTTTATTCTTACTTTCTTATACGCTTTTTCTAAGTCTTCTTTAGTACAATCTTCGTTAAGATTTAATATTTCATAATAAGGAGAATAGTCAACAGGTTTAAACCATTGTTCTATGTCATCCCATGTAAAAGGATTATTAGGATTCTCACTGGCTATTGGTGCTTGTCTTTTCATTATCTTTATTCGTTTGATTATACATATAAGTTCCAATTCCTAACCAGCCTATGGCTGTAGCATTATCACTGAACCACTTAGCAGCAGCTTTCCAATCAACTATAGAATTAAATAATTCAGTCATATTATTATCAATTCCAGTCTGATTAACATAATACTTTGCAGCCGCTTTTAACTGAGCTTCTGTAATTTCTTGATCAGCTCTATTAAATCCAAGCCAATCTTTAATCTAAGAACCTCTTGCAGCTACGTCAGAGCCATTAGCTTTTTCAAAATAAGCTCTCGTCTGAGGAGATAGTTTGCTGAAATCAAATCCTTCGTTAATGCCAGGTTTATCTAATGGAATGTGTAATGCATGATCTATTTCATGAGATACTATAGCTTGCTACTACCTACCACCTAATAATCCAAATTTTTCCATTAATTTCTTAGATACTCCTACATTGCCAGAAGAATATTCAGCTATTCCTCCTCCCATGCCTTCCAATGCTTTATAAAAAGCTAAAGGACTTTCATTAACTTTACCATTTACGGGAATTCTATAATTATATTCTGGACTATAGACAGAAATTCTTGGAGATTTTGCTAAATAATCAGCGGACCAGCCATTAGCATAATCATAATATGCTCTACCATCATAACCAAGATCTTTATGCATCCTAACAAGCTTATCCCAGCCTCCATTTTCAATCCTACTCATATGAAGAGCTACAGGATTATCAATAAAAGCATCTTTTGCTACTTCACTAGTTTTAGCAGTTCCAAAAGCCCCAAAGCTTGAATTATTAGAAATACGCTTAGGAGTAGTTCTTTTAGCAGCTCTACTTCCCATATTCCAAACACTTTTAGCAACAGCTCCAGTAGGATTGATATAATACTCTGGTCTTGCCATATCAGCAATTAGTGTGGGTACGCCATATTCTTGCAATTTACCTGACACAATGTCACCGGTAGATTGACCTGTAATGGCTCTCTGTCCTTCTTCTAAAGCTGTACCTATAGCCATTGAACCTGCGGCATTACCTAATGCATATCCTCCTGCTGTGCCGGGAGCAAATAGAGGTGCCGCATATAACGCTGACGCTGCCGCTCCTATGGCTGCATTAGTGTTGCGAAGTTGTTCGGTGCCTTTGGTCTCTTTATTTGTGAAAGTTCCATCTTGGTTGTAATGCCAACCGGATGCCGTATAAGCTGAAGAGTTTTCTGCCATTGAGGAATAATGTCCATAGTTTCTAAATCCCTATTTCATTTTATCCCATAGAGAATCAGCTTTGTCCATGTCGGTAAGATTGTTGTCAAGCTTAGCTCTTACTTTGATTTTATCTGGCTATGTCCAATGGAAATATCCATCTTTAAGCTATACTTCTGTTTGAGTATTGTCTGAATTGATTCTATAATATTTTCCGTTCTTCTTAATGAATTTGTTTGCCATAATTATTCAAATTTAATTTGACATTAAAGATAGTTATTATAAATGGAATTTCCTAATGAACTATTTAATCATTAAGAAGTAAAATTGTAGGATGTATTGGGATCGAACCAATTGAGCTAATCAGCTAAATGTTTGCACATTGTGCCAATACCCATATATCTTCCCATATAAATAGTATCGGGTACTTGGGCAGCGAGCAGATGTCAATTAATACAGGACATGAAATGTGAAGTTCGGCTATCTCTTTCTGGCAATCTGCATTAGTCCTTGCTAGACCAATTTTAATGCCTGATGGACCTACAGTTACTTTTATTTGTCCCAGAAAGCGCGAGTGAACAGAATCAGAACGGTAAATAGTTCCAATCTGCCGGTGAGCATGAGCATCGATAAAATCCACTTGCAAATGTCGGGGATGACCTGCAGCCCCCCCGTGTTGCCGGTGTCGGAAACGAGCCCTGTGTTGGAAACGCAAGAAAATGAATTGAAAAACGCATCAACCAACGTCATGCCGCAAGCCGACAATGCGATACCTCCTACAGTAATCACCATCACATATATACACAGGAATGCGATAACCTTTTCAACTATATCCGGCGAAACCACATTCCCGTTGATTCTCACCGAACGTATTGCATTGGGGTGAAGGGATCGGTAGAGCTCATTGTTGGTGTTTTTCAGGAGAAACAGCAGACGGTCTATCTTGGCGCCGCCGCTGGTTGACCCTGCGCAGGCTCCGAAAAACATGAGTATGAGCAAAACGGATATCACAAATGACCCGAGAGTCTCGAAGTCGGCAACAGTGAGTCCCGTAGATGTTATTGTCGTGACGATTTGAAATAGCGGGTCAATGATGAATCGTGAGAAACTGAAAGCGCTTCCGGTGTGGCATATCACTAAGAGAACAGCCAGATAGGCGACAATGATGAGCTTAATGTATGCCATGAAAGTGTCATTATGGAGCAGGCTTTTCCAGTTGCTATGGGTCGCTTTATATATGAGCGCGAAGTTTACGCCTCCCAAAAACATGAAAATAGTGAGTATGATTTTCACATAATTGCTTTCCCAGGCGCCTATACTTGCGGTGCGTGTCGAAAATCCGCCTGTCGACATGGTTGAAAATGCATGGCAAAGACTGTCGAAAAGATTCATCGGTCCAATCCATAGAAGTCCGCACACCAAGGCTGTCAGCACAAAATAAATCATCCACAGGCTTTTCGCGGTCTGGCTTATTCGTGGGCGCAACTTTTCATGAGTGATACCGGTCACTTCGGCGTTGAACATCTGCATTCCTCCCGAATGATTGAGCATCGGCAACACAGCCAAAGTAAAGAGAATGATTCCCATGCCGCCGAGCCATTGAGTGAGACAGCGCCACATGTTTATGCCGTGCGACAGCGAATCGATGTCGGTATATATGCTCGCTCCGGTGGTGGTGAATCCCGACATCGTCTCAAAAAAAGCGTCGGTGAATCTCAGCGGCATGTCGCAAAGCAAGAACGGAATGAGCCCGAAAAAGGAGAATACCACCCACACTAAAGCAGTGAGCAGAAATCCCTCGCGCTTTGCCATTCCCGAGTGGGTGGGGCGAATGCAGAATGTCATCAGCATGCCCGAGCAGAGGGTCACGGCAAGCGCTATCAGGAATGCCCAGAAATCATGTTCGCGGTATATGGCGCACGTGAGCAAAGGCACTGCCATGAACATTGATTCAATAATCAGAAGCCATCCCAGTACCTTTAAAAGCATCGGGAAATTAACACGCTGTGTATTGGAAAATGATGACATGTTTAATTGAAAAGTTTTTCCACTTTGTGTATCGAGCCCGATAGGCAGAACACCACCACATGGTCGCCAGGTTGCACCACAGTGTTACCTCCCACGAGCATACCCTTGCCGTCGCGGATGAGCGCGGCGATTGTCATTCCTCGCGGCAGTGACAGGTTTCTTACCGCCGCGCGGGTGATTTTACTTCCGGGTTTCGCTTCGATTTCCGCCACTTCGGCATCGGCAAGCGCAAGACACTTTGATGTATTGGAGTCGGTGTCGAGCAGCAGTTGGAAAATCTTGCTTGAAGCAAGCAGTTTTTTATTGATGATCGTTCCGATGTTCAGTCCCTCAGCTTCTGAAATGAACTGTACATCCTCGACTTCGGCAATGCTTTTTGCCACGCCAAACTCTTTCGCCGTGAGACAGGCAAGGATATTTGTTTCGCTGCTGCTGCTTAAAGCGATGAATGCGTCGGTATCGTTTATACCCTCTTCGCGCAAAACGTCGATGTCGCGCGCGTCACCATGAATTATGTCGCAATAAGGGCATCCTTCGGGCAGCAAGCGGCAAGCGTCAATATCGTTGTCAATGATTTTTATGTCATATTCATTACCGGCGAGAGCTGCTAAACGGACTGCGATGCGGCTTCCGCCCATAATGATGATTTTCTTGATTTTGCGTGTCTTTTTGCCGCAAAGTTCAATCAGCTCGTCGACATGATCTTTCCGTGTGGCGAAATAGAGGATGTCGCTCTCTTTTATCACGTCGTCGCCTCGCGGAATGATGGTTTCATGGCGTCGTTTGATTGCCGCCACGTGGAAGTTGTGCTTTATTTGGGCAAACTCTTTAAGCTGCATTCCGATGATTTGAGCGTTGTTTCGGAGCTTCACGCCGAGAATCACTATCTCGCCGTCATGCAGTTCAAACCATTGGCGTACCCATGTGCGGTGTAGCGCCGTGTATATTTCCTGCGCGGCGAGCAGCTCGGGATAAATCAGAGCGTTGACCCCCATGCGGGTGAAGTATTCCTGATGCTCGTCCGACATGAACTCATAGTTGTCGATGCGCGCCACGGTCCGTTGCGCCCCTATGCTGCTTGCTATTGAGCACGCAAGTATATTTTGAGTCTCCTCGGGTGTTACGGCAATGAAAAGGTCACATTTTTCTACGCCTGCTTGACGAAGGTCCTTAAATGAAATCGGGTTGCCTTTCAGCGTCATCAGGTTGTAGTTGGCGTCAAGATTGGCAAGGCGATAGTTGTCGGGATCAATGACAATGATGTCCTGCTCTTCTCGAGATAGGAGCTTGGCAAGATGCGTGCCCACTTCTCCGGCTCCGGCGATTACTATTCTCATTTTTCCCTGTTTTGAGTTGTTGCTAAAATAGTTTGATAAATCGCCTCTTCATCCATGAAACATTCGCTCATGAGTTCGGGAACCCTTCCATGCGCCACAAATTTGTCGGGAACGCCCATTCTGACTATCCGGTTGGTATATCCGTTGTCGTTGAGCCATTCAGTAACAGCCGAGCCAAATCCGCCATCCTTCACCCCGTCTTCTACGGTAATGATCGGCGCTCCTTTCTCGGCGGCTTCCCTGAGCAATTCGCAATCCAGCGGTTTGAGGAACACCATGTCATACCATGCTGCGCTGATATTTTCGTCGACGGCTCGGCGTAACGCTTTCTCGACTATATTTCCTATGGTGCCCAGTGAAAGCACCACAACATCGTTGCCGTCCTGCATCTTTCTGCCCTTTCCGATTGCGATTTTCTTCATGGGTGTGCGCCAGTTCTGGTTGTTGCCCTTTCCGCGCGGATATCTGATGGCAAACGGACCGTGTGGTTCCGCCTGTGAAGTGTAGAGCAAGTCGCGCAATGTCTCCTCGTCTTTCGGAGCCGCTATGATCATGTTGGGAATGATGCGCAGATAGGAGAGGTCAAATACACCGTGATGCGTCACGCCGTCTTCGCCCACTATTCCGGCACGGTCGATACATAGCGTGACAGGAAGATTCATTATCGCCACATCATTGATGATTTGGTCATATCCGCGTTGGAGAAATGAAGAATATATGGCGCAATAGGGGAGGAAGCCGTCCTTAGCCAAGCCTCCTGCAAAAGTGATGGCGTGTCCTTCTGAAATGCCTACGTCAAAGACTCGCTCGGGCATTGCAGCCTGGAGTATGCTCATTGAGGTTCCTGAAGGCATTGCCGCCGTTATGCCTATAATGCGGTCATTATTGCGCGCGAGTTCAAGGATGGTTTCGCCGAAAACGTCCTGATACTTGGCGCATCCGTTGCTTGGTTCCTTTTTCTTCTCCCCGGTCTCCGGGTCAAACTTGCCGGGAGCATGCCACTGCGCCGGGTCATTCTCAGCGGGACCAAACCCTTTTCCCTTTATGGTGCGTAGGTGAAGCAGGCGCGGACCGTTCATGTCCTTGATATCATTTAGAACGCGAACGATTTTTTCAATATCGTGACCGTCAAATGGACCGAAATATCTTATGTTCAATCCCTCAAAGATATTCTGATGCCTTCCCAGCAACGATTTCAGGCTGTTGTTGAATCTAAGGATAAATCCGCGTTGCCGTTCTGTGACGAGATGGAGCTTCCTAAGTATTTTATATATATTGAGTCTGAACTTGTTGTAGCCCTTGGTGGTGTTTAGATTGGTGAGATATGAATTGAGCGCCCCCACATTATGGTCAATCGACATATCGTTGTCATTGAGGATAATGAGCAGATTGTTTGGGGTGGTGTTGGCGTTGTTGAGCCCTTCAAATGCGAGACCTCCGCTAATTGACGCGTCGCCTATCACGGCGACTACATTGCGTCGGGGAGTCTCGTTGTTGAGGCTTGAAGCTACCGACATTCCCAATGCCGCTGAAATGGAGTTTGACGCGTGTCCGGCAATAAAGGTGTCATATTCGCTTTCATCCGGATTTGGGAAGCCGCTTAAGCCTCCGTACTTTCGGTTGGTGTGGAAGCGGTCGCGTCGTCCTGTCAGAAGTTTATGCCCGTAGGCTTGATGCCCCACGTCCCACACTATACGGTCATAAGGGGTATTGAATACATAGTGCAACGCCACGGTCAGTTCGACCGCTCCCATGCTTGACGCGAAGTGTCCGGGATTATTTGACAGCGAGGCTATCAGAAATTCGCGTATCTCGGCGCACACCTCCGGCAGCTGTTCTACCTTCAGTTTCCGCAAATCGGATGGTGAATCTATTTTGCTGAGGAGAGGATATGGAACGCTATGTTTATTTTCTTCGTTTTCCATTGCCGTCACGGATGTATTTTTTATACAGCGGTATAAATACCACGCCTCCTGAAACAACTATTACAAACAGCGTCCAGGCTGTCACGCCGCGACCGGCAATCATCAGATAGCAGAGAATCAGCCATAGGGCGGTGAGACATGAAAGGCGAAATATTGTATACCCTGTCATAAGTTCTGTTTAATATATGCAAAGATACAAATATTATTCAGAAATTGCAAAGCAAGGGGGATGGAGCCCCCTTGATTATTTGGCGGCAGCCTCGGGATAGCCCGGCTTTACGGGAATACGGTTGTCATCCATTGCGGCACAATAAGCGAGCCAAGCCACTATTGCCGAGTTCACTTTCAAATCATCGAGCGACAGGCGTTCATAAGTGTCCATTGTTGTGTGATAAGCGCGGAAATAGTCAAGAGGATCCTGAATGAACTGATAGGCTGGCAGCCCAAGGCGCGAGAAGCTCACATGGTCGGTGCTTCCCACCTTGCGTGGCGACAAAGTGTTGAATCCAAGAGAAGCAATCGGTTTTTTCCATGCGTCGAAGAAGGGATAAGCCATGTCATTCTCCTCCATGTAAACTCCTTTGAATCGTCCTGAACCGAAGTCCATGTTAAGGTAGAGAGCGAAATTGTCATAGTCTTTCTGCTTCTTCTTGGCTTCGCTGTCATAGAGGCGGTTTTTGGCATAGCCGCGAGAGCCATAGAGTCCCTGTTCTTCTCCGCCCCACAGTGCGAGTCTTATTGTGCGTCGCGGTTTGATGTCGAGCGACTTTAGTACTCTCATCGCCTCCATCATGGTGATGCAGCCCGAAGCGTTGTCGGCGCCGCCTGTGCCCCCATGCCATGAATCAAGATGCGCCCCGATCAATACCACTTCGTTTTTGAGCTTAGGATCGGTGCCGGGAATGTCAACGATTATGTTATTGATTTTTTGATTGTCGGTAAAGGTGTTTCTGATGTCTAATTCCATCTCGACATCCTCTCCGGCTTTGAGCAGGCGTATCATTCTGCCGTGATCCTCGATAGGAAGCACGATTTCGGTGATAGGCTCGGGATCTCCTGCCTTATAGTTGACACCTCTCGAACCCGGAATGTTGAAAGTGCCGTCGCCTGAAATGATGGCGAGCGGTTGTTCCATTTTCAATAGCGAGTCGGTTGCCGCCTTGATTTTATTGTCAGCCGCGCGGGAGCCGCGTGAACCGCCCCATGGAGCGTAAGGGCGTGTGTCTTCAGCCATTTTCTGCAACTGTTCATCAGTGTAACGGCTTGCCATCGGGCGGAATGAAAGTTCATATTTCTGTCTTTCCGGCATCAGCACGATTTTATTTTTGAGCTTTCCCTCATATTTTTTGATGTCGGCTGTGTCATTGATTTCGAGAATCACGCATTTGCCTTTTACGAGACCTTTTGTGCTCCCTGACCATGCCTTTGGATTAGCGGCGAAACTGCAATAATAAGGTGCGGTCATTGCCACATAATTGCGCTCGTTGTCCCATCCGCCTTTATCAAATTCAATGGCGAATTCAGCTTTAGGATTTTCCAAGCCAAGCGAATCAAGTTTGGCAAGCACAAGTTTTTCCGCGCGGAGCTTCATCTTTGATGCCGCAAGACGCGGTCCGAGTTCGTCGGTCATGAAAGATGCGATTTCTTCTACTTGAGAGCGATTGAACGCCTCGTCTTTAATCCGGTAAGCCATCTCGTCAGACTGTGCTGTTTGGGCGCATAGTCCGTTTGCAGAAACAGCTGCTATGATAAATAGGATTGGTTTAACAAGTGATTTCATTTTTGTAAAACTATAATTTACTGCAAAGATACCACTTAATTATGACTATTTCATAATATTCTACCGCATAAAGCCCCTAAATGCAATGTCTCGGAACCATCACACTTTCAACCCGAGACATCTGATAGTCTTAAACTTCTATATACGCATGTATCCTCGCTCGATAACAAAAATTTCATTCAATCTTGATTGATTGAATTATAATACAGTGTAAATTAAGCGTTTATTGGCAATCGGTTCTTCGGTGCTTCTCAACAGAAATGAGGCTTCCATGATAAGCAGCCTGTCTATGTGATTTTTCACCGTTTGACCCGATATTTGCTTGACAATCCGTGACAAATATTCAGTGACTAATTTTATAAATCTATAGAAAAGATCCACCGTATGCCCTGAAAATTCAAAATCGTAAATGCCTCGCAACGCTGCACGACGATCCAACAACCTACGACATAATGAAAGCTTATCTCAAGGATGAGGAAGAAGACCAATACTGGAGCGAAGATACAATTGAACTGATTGAAAAACTTGGTGAACAGAACTGGTTGCTCACTCAGCTCTGATAGCGCGATGAAAATAATTTAGCCGATATGCAGAAATTTCCTATCGGCTATTGTTATATATATTGAGAAGTCATAGTTCTATTTGAATCACAATAAGACGATGCGTCTTGCAAAAAAATATAATATATGAATGGCTTGTGTATTGGTATACTATTGCCCTTTTTAGGCACAGCTTTGGGGGCGGCTTGCGTGTTTCTGGTTAGGAACAGCATAGCGCCGTTATTGCAAAAGGCACTTACCGGTTTTGCCGCCGGAGTGATGGTCGCGGCATCCGTATGGTCATTGCTTATTCCTTCCATCGAAATGACGGGAAAAGAAGGAATAATGAGCATTGTGCCGGCTATCATAGGCTTTTCGCTGGGCATATCGTTTCTTCTGTTGCTTGACTACATTATACCGCATCAGCATATTGACAGCAATGAGAGTGAAGGACCTAAATCACACCTTTCAAAAACTGCTAAACTTGTATTTGCCATAACGCTGCATAATCTCCCTGAAGGCATGGCTGTCGGGGTGGCATTGGCTGGTGCGATGGAGCATAATTCCTACATGTCTATGGCTGGCGCCCTTGCGTTGTCAGTGGGTATTGCAATACAGAACTTTCCTGAAGGAGCTATTGTTTCGATGCCATTGCGTAGTGTTGGAAATTCCCGATGGAAATCTTTTCTCATCGGGACGCTTAGCGGAGTCGTTGAGCCGATAGGAGCAATATTGACCATTATTCTTGCCTCAATAGTAATTCCAGTTTTACCATATATGTTGTCTTTTGCCGCAGGAGCCATGATGTATGTTGTCGTCGAAGAACTAATCCCTGAGACACAGGAAGGCAAGCATTCAAATATGGGGACAATAGGTTTTGCTTTCGGATTCATGTTGATGATGATGCTTGACGTTCTTTTAGGCTGATAAAAATATTTATAGAGGCGAAATTAATTAAAGTATCAAACTTTCCGCCTACATGAATGATGGTGTCAGAAACATTATGACACAGGCATTCCCAACGATAACGATATTCAAAATTTCAGGAAATTCATTGAACAAACCCAACAGTCTTTGAATTAATTATCCACCTCTCGACATTAAATCTCAAATTCTCTAATCACCCCGTCCCCGTCATAGGCTTCAACAACTCCATGACAAAAACCGTACGGACATGGCGTGCCATGTCACCAAACACACCATTAAACCCCTTAACGACCCTAATGACCTTAACCTCTCAAAAATCCCCAAATGCCACCATCCAAATCAAGCCTGTAAAGGCTTGCCATATGGATAACCGGGTACGGCGAATGAAATGAGCCGTGCCCGGAACATGCACCCCACAGAAAATCGCACTCTGAAAGAGTGCCCCCTAAAACATCCCCGCCAATCCGTCTTTGATTCAGGGGACGCTCTTTGCAGAGCGTGAGGTATTTTCGACCTATACCGGGCAGAGTTCGCTTTCGCTCACTCTACCCGGCT